>JAFTHS010000042.1 GCA_017457295.1 Paludibacteraceae bacterium | reverse complement strand
AAGGGCTGTAATGAAGAAAAAGAAGGAAGCTGCAGCTTCCTTCTTTTTGTTTACCCCTCAATGCGAATGATCACCGGCTCGCCGCGCAGCATTACCACGCCCTGCTCCGCCGCCACGCTCTGACCGTCGATCAGGTTGACGTAGCGTCCGTCGTGCACGTCAGCCTTCACGCTGCAGGCCTGACCCTTCGCCGCAAACAGGCCGATCAGCCGCTCGCCTCCGCAGCGGTGTTCCGCCACAATCACGTCGTCATGCCCCGCCGCACGCACGCTGTAGGCGCCGTCCTTCATCAACAGATCCTGACGGATGGCGTACAGGCGGCGCATCAGCCCGGACAGATCCCGCCCGGTGTTCCACGGAACGGTGTCCCTGTCAAACAGGCTGGGCCGGTGCTCGCAGCAGACCTCCTGACCGTTGTAGATCAGCGTAACGCCCTTCTGGAAATAGGCAAAGGCTGTCCAGCAGCGCAGGGCGCGCTCATCGGGAATCAGCGCCGCGGCTCGAATGCGGTCGTGATTCTCCAGGCACCGCAGCTTCACATAATTGGCGGGATAAATCGCCTCCTGCAGGTTCACCCTGTCCAGATAGGCCTGCAGCGTGCCCTCGCCGGTAAGGGCTTTGGTATACTCGCCCCAGATATCGTAATCGTAGGCCATGTCGAAGGCCTGATAGATCTCACTGTCCGAGGACGCCCACAGCCCCTGCTCCCGCAGCGCGCAGATGAACTCCGGCTCTACCGATTCCGCCAGCCACAGACAGCCGGGACGCACCGCCTCCACCTGCTTCCTCGCCTCCAGCCAGAAGGCAAGGGGCACCATGGTCGCCACGTCGCAGCGGAAGCCGTCCACGATTTCCGCCCACATCTTCAGCGTCTCAATCTGGTAGTCCCACAGCTCCCGGTGACTGTAGTCCAGATCAATCACGTCCCACCAGTCGCCCACATGGTTGCCGAAGCTGCCGTCAGGCTTTCGGTAGAACCACTCCGGATGATGCTCCCGCAGCCATGAATCCGGCGCGGTATGGTTGTACACCACGTCGATGATGCACTTCATCCCCCGGTCATGGATCGCCTCCACCAGCGCCTGGAAGTCCTCCATTGTGCCGAATTCGGGGTTTACCGCCCGGTAATCCCGGATAGCGTAGGGACTGCCCAGCGAGCCCTTGCGGTTCTTTTCGCCCAGCGGATGAATGGGCATCAGCCAGATAATATCCACGCCCAGAGACCTGATGCGGTCCAGATCCTCCTGTACCCTGCGGAAGGTGCCCTCCCTGCTGTAATTGCGGACAAAGACAGAGTATATCACCTGATTGCGCAGACGGATATCGGTATTCAAAGCCATTGCTTTCGCTTCCTTTCACGGGTATTGCACCCCGGTAAGGTTTGACGCGGGGAAGCCGGATTCCTGCCCGGTGCGGATTCAGTTTGACGCTGGCATTTTCCTCTGCTATACTGTAGGCATGCTGTGAAGGAGCGTGATCCCCTTGTCCCGCAAGCCCTATCTGCCCTCGAGCCGCCGCATTCCCGAGCTGGACGGCCTGCGGGTGATTCTCGTCTTTATCGTCAGCTGGTATCACTTCTGGCAGCAGAGCTGGCTGACGCCCTATATCGGAGGGGTCTCGCTGGATTTTCTGGTGCGTTCGGGCTACATGCCGGTGGACGGTACCATACTGCTCAGCGCGTTCCTGCTGTTCCTGCCCTACGCCCGCTCCATGTCCGAGGGCGATCCCATACCCGACAGAACGTGGTTCTACCGCAGAAGAATCATGCGCGTGGTTCCCTCCTTCTACTTTGTGACGCTGGCGATGCTTTTCCTCGTGGCCATCCCGTGGAAGCTGCACTATTCGCCCCAGTTCCTTGTGAAGGACGTGTTTACCTTCACCTTCACCTTCACCTTCACCTTCTGGTCCGTTCTTTGGTTCACAAGCGATAAATGCCAAAGCGGCAGCGCACATAAGTGCAAATTTAAATTTCTTCATAATAATCGATTATTAAAAATGTTTATAAATTGTTGTTGATTGATTGTCTATTAATAAGTTGGGTTTTGTTGAATACCGCTAACCGTCCATTCGTTGTTAGGAATAGGGTATTGGAGTTTCTCGTAAGTAGGTTCTACTACCTCCCAAGGTTGTGCACCAGGGAAACGACGGTCGATAGTGCGTTTGTTGCGGATGAGGTCGAAGAGGCGGTGGCCTTCGAATGCCAACTCAAGACGGCGCTCGTCAAGCACTACATCGAGTGCAGATGCATAACCGTGCATCTTATCAGCCGCGAACATACCCTCAGCAGGGATACCTGCACGTTCACGGAGTACGTTGACATCAGCCAATGCCTCAGCATCTTTACCACCCATGTGCGCATAAGCCTCAGCGCGGTTGAGGATCACCTCACCCCAGCGGCAAACGATAGGAGAAGAAAGCATTGGGTCGCCATCTTGGTAAGAGAACTTGTTGATGTAGTAGATAGGAATTTGCTTACGGTTTTGCATTACAGGGTGAACGCGTACTTGCAAATCCTCGCCTTTGTAGTTCATCCAATACTCGGTATATTCGCCATTGATGGTACGTTTCTCGATGGTGTATTTGGTTCCGTCCACAGTACAGGTGTAATTGTCGCCATCAGGAGTAGCATTAGCAATCATATTGGAACGACCTGTAGAGATGCCACCTTCTTGTGCTTCGATAGGCAAATACGCGGTCATAGTACCCGCCTCCAAATATTGTGGGAGAATGATACCACTGTAACGTACATCTGAAGGGTAACGCTCGTAGAGATAGAGGAGGGTGTTAGAAGGATAAATCTCGCCCCATCCCATACCATCTTTGAGATACATAGAACCGATAGAAGATTGACCACGTGTGTCAGTAGCCTCGTGTGCGATGCAGAAGAGCGTTTCGTTGGCAGTCTTAGCATTAGGGAAGAGAGCCACGAAATCACTCTCCAACTTAGATGCAGGAGCGGCACCACCGAGCATGGTGTTAACGGTGTTGACTACAGCTTCCCAGTTCTCCATATAGAGGTGAACGCGAGAGAGCATACCGAGTGCAGCGTCTTTGCTTGGATAACCCTTGTTGCCACGAGAAGGCCCCATGAGCTCGGAAGCCTTGGTGAAGTCTTTCAAGATTTGGTCGTACACATCACCTACTTTAGCGCGAGTGATAGTCTCGTTGCTGGTAGAGATATGCAAAGGAATACCGATATTGTCGCGACCATGTGAATAAGGTTTCGCATAAAGGGTCACGAGGTTGAGGTGCATGAGTGCACGCATGAAGTATGCTTCGCCGAGAAGTTGGTCACCATCAGCAGATGCGCCTTCCTCGAAAGATGTGATAACGGTGTTAGCCATATAGATTGCTTTGTAAGCAACCATCCAGAGTGTACCTACGTTTTTGAGGTTATCAGTCATCGCATACGCAGTAGCCTCGTAGAGAGGGTCGGTAGTATGTGAAGAAAGACAAGTGTTGTCTGCAGGGAACTCAGACATTTGGAAATAGTGGCGTGTGAAAGTATTACCACTGGCATATCCCAAGAAATCGATCTCGTCTTTGAGGAATGCATAGCAACCATCCATGATGTATGCCGCTCCTGCTTCATCTTGGAGCAACACATCGGAGTTGAGCTCATCAGATGGGAAGAAGTTGAGATCACAAGAAGTGAACAATACCCCTGCCACAAGAGCCATTATTAAAGCTATCTTTTTCATATTATAAAATGTTTTAAAAGTTTTAAAGGTTTTAAACGTTCTAAAGGTAATTTAGAAAATTTAAATGTTAGAAGCTAATTTCTACACCAGCTTGGTAGGTGCGACCAACAGGATAGTTGCTTGAGTACATACCAGCGAGGTTATATGTAGAAGTTGACAGGGTGATCTCTGGGTCCATACCTGAGAACTTAGTAGCCGTCCAGAGGTTGTCAGCAGAGAGATAAATACGGCAGCGGGTCATGTAAGCCTTCTTGATGAGAGACTTAGGGAATTCATAACCAACGGTGAGGTTCTTGATACGGAAGTATGATCCATCTTCGAGGTAACGTGAGCTGATAGCATTGGAGTTCTTGTTACCATTAAGCATTGGTTTTGGGTGAGTAGCGATGTCGCCCTTCTCCTCCCAACGGCTCCAACCTTGGATAGAATTGTCGATAGAGAGTTGGTTGTAGCCTACGTATGCACCGTCAGCATCGGTAGATTGACGAGTGTAGTTGTAGATCTTGTTGCCATACATGAAGTTGGTATTGATGTGAAGGTAGATACCGTTCCAAGAAACTTGTGTGTTCAAACCACCCGAGAAGAGAGGAGTAGCTTTGCCAACTACTATAGCTTGAGTAGCGTTGTAGTCGTTGGTAGTAGTCTTTTGACCATCTGCGTCAAGCACATATTCGCCCTTAGCATCTACTACGTACCACAATGGGTCACCATTCTCAGGATCTACACCAGCCCACTCTTTCATGTACCAAGAATAGATATCTTGACCCTCTTTAACTTGTTGGCTCACAGAGCTTGCAGTTTGGAGGAATGGCTCGTGGTTAGGAAGATCGGTCACGCGGTTCTTGTTGAAACCGATGTTGAAGCCGAGATCCCAAGACCATTTGCCAAGGTTGATGATATTAGCATCAATGCGATATTCAATACCTTGGTTGCGAACAGAGCCTGCGTTCTTTGTAACCTCGTAGAAACCAGTAGATGGAGCTACAGGTACGTTGAGGAGCAGACCTGTGTTGTCGGTATTGTAGAGGTCGATAGACATATCAACGCGGTCGATAAAGGTGAGGTCAATACCTACAGCAGCCATATTAGCAGTCTCCCAGTGGAGGAGAGGGTTAGCCAAACGACTTGGAGTAGCAGCCACTTGGTTTTGATACAATGCGCTAAGTGCGTAAGTAGCCAAGTACTTGTAAGCAGGGATATTGTTGTTACCTGTGATACCATAACTTGCACGGAGTTTCAAGAATGAAACGACGTCTTGGTCTTTCATGAAGTCTTCGTTGCTAATCAACCAAGAAGCAGCCACTGATGGGAAGTAACCTACGCGGTTCTCAGGAGCAAAGATAGAACTTGCCTCAGCACGGAAAGTAGCAGTAACGAAGTAGCGTTTTGCATAATCGTATTGCGCTTGGATAAAACCAGCCCAACTTGCACCAGGAATCTCATAACCACTAACACCGAAAGGAGAAGTAGCATTGAGTGCGTCTACGCCGTTAGGCATACCAGTACCAGAAGCGGTAGTGTACTCAGATTTCCAAGTACCCCACTCCCAACCGAGCATACCATTTACGCTGTGATCGCCCCATTGGTAAGAAGCCTTGAGAATGTTAGTAGTACCGAAGCTTTTGCTGATACCAATCGAGTTCTCCAAGTAGCCGTTTGCATAGCTGGAGTCATAAGCACGTGGGTCAACATAAGATGTTGATTTCCAGTAGCCAGAACCAAAAGTATTGGTGGTAGAGAAGTTCAACCAATCGGTGAAATGAACATTGAGTTGGAGCATTCCACTGAAGTCGAAGTTATTAGATGTGCTATAGTTATAATAGGTAGAGTGGAGTGAGTTCCAAGTATTTTGAGACCACCAATCTTCTCCGTTATCAGAACGTTTGTTCTTATCTACATATAAATATTTGCCAGTAGATTTGCCCTCAGCATCGAGCTCGTATGGGTTGTCCCAAGGCATTTTGTTGAACGCATCGTCAAGCATAGTCCAAGAAGAAGGGTAATCTACCGTTGACTTGGTGAAAGTAACCTTGGCCTTCATATCCAACCACTTGGTGATTTGTGCGTTAAGATTGAGGTTTGCGCTGAACTTCTGCATACCCGTGGTGATGAGTGTACCTTGCTCATCGTAGTAGTTGAGACCAGCATAGTAACCTACTTTCTCTGAACCACCCTTTACAGAAACGTAGTAGTCTTGAATAACACCTGTGCGGAAGAACTCGTCTCGCCAGTTGTAGTCTTGCTCAAGCAATGTCTTAGGATACAATGCGCCGAAAAGACTCTTAGAATAGAGTTTCTTGTGGAAGTTATAGAGTTCTTCAGAATCCATCATACGATAGTTTTTGTAGAGTGCTTGCTTTGCACCAGCAGTAGCTTTGACGTCCACAGTGATTTTCTCGTTTTTCTTACCCGACTTGGTAGTCACAACGATGACACCACCAGCAGCGGCAGCACCATAAATACCCGTAGCACCTGCGTCCTTAAGCACAGAGATGGTCTCTACGTCTTGAGGGTTGAACGAGCCACCCATGACACCATCCACCACATAAACAGGAGCGCTGGAAGCAGTGATAGAACCCGTACCACGAATGCGAATTTCAGCAGCATCGCCAGGTTGACCACCTGCGTTGGTGATTTGTACACCAGCTACTTTACCTTGGAGCATGTTACCAATATCCGAAGAAGTAACGTCGGTCAATGCTTCGCTGGAAACTGTAACGACAGCAGAAGACAACTCTGCCTTCTTGAGAGAAGAGTAACCCAAAGAAACAACCTCCTCCATCATGATGGCATCAGACTCCATAATAATGTTAAGGACAGAAGCGGCCTTAGCAGTTTGGGTCTTGAAGCCGATGTACGAGAATTGGATTGTCGCATCTTTAGTTGTTTCGAGTTCGTAGTTACCGTCGATATCAGTAACCGTACCATTTGTTGTACCTTGCTCTACAACACTCACACCAATCATAGGCATGCCGTCGTCAGCAGAGGTAACCGTTCCTTTTACAACCGTCTGCGCAAACGCAGGAGCAATTGCCAAAAGAAGACTCATGCAAATAACAGAAAATGTTCTCATGTTTTTAATTGTTTATAAATTAGTTGTTTTCTTTAACTTCTAAGAGATAGTTGCCTACAAAATCAGCTTCGATTACAGGGTTGTTGCCATCCACTTGGAAAGAAACAGGTTCGAGTGCTGCATAGGTAGTAGCGGTATAAGTCTTGCCTTTCTCCAAACCACGCAATTCGATTTGACCCTTGAACGCATCAGCATCGGTATAGAAGGCATAGTAGAGCGCGTCGTTTTGGCGGATGACGTGTGCCTCTGGGTAGTCAAAGCCCCATGTGTAGAGGTTGAGGTATTCGCCGCGGGCGAGGTTCTTCTCCTTGAAGATACGCATCCAGTGACGGATGAGTGCCTCTTTCTCAGGAGTAAGGAGGAAACTGGTCTTCACGTTAGGATTGTCTTTTGGATAGGTGAACTTAGAGCCAATGACTGCACCCGTACCAATTTGTGAAGCAAAGTCAGTGCCGCCATCGGTGAGCTCAACGTGATCGCCATAGTATGCCATCTGTGGAGCCATAGCCGCATACGCTTTGCGCTTCATACGCACTTGTTTGGAAGAAGTTGGGTCGGATGCCACAGCTTGGTTGAAGTATGGCAAGAGGTAGTAGTTCATTGCGCAACCGCAAGGGCATATTTGCACCACTGCGTGAGGATGAATAGCGCGAGCTTTCTCAAATACGTTTTGGAAATAGGAAGGTAGCAACTCTACTGATTGTGCTGCATACTCAAGGCAAGAATGCTCGTTGTAGTCTGGCTCGCAGCAATTGAGGTGTTGACCATCGATCTTGAGTCCGTCGAAATTCCACTTATTAAGGAAGCGGTCGAGGAGCATATTAGTATGCTCGGTAGTATGAGGGTTGACTGGAGAGAGGTAGTAGCTATCCCACCAAGATATATACTCAGGTGTCCACTCATCGGTGAGCAACATCATTTCAGGGTGTTTCTTCAGCAGATTAGTACCAGGGTCAGCAGCGAGAGGAGCCCACCAGAGCTTAGCCAACATACCACGGCGGTGGATCTCATCGGTCATACGGCGCATATCGCGGTCGCCACCAGGGAAACGGTCGTTGGTCTCCCAGTCGCCTTCAGCGATTTGGAAGCCATCATCCACATCCACCCACTTGAAGCCAAGTTCTGCTACCTTATCTAAGGTACCAATCACTTCGTTGATAGTGAATGTACGCTCATAGCCCCATGCGCACCATACTGGTTCGAAAGCCTCCGGCTCGGATGCAGGCAACTCGATACCTGCCTCGGATTGCATCACCTCAGAGAAAGTGCGGAGCGCGTTGAAATAGTCACCCTCATGCTCATAGCGGAAAGCGGTGAAGGTATGGAGCGTATCACCCGTATTAAGTTCTACAGGCCATTCAAACTCATAACGCAAAGACATGCTGACTTTATTCTCGTAACGTTTCCACTCTACAGGCATAGAGATCATACGCAACACTGGTTCGATGAGACCGATAGCTACACCGCCATCGCGTTGCCACAAGTCAACCATTGGGATACCGCCTCCGTAGTCGGAGTTGTTCATACCTAAATAGTTCTCTTTCTTGAAGCCCTCAGTGACTGGCAATACCCAGTCGAGACGACCATTAGTGGAAGATGGTTGGAGGGACCATACTACTGAATCAGCAGCCTCTACCTCGGTACGGCACATCTCGTATGCGCGAACGGTGATAGGTTTGCCCTCGTTAACATAGTAAGTCTCGATCTTCACCATTCCAGGGTGATCCACAACATGGGTGATTTTCTGATGCTTAGCTACAATGACGCCATTCTCATTATATGGGAACTGGGTCATTGTAGCAGCATCGCACTCAAGCAGATCGGTCTCCGCTTTAGGAGAACAACCCACGAAGAGTGCCACAACACAAATTATAATGAACAACCAATTAATGGAGTTTGTTTTCATAATTATGAATTTTGAATTAAGAATTATTTATACTCAGTCAAGATGCGCTTTGCATTCTTGTTGTAGATTTTCTCAAGCACAGTGTCAGGCAAGTGAAAAGCTGACAATGGCCAATGATAGTTGTAATCGTGGATATAGATATGCTCGTCCTCAGTCTCCAAGATACGGAAGATATTACGGTACATATCTGCTGCCATACCGTTGTCGGTACCAAAGAGCACACGGTCTTGATACTTGATGAGGAACTCGCGCGTTGCGCGTGGTGTATGGGCAGACTCTGCTACACGTGCAGAGATGTCGATATACATATTAGGGTACTTATCCAACATGGCACCCAAGCGTGGGAGGTCTTGGTTCATATTGAGATAGTGGCAAGCGATAAAGATAGTAGCAGGATTCTCGCGAAGTGCATTCTCAAAGGTAGTCATAAGCCCCTCATAACCAAGGCAATCCGCTGCAGTAGTATCTACATGCCAAACGGCACCATTAGGCAGACCATCGTTGGTAGCATCTTGTGGAAGATACATCCAGTATGGTTCGCCTACGTGGATATTGATAGGCATCTTGAGTTCAGCGCACTTTGCCCAAACGGGTTTGAGGCGTGGGTCATCGATATGGAGACCATAGCCCTCGGTAGGACGTGCATAGAGGTCGCCTTGCCCTTTGTCGCCCATCTCACCTATACCTACAGCGCCCATCTCGTGGCATTTCTCCAAATAAGCGATACACTCATCAGCAGAACCGTCTTTGAGCAATTGGGTATAATCGAGCGAGCACCAGAAACGGAAGCGGTCGCCATACTTAGCATATGGAGCCATCACCTCTTCGAAAGGTTTGCCAATCCAAGAGCAGTGCATGATGTGAGTTTCTTGGATACCACATGCATCCATTGCCTCTACCCAAGCATCCACATCCTCTGGAGCAGCAATATAATCGTGCGAGTGCATGTCGATGACAGGATATTTAGCCTTTTCAACAAACGTTTGCGGAATATTGTTCACGCTAACCGGGCGGAAATCGTTCAAGAGCAAGGTCTCGGTGATACCCTTTGGTTGCTCTTGGGTCTTGCAGCAGCCCATCAGGACTAATGCTGCAGCGCAATATAAAAGGATTCGTTTCATTGTTTATCAGTTGATTAGATTATTTTACGAAGCCAAAACGCTCTTTTGCTACGCGCTCAACGTCCTCGAGACATGTGAAAGCGGTAGTACCGCCCGCAGCGGTGGTATTGACAGCACCCGTCATATTACCATAGCGTTGGCAATCTTCGAGAGATGCACCTTGCACAAACTGAGCAATAAAGCCCGAGTTGAATGAGTCGCCCGCACCAATGCAATCCACTACGTTCTCGTTGAGCATAGCAGCCATTTGGTGGCGTGTACCATCTTTCTTGATGAGCAATGAGCCACGACTACCTTGCTTGATGATTGCATTATTGATATAAGGTGCAATGCATGCTATAGCATCATCGATATTGTCCTTGTGAGTCAGCGCCTTGAGCTCTGTCTCGTTAGGCATAAAGACGGTGATGAGTGGCAATACATTCGCATAGTCCAAATCCCACTCCTCTACTGGATCCCATTGGGTGTCGAGCGAGGTGGTCACACCGTTGGCTTGAGCGAGTTTGAGAATCTCGATAAGGTCCTTCTTCAAACCGCTTTGCATAAAGATAGAAGAGATATGGATGTGCTTCGCATTTGTAAACACCTCAGGATTGATATCCTTGAGCGCCATCACGTCCATTGCGCCTTGGTAGGTGAGGTTAGCACGGTCTTCATCATAGCTCATGCAGATAGTAGCACCCGTGGCGTGCTCGTTGGTACGGATAAGATAGGAGGTATCCACTTTTTTGGATTGTAAGCTTGATTCTACCAAATCGCCAAATTGGTCATTACCCACCATTCCGCAGAAAGCCACCTTCACGCCCAATGCTGCTGCATTGGCCGCGAAGATTGCTGTGGAGCTACCTAATGTCAATGTCATTTGCTTGGCAAACTTCTCTTTTCCTACCTCTGGGAAACCATCAATTTGATTGAGAATAAGATCGACATTCAATTCGCCTAAAGCAACGATATCAAAAGGTTTCATCTTTTAGATATTTTTAAGGTGATCATTCAAATTAACAATATTGAACGCATAATAGTATTTATCCATATTATGCTCGATGCGCATGAGTACTACATCTTCAGCATCGATACCCACATAAGCGAGGTTATCATAGAGTTTTTGACGTGCTACGAGCACTTCTGGTGCTTGCCAGATATAGCGGCAGCCAGTCTTAACGAGCCATTGTTGACGCTCCTCAGATACCTCAGCGAGGTCTTTGCCTTGCTCATCAGGTTGCAACCATTTTTTCCAACGGCCTGACTCATATACCTTTTGCCAGAGCACTTTACCCATATTACTGAGTTGTGGAATACGACCCGCTTCGAATTGCTTTTTCTCCTCAGCCTCCAGTTCAGCGAGAGCATCAAACTCATTCATTGTGAACTCTGGACCTACGTTAGCAGCACCCATACCCGATGTTGGATAGTCTTGTGGGTTGTCCACATCGTCGCTATAGTGACCCTTGATGTAGCTACCATAAGGACGCACCTTAGCAGTCAAGTCGCGTGCTACTTCAGGATCGAAGAGGGTGGTATGGAGATCAGTACCCACTTTACCTACGATGAAGCATGGCCATACATCCTCGAGACCGACATTCTTCAAGCCCTCTTTGAGGTCAGAAAGGAAGGTGTCGAAAGTAGTAGGGTCAGCCAAGCCACCATGCACCTCTTCGGTACCTACCTCATAAGAGATAGGAGCGATACCATTCGCCTTGCGGAAGTTCTCAGCATGGAGAATGAGTTCTACGGTGCGTTGTGCCACTACATGAATATCAATAATCTCACCCTTTGGCAAGAAGATATCTACGGTTGGATCCACGTGAATCAAGTCGTAGCCAGCCAAGATAGCTGCCTCGTAGCTCTCCTTCACGCCTTGCATAGCGCGTTGGGTATCCCAACGTTGTTGGGTTTGGATATCCTTCAACCATGGGCCTCCGTGGTCGATAGCCACTACGTAAGGACCAGTATAATGCACAGCAGCAGCCTCGCGAGCGAGCACTTTGGTAAACTCTGCAGGAGTCATACCTGTGTAACCACCATCGGTATCTACTTGGTTGAGCGTGGTAGCGAAATAGATAGGTGCATTATTACGCTTAGCCGCGCGGAAAGACGCCTTGATTACTGACAATGAGTTAGGGCATGCAGCAAAAAGTGTGCGTGGCACGCCAGTGGTTTGTTTGAGTTCCTCCATCACGCGGAGGATATTTTCGGTTTTAGCCATGATCTTTTGATGTTTAGTGTTTAGTGAATTATTCGTAGATGATAACGCCTTCTACTACGCGGTGGATATTGCCAGATACAGACGGAGTGTCTGGGCAAAGGCCATGAGCGACAGATGTATAGAAGCCCAATAGTTGGCCTACTAATACGTATGGCAATACGCTGTAGATACCCGTTTTTGCCAATCCATTAGGCATTACCACTTGCAAATCTTCTTGTACACCTTCTATATTCACGCGCGCGCCTGCGGATACGATGATTTGCGCTACCAATTTATTGTTACCACTGACTTGCTTAACCAAGTCGCGCTCATAGCGCTGAATAGCTTCGTCATCCTGCATGAGATATACCATGATAGACTGCTCGTTTACCACTGCTTTTGGTCCGTGACGGAATCCGAGAAAACTATCGAACTTGCATACCACACCACCATCGGTGAGCTCTTGGAGCTTGAGGTGGCACTCCTCAGCAATACCCTTCATAGGACCTGAACCCAAGAATACGCCACGTTCGAATGGACGAGCAGCTATTGCCTCAATAGCACCTGCATAGTCAGACAAGATGGCTTGTGCGTTGGCAGCCACAGCCTCGATGCGCTCACGCTCTGCTTCGATATGATCGATTTGGCTAATCATCAAGCAGGTGAGTAGCATTGTAGAGAAGCTGCTAGTCATTGCAAGACTCTTATCATCGGTCTCCTCTGGAAGAAGGAGAGAAAGGATATTCTCAGCATTGGCCGATTGAGCCAAGTGGCCATTCTTGTTGCATGTGATATAGATGTGAGCCACGTTTTTGCAAATAGCATTTGCCAAGTTGACAGCTGCCACGCTCTCTGGGCTATTACCTGAACGAGCAAAACTAATCAAAAGCAATGGCTTGTCGGCTGCCAAATAATCTGCCGCATTGGTAACAATATCGGTAGTTGCCACCGCACGAACATTTCTCCATACACCACGAAGCAATGGAGCAATGGCATCGCCAATAAACGCTGAGGTACCTGCACCTGTTAGCACAATGTCTGTGTCATTGGTTAAATACTTATCCAAGAAAGCCTGAATCTTCGCTTTCTCACTTAGCAACACCTCGTACTCCTTCATCCAACATGAAGGTTGTTGCAAAATTTCCTTATAGGTAAAAGTTTCCATATGATAAAAAACCGTTAAATTATTCCTAATTTTTCTGCAAAGTTACTACGTAAAAGACAATTTATATCCCTAAAAAACATGTTAAAGAACATATTTTTGTGCAAAACAGATAACAAGCTACATATCAGCATATTACATAAAAACGGTTTCAAATATTCTATTTCGAAACATTTCGAAAGAACCGTTATGCATCTATCGTTTTTCGCTTAAAATAGGCAATTCGTAGTGCCTTTTACAAATTACAAATTCAATTACGTTTATCAAAAACAATCTGTCCTAACGCATTGTATGCTATATTCTCACGAACAATGAACATAGAACCATCATAGATAATTTTGGCCGTCCCATTCTCTTGGATGAGTTGCTCTAGAGAGATAGGGCCCTGTCTATCACCTGAATTATGCTCTTTTGTGCGCTTGATATAGAAAGTATTGAATAGGACAGGGTCGATATCTTTGTACACTTTATACGAATTGACCGTAATCGTATTGCCATCTACAGTGAATGACGAATATGAAGGTCTGCCAGGTTGCCCAAACATACCCGTGAATAAATCGTAATAGTTTTCTACTTTATGCTTTTCGTAATCAGCCTCCATCGTTAATTTATGATTAGGATTGTAGCGTTTTGTACCACAAGTAGCTCCGATGAAATACAATGTACCATCATCCACGCTGAATGTACCCCCCTTCTTGCCTGTCATATTATTGACCATATTAACAGGGACCTCTTCCACATCCGTAATAGCATCGAGAATAGGAGTACGGGTATCAGGATTAACAGGACCAATAATTTCATAGCAGTGGTCGTGCCCCTGAAGAACAAGATCTATCTCACAATCCTTGAATATTGGCAACATCGTCTCACGGAATAGAGGTGTTTCCTCATCCTCCTGATGCCCAGAGC
Organism: Paludibacteraceae bacterium; assembly: GCA_017457295.1. Lineage (GTDB taxonomy): Bacteria > Bacteroidota > Bacteroidia > Bacteroidales > Paludibacteraceae > Colicola. The sequence continues at coordinate 21,082 of JAFTHS010000042.1, read as the reverse complement.
CCGAGAATACATTTTTATGCACTAATGCAATGCGCCATTTTGCTTCTGGGTGAGCAGCCACCTGCTCTCGGAACCAATTTCCCACATCATTGGTTAAGTAGGTAGAAGTGAGGGTGGACAAACTGTATGTACCCTTCCAATAATCTTGCAATGAATATACTAAGAACAACACATCACCATACATGAAGGAATAGGTAGTGCCATCGAATTGAGGTTTGACCTTAGCATTCTCTTTGAACTGGTTGTCGGTATTGAAATGATATGTATAGTTTTGATTGCTAGAGTCATCATGATTGCCATCGGTAGGAACGATAGGCATTTGCTGCACAACGGGTCGTAGTGCCTCATCAAACCAACGCTCCCATTCCCATTCCGAATTGCGATTGGTACCCGTTTCTACGAAATCACCTGGAAAGACACAGAATCGCGCTTCTGGTGTTGCTTTGGCAGCGGCCTCTGCACATAAACGCGCATCATTGATATACTCTTGGTCTTGGATGTGCGAATCGGTCATATAGATAAACGTGAAAGGAGATTGATTGTCTGAAGCTGTGGTAAACTTGCCTATTTCACTCCAGTAGCCTTCTACTCCCACCCTATACGCATAGGTGGTATTGGGAGAGAGGTTTTCTGCGATTGCCTTATGACTGACGTAGGTATATTTTTGCGTAGCAGACATTTTAGCTGCTTTGAGAATACCAGAAAGCGACGTAGCATAATTGAGCGGCTTGGTGATAGTAGGCGTAGCAGACACAGATAGTGTAGGACGAAAGGCATCAGCTGTAGGCAATTGGTCGCCAGAAATAGGCATAAGCTCCACTACTCCATCGGTCATTCGTTCGTTGGTAAACCAGCAGAACGCCATACGTGTGGTAGGGTCTCCGTTGATATTAGTGACCACATTATATGGCATTTGATAAGGCAAAAGCTGAGTAATCTTGTCGCGCAATGCTTGCAGGTTTACTTCCGTAGAATCATCTCGCGCAGCCTCCTTAGCAATTAGGAATGGAATATAAGACGGGATAGTGAAATCTTCTACACGATATAAACTATCAGCCAAGAGCACTTCTGGATGAATAATCACGATTGGCTTCAACTCTACCACTACCACTGCCTCTGCCGAGAAACCGCCGTCTTCGGTAGTGACACTGACAGTAGTTTGTCCCTCCCGAACTCCGATAACTGCTCCGTTTTCTACTTGAGCAATAGTGGTATCTGCAATGCTCCATACGACATTGCGATTCGTGGCTTTAGTAGGTAGCAATATAGCGGTGATTAGCGCAGTGTCTGTGGTATAAACATGAAGCGTATCCATATTCAACAGCACCCCCGTAACAGCTACAATAGGCGCATTGGGATTGTACTCGTAGCATCCAATATCCGCATGGGAACCTATAGGACGAGGAGTATTCTCGATATCGTATGCCAAATCGGTATTTGCCTTGGCTTGGTTGATTACAGGCGACTCCGCCGTAATAGCGAAATTGGCTGCACGCATAGCAGCAATCTCAGCAGCATTTTTAGGTGCTCCCACAAAATTGGTTGGTGCAACAAAATGAGGGCCATTGGTTGCCATATTATCGGGAGATAACTTGACTGTGAAATTTTCTGCTTCGAAATAATAGTCTGCCGCATTGTATCCTGAACCTGCCTTTGTGTTTTCTCCAGAAACAAAATTGGCAGGATCTGCAAAACCCTCTTCGGATTGGTTGTTCCACATAAGATTGTTGTAGGCAATATTATCACTATGGAAGCCCGCATATTGGCTGCCGAAATTGCATGCCATAGTACAATTATAGACTACCCCGCTCGGGTTGTAGATACCACCAGAATTTGGCCATGCTGAATTAGAAGGTTCATTGTTGTGCAATAGGCAGTTGCGCACTATACCATTGTTTTCGTTGCGAATGGCAGCATAATTGCCTTTGCAACCACGGATGATAGTATTCTCTACCACTCCTCCGACATTGTGTACCGCTCCGCCTGCGCCAAGGGCTTCGCACAACTCAATGATGCAGTTGGAAACGACACCCGCATTGTGCACTCCACCTCCGCTGCCGCTGGTATAGCAGTTGCGAATTGTACAATGATTGAGAATCGCATTCGCTTTGAGCACCGCAGCTCCTCCCGCAGAAGTATGGTTAGCGTTTTGCAAAATAAATCCATCTACATATACTGGGTTGGTATTGGCTTTGGTGGCAATAACCAAAGGAGTTTTCAATGTTGTGCCATCAAGAATAGTAAGGTTGGCATCTACATTGCGTTCGCCCGTAGTGGCATCGTACCCACCGAAGACATTGACACCATCTTTGAGCGTAATACTCTGCTGGTACGCACCTGCAGAGACAAAAACGGTATCGCCTTTGTCTGCCGCATTGACGGCAGTTTGGATAGTAGATACGGCAGTAGCCCATGATAATCCATCTTGTGCATCATTACCCGAAACAGCCACATAATGATTAGCTGCTGAAAGAGGAAGTAGGGCACAATAGGAGAAAAAAAGACAAATTATTCGTTTCATTTTGCATGTATTTTGCGTGTGTTTTGCTATAAAATCAAGTGATTTTGTTGCAAAATTAGTCATAAGTTTTGTTGGCAAACAGAGCGAAAAATATGTTTTACAACATAATATTTTTATTGCATCAGTAATAATTTAATTTACAAACACATATATTATTATATCCATATAAAAATTAGTTTCGATATGTTTCGAAACGAAAGCGGCGAAGTTTCGGATTTGTATAGTCCGAAAATTTATCGTAACTTCGCATTGCAAAACAAAAATGCACCTGATTATGAGACTAGATTATCACTCTTCCGCTAAAGAACGTAGGGCTATGATATTGACACTACTTGACAAAGAAAATGAAGTGTCCGTAACAAAATTGAGCAAAGCATTGGGTACTTCAGAAGTGACTATTCGCAAAGATTTGACCAATTTGCAGAATAGAAACCTGCTGGTTCGTACCAGAGGAGGAGCTATTCGCCGTCCCGTGGAGAACTTGAATGAAGATACTGCCATTTCACAAAAGCGTATGTTTAACTTTCAAGAGAAGGAGCGTATCGGACAGTTGGCCACAACCTTGATAAAGAACGGTGATCACATCTTGCTGGATAGTGGTACAACAACGATGGAAATAGCCAAGAATCTGGATAAGTTCACCGACCTGACTATTGTGACTAATGCTCTGAATATTGCGGAAGAGCTGATGAAATATAAACGTTTTACGGTAGTAATGCTAGGCGGGCATGTGCGTATAAATAGTCATTCCACTATAGGACCGATTGCATTAAAAGATTTAAGCCACTTTACCAACTACAAATTGTTTTTAGGTATAGATTCTTTTTCGTTTGAGAATGGCATATCTACCCCCAATATGGAGGAGGCCATATTGAACCAAGCCATGATAGCTCAAGCCAGTGAGGTCATAGCTGTGTTTGATAGTTCAAAATTTAACAAGCGTAGCTTTTGCCATATTGCCAATGCAGAGCAGATCCATGCTATCGTGACAGACAAAAACATACCTATAGGCTATAAGAGTAGGTTGAATGAAAAGAACATCAAACTATATTTAGCTTAAGGCGATTTCTTTGGCATAAACCTTACATACCCTTTTTCCTTATCTTGGGGGGCCCATTGGTGGGCGGCCACCACCAGGTCTTGCACTTTCAATCATCTGTTGCTGCCATGCTGCTGCACCTTTGGCCTTGAGATTGCCCATGCGATTGAGTTTATAGGTAAAGGTAAGCATAGCATAGGTAGGTAAGGTATTGAATTTCTTGTAACTAACGTAATCTTCGCCTACGGTCTGAACAATATTCTTTTTGTCGTGCAATAGGTCATAAACCTTGAGAGTGAGCGTAGCATTTCCCCACGTTTTGTCCACAGAGGCATTCCATAGGATTTCATTTGGATCGTCAATTCCAGTATAGCCATAGCGTCCAGTATAACCAATATCGGTAGAGATATTCCATGCTTTAGGCAAATGGAACGTGATATCGCCCGTGATAATCCAGTCGCCAATATGGCTTTTGCTTTGGTCGTTGAGCGAGTTGCGAGTAAGCGAATAGATATTGGAGTTGCGGATACCAATGTCCACAATCTTGTGCGTGAAACGCAATGATAAATCGCTACTCACACGTAGGTTGCCCGTGTGGGAAGCCTCGCCCAAAGGCAACGTACCCGCATCAATCATCTGCTCGATGTCAGCAGCATTTTGTTCGCGCAAGACGTATGCTACCCGTTCGTTGTAGTTGACCGCTGTACGCGAGTGGAACTGGAACATCTTGTTGCAGAAAGGAGTGTTGGACATCATGTCCCAACCAATATTCCAAGGGATAATATCTGCATTGACGGTTTGCATGTATCGTTTGCCCGTTTGGTCGTAGATGGTATTGTTGGTAAGCGCATCTTCGGTAATAGTGGCGCGTAATCCCGTCATGAAACTAGAGAACTTCTCTTGATTGAAACTGGAATACATCATGAAGAGATTGTGGCGATATGCTGGTTGGAGAGCCAGATTACCCACCGTCTCGTTGAGCGCATCGGAGTTGTTGCGCACCGGTTCCATCTGCGTGATAGAAGGTTGCTGCGAAGTACCACGATAAATGATTCGTGCAAACTTCTTTCGTTCGAATTTATATCGGAAGTTTAGGTTTGGCGAGAAATTCCAGTTATTATATAACGTATCGCGCGCAAGGATACCCCCATAGAAAGTGCGTGAGTGGGTTTGCTGCGCAATAGCCCGTGCTCCAATCATCAAATCGAACTTCTCATCTACCCAACGGTAGTTGAGTTCTAACTGCTCGGAATACAAACTATTTTGCAAATTGTTGGAATAAATACTATCAAAGATAGTATATTCGCCCGTAAGAGAGTCCTTAGCATACTGATTTTTCTCGGAGATACGATTGCTGCCTGAGAGAGACAATACCATTTCCAAGAGATGATTGTTCTTGTAGAGAGGTTCTACATACGAGGTACGCAAAGAGTATCTGAAGGCATCGTTGCCCGAAAGTGTTCGTTGATCCACCAATGCCAGTCCACGCAACTGGTCGAAAGCATAGGTTTGCGTGGTGCCCTTGGTGTTGGTGAAATTGAGATTGGCTTGCATGGTCAAAGACCGTCCCGGGCGAAGGAACTTGCGATTGTAGATAGCTCGTAATCCCGCAGAAATATCTTCGGACAGACTCTGCTGGTGTTGATAACCATCGTTGATACGCACCACCTGATTGAGGGTGTCAATGACCGTGTCGCGGTCGAAAGTGTAGGCGTTGTTGGAGGCAGATTCGTTGTTGGTATAACTGATAGTAGGTCTGAGAATCAGTTTGTTGAGCGTATCAATCTGGTACTCCAATTCCAATCGCAATTGTGCATCCCACGAGTGCGATAGTTTATTGGTCGAATCATTATTGATATAGGTAAACTCATCGGTATAACTCTCTTTGTTGGATTGTGTGCGGGTGTCGTTCATAGAATGATTGAATGAAGCATCTCCACCCATCAGCAAGAATGAGGTATTGTCGAGTTTTTTGATTTTGCCAGTGAAATCCACATTGGTGTTAACCCCTAAGTTCTCTGACCATGTGATACCTGCGTTTTGTCCCCCCCAAGCACCACGTCCACGTCGTGAACGGATATCGTTGGTATTGTTGGCACTACCAATAATCGTTGTTTGGCTTTCGCCTAAGAGGATATTGGTAAAGATGTTCGCACTATATCGGAAATCATCCTGGAAGAAATGGAGGGCACGCTCTGAAGGAGAAGCACCAAGAGCAGGGTCGGAATAACCGAACCACTGTTCGTTGGCCGTAACTAAGTCGGCACCTAACGCCCCAGAATAGTTGCCAAAGAGACCTTTTTTACGGTCTTTCTTTAGACTGAGATTGATGATACGCTCAGTGTCATCGTCCTCAAAACCAGTGAGTTTCGCCATATCACTTTTCTCATCAATGACCTGAATCTTCTCAATCATCTCGGCAGGGATATTCTTAGTGGCTGTTTGCACGTCGTCGCCAAAGAACTTCTTGCCATCGATACGAACGGCTTTGATTTCTTCGCCATTGATTGTCACATTACCTTCTTTATCCACGTCCACGCCATTCATTTTTTTGAGCAAGTCTTCGACCATAGCCGTTTCGGCGACTTGGTATGCGGCTGTATTGTACTCAATGGTATCGCCCTTGACCGTCATCTCCGCCGCACGCCCTTGCACATTCACCTCCGCCAAGTGCTGGACTTGCTCAACCAAACGAAAAGGAGGAAGATCCAGATTGCTATTGGGCATCGTGACCTGAGAAGCGATTTCAACAAAACCGACCGAAGAGATGCGCAACGTATATTTACCTGGAGCGATATTCGACAAAACAAAGATGCCATCATAGGCAGTCTGCGCACCCTGAACTAGCACAGAATCAGCACCTTGCTCGTTCTGATGATACGAAAAGAGACGTACCGTGGCCATTTCTACAGGAGCACCATCGGTTTTTGACAAGATAGTACCCGACAAAGTATGTTGCGCCAAAAGAGGTATATTAACCAAAGAGAGAAAATATACGCAGCTGAGAAGAAACTTTTTCATACCATTGAATGTCATTAAAAATCAAACCAATCTATCTTTTTGCTACAAAAACTGTGCCAAAACCCCATCCCTAAAAAACGATATTTTGATGAAAAATAGCATAAAAAAAGAGAGATGGAGAGGCGTTTCAAGTGGTTTTTGGCAGGGTAATGTATCTAACTTTTGAGGGACACTTCAGGTTGAAGATAGGTTGAAGGCAGGTTAATCACTAATCAATCACTAATTAATCACTAATCAATCACTAATTAATCACTAATTAATCACTAATTAAAGACAGCAAATAATAAGGATAGCGGGAAACGGAAAGGCGGAAACACGAAAAGGATGGCACAGTATTTGCAGAAGAAAGAAAAAGAGACGAATTATAATACAATATTTGTATTATGTTGCATATATCAAGATTTTTTTGTAACTTTGCAGGCTTTTTTGAGTAAAGAAAAGTATGCTAATATATTAATAATAGAGCCGTTGGTCGTTATAAAGGAGATAGAAAAACGAAAAGAACCATAATAACCAGCAATGGCAAAATAAATAACATACAGATAATGAACGGAATAGAAAGAATAGGAGAGTACTTTTTGCTAATGGGGCGAGTGTTTCGCCTACCCGATCGCTGGCGTATGTTCTGGCGACAAATGAGCAAAGAAATGGAAAAACAAGGATTGCAGTCCATACTTATCACGTTGATCGTGAGCGTGTTCATGGGTGCAATCATGACCTTGCAAACCAAACTGAACACAGAGAATCCGCTGCTACCTGCCTACTCTACTGGTTTGGTGACACGCGATTGTATCCTGCTAGAGTTCTCAAGCACAATCTTGTGTTTGCTATTGGCAGGTAAAGTGGGCAGTAATATTGCCTCAGAGATTGGTACCATGCGTATCACTGAGCAGATTGATGCCATGGAGATTATGGGTGTAAACTCGGCTAACTATTTGATATTGCCAAAGATAGTAGCGTTTATGGTGATGATGCCGCTGCTGGTAACACTCTCTATGTTCATGGGATTGTTGGGCGGTTATGGCATTAGTGCCATCACAAACGTATTGCCGATTTCGGAGTATCTGCTGGGTATTCAGTATGCGTTTATACCATTCTATGTGTGGTACTCGTTTATCAAGACAGTGATCTTCGCGTTTGTGATAGCGAGTATGGCTTCGTACTACGGTTACTACGCACGAGGCGGCGCACTGGAAGTGGGTAAAGCCAGCACAAAAGCCGTGGTAAACAGCAGTATCGTAATATTGCTGTTGGATGTGGTGCTGACGAATTTGATGCTGAATTAGTGGATGGTGTAAAGGTAAGGAGTTATGATACAGGTAAAAGATGTAGTAAAAAGTTTTGACGGGAATGTGGTGCTTGACCATATCTCTGCAGACTTTGAGGACGGAAAAGTGAATATGATCATCGGTCAGTCTGGCTCAGGTAAGACCGTACTGATGAAGTCGATGATTGGACTTCATACTATTGATTCTGGCGAGATTATATTTGATACACGCCAAGGACAACAGAACTTGGCGGAGATGGCAGAGAAAGAGGTGCGGTTGTTGCATAGAGAAGTGGGAATGCTGTTTCAGGGAGCAGCATTGTTCGACAGCATGACCGTGCAGGAGAACGTGATGTATCCGCTGGAGATGTTCTCGCAGATGAGCAAAGAAGAAATGGTGGAGCGCGCTCGCTTCTGCCTCTCGCGTGTGGATATGCCCGAAAGAGCGTATGGTTTGATGCCCAGCGAGATAAGTGGCGGTATGCAGAAACGTGTAGCAATTGCTCGTGCGATTGCACTTAACCCTCGCTACCTATTCTGCGATGAACCAAACTCGGGACTAGACCCAAAGACTAGTTTGGTGATAGACAAACTGATTCAAGACATTACACTAGAATATGGCATTTGTACTATCGTGAATAGCCATGATATGAACTCCATTATGGAGATTGGCGACAACATTGTCTTCCTACGCAATGGCGTAAAAGAATGGCAAGGCAGTAGGCATGAGATATTTCAATCAGAGAATGAGGCGTTGAATGATTTTGTGTTTGCGAGCGAATTGTTTAAGAAAGTGAAGAGCGCGGCGCGCTAATTTAGAGAACATGAAACGATTAATGTATATTTTAGCAATAAGTTGCAGCGTGTGGGCAATGGGTGCTATGGCGCAGCAACGACCAGCGAGAGTGCCTGCATATCAGGGAGTTATAGAACGTGTACAACCCAATGGCGATACCATCTACGTGCGATTGCACGGCGATGAAAGAAAGCATTGGATGACGCTGGAAGATGGTGTGACACTTGTAAAAGAAAATAAAAAGGGATATATCTGCTACGCGAAGAAAAAGAAAGACGGACGGATTGTGGCGACGTGCAGAAAAGTGAAACAAGAAAAGAAAAAATAACATGAGAAAAATCGGATTATTGATATTGTTTTGTACTGTAGTATGTTCCGTTTGGGGCGTACCAGCACGCAGAGGTGGGATAGTCAAAACACAACCTGATGGCACGCAAATAACTGTGTATCAACATGGCGATGAGCATTTTCGCTGGATAACCAATGAGAAAGGCGAATGGCTAGAGGTAGATAAAAACGGATTCTATCAAGTGACAGAAGCATTAAATGCAGAAGAAATTAGAGTCAAGCAGATGGCTGCACCAAGTCGCATTGCACAAGCACAAAAAGCAGCTACCCCACTGAATATTGCTCCACGCGGACTGGTGATATTGGTGAATTTTGCTGATGTGAAATTTGAAACCAATAAAGCAGAATTAGATAGTATGCTGACAGGGAAAAACTATAGCAGAGACTATTCTTATATGTATGGAGGAAGAAAATATTTTGTTACCTCTAACGGGTCTGCATGGCAGTATTTCTATGAATCCTCGAATGGACAATATAGTCCGCAATTCGATGTAGTAGGTCCAGTGACGGTGAGAAAAAACATGGATTACTATGGCAAAAATAACCCAACTACCAGCTTTGATGCAGCGCCTTGGGACATGGTAAAAGAGGCGTGCGAATTAGTGAATGATAGCGTGGACTTCAGTTTGTATGATAATGACAAAGACGGTTATGTGGATTTTGTGTATGTAGTTTATGCTGGTTATGGCGAAGCAGATGGTGGCGCAGCGAATACTATTTGGCCTCATTCGTATTGGCTCTTTGAATCAGGAGTTACCTGTAAGGTGGATGGTAAGTACGTGGATTTGTATGCTTGCGGCAATGAGTTGGACTATTACACAAAACATCATACTGGCATTGGTACTTTCTGCCATGAGTTTAGCCATGTACTAGGACTGCCTGACCTGTATACTACCGAAGGTCAAACACATAAGACATTAGGAAGTTGGGACATTTTGGACTATGGTCCATACAACAATGATATGAATACTCCACCCGCTTACTCGGCATATGAGCGATTTATGATGGGTTGGTTGACACCACGATTGATTGTAGAGGCAGAAGATGTAGAGTTGGAAGAGTTGCAAGAAAGCAATAGCGCGTTGCTGATTTCGACCAGCGATCAACACAATCTGAAAGGTAACGACCCTAGTCCAACGACCTTTTATCTACTAGAGAATCGCCAACAAGTGGGTTGGGATGAGTATTTACCTGGACATGGATTAATGTTGACGAAAATAGTATACAATCAATGGTCTTGGAGTGACAACAGCGTAAATAATTTATCTAATCGAATGGGTGTGGATTTGATAGAAGCCGATGGGAAGACACCTAGTAGTTCGGAAGATGGATACACTGGCAAGGCGAGTGATTTGTTTCCTGCAGGGGCAACAGAGTATCTAGGAATAAAAGACCATAGTATCGAAGAAGTGAGCGAAAACAATGGAGTTATATCCTTTAAGTACAAAGGAGGACGCAGTAACACCGCAACTTCGGAAGTGGTGTTGAACAACGATATCATAGCTATCTATGATGTATTAGGACAGAAAATGACTACAAAAAAGATTGAAGCACTATCCGAGGGTACATATATAGTGAAAACGACACAAGGAACAAAGAAAATAATTATTCGATAATGAAAATCATTTCGTACAACTTGAATGGCATTCGCAGTGCTATCAGCAAGGGACTATTTGATTGGCTTGCAGCAGAACAGCCCGACGTGTTTTGCATTCAAGAGAGCAAAGCACAGCCCGAACAAATAGACGTGATGACCATGCAAGAACTTGGTTATCAAAGTTATATTCACTCGGCAGAGAAGAAAGGATATTCAGGAGTAGCCATCTTTACTCGCATAGAACCCGACCGCGTGGTGGTAGGCATGGGGAATCAGAAATATGATTGTCAAGGACGCGTAATTCGTGCAGACTTTGGCGATGTAACCGTGGTGTGCGTATATATTCCATCGGGCGAGGCAGAAGGTCCTAAATACGAATATAAGATGGATTTTTTGGAGGATTTCTTGGTGTGGATCAATGAGTTGCGAAAAGAAAGACCAAACATCGTGGTATGTGGCGACTATAACATCGCTCACAAGCCAATAGATATTAATCATCCCGAACGTCAAGTGGGTGTAAGTGGGTTCCTACCCGAAGAAAGAGCATGGTTGGATAAATGGGAAGCAAGCGGTATGGTGGACAGCTTCCGTATGTTTGACCAAAGCGGTGAGAAATATAGCTGGTGGAGTTTTCGTGCCGCTTCCAGAGCAAGGAATGTAGGATGGAGAATTGATTATCATTGGATTAGCGAGCCAATGAAAGAACGCATAACAGATGCAAAGATATTAGCCGATGTGGTACATTCGGATCATTGTCCGGTTAGTTTAGAGTTGAGTGTTTAGAGATATGGATAGATTAAGAACAGAACATTTATACAAAAAGTACGGCAAGCGTACTGTGGTAAATGATGTAAGCATCTACCTTGAGCAAGGTGAGATTGTGGGATTGCTTGGACCCAATGGTGCGGGTAAAACGACCACTTTCTACATGACAACAGGATTGGTATTGCCCAATAGTGGAAAGATTTATCTAAATGATTTGGATATATCCAATATGCCTATGTATCGTCGTGCGAAATTGGGAATCGGCTATCTGCCCCAAGAAGCAAGCGTTTTCCGAAAGATGACAGTGGAAGACAACATCCGTTCGGTGTTGGAGATGACCGATTTTACGAAAGAATACCAAAAAGAGAAATTGGAACAACTGATTAAAGAGTTTAACCTAGGACATGTACGCAAAAATATCGGCGACCGTTTGTCGGGCGGCGAACGCAGGCGTACAGAGATTGCACGCTGCTTGGCTATCGAGCCAAAGTTTGTGATGCTTGACGAACCATTTGCAGGTGTGGACCCAATTGCGGTGCAAGAGATTCAGGATGTGGTGTGGCGACTGAAAGACAAGAATATCGGCATCTTGATTACTGACCACAACGTGGATGAAACACTGATGATTACCGATCGTGCATATTTGCTCTTTGAAGGTAAGATTCTTTTCCACGGAACACCAGAAGAATTGGCGGCAAACCCCGTGGTGAGAAAGAATTATTTGGGTAGAGATTTTGAATTGAAGAAAAAGACGAAGGTTGAGGAATAATGCAATATTGGCATTTTTATATGAGTAAGATTTTGCCATGGATAATGACCTTGGCTATTGTTTCATGCGACAATTCTTACCTTGATACGCAATTACAAATTAAGCAATGTGCATCTATTCCTACTCCATTAGCTTCAGCAACTTGTTTTGTAATGGCAGATAAAACTTACGTTTTATTCGGGCGAGATCAACAAGGTATATATCAAAATGGCTTATGGCAATATGATTCTGCATTAGACACGTGGACTGATTTAGGAGAGACACCTATGACACCTCGCGTAAATGCAACAGCATGCGTGTATGACGGAATAGCATATATAGGACTGGGGTTTAATGGTAAATACAATAACTCAACTGGTTATTTGACAGATTGGTGGTCGTATAATCCCACTACTAATACATGGAAACAACTAAGCGATTATCCCGCAAATACTACAGCAAGAGCAATCAGTATGGTTGGGGATGGAGAATTGTATGTCGGTTACGGTTTCTGCTGGACATATGAACGAGATATGTATCGATATCATATAGAAACAGATACATGGAAGTTGATTGATGTGCAATTAGATCGAAAGGCATTCACCTTCCCTATGCGTAGTTTTGGAGGAGTTGGTTGTACGTGCCAAGGAAGACATTTCGCAGGAACTGGTTTTAGAGCATATAGTCTCAATTGGTGGGGAGAATTAGATCCAATCAATGCTCAATGGATAAAACGAAAAAATGTACCCGGTTATAAACGTACTACAGCTGCATGTACTGCAACGAAGAATTATGTATATGTAATCGGAGGAATGTATTTCGGAGGAGTGAATACAGACGGCAAAGTGTTAACGGATATTCAGCAATATGATATACACGCAGATAACTGGTGCCATGTAGGCAATTTGCCTAATGGAGGCAGAATGAATCATATTGCATTTAGCATTGGCAATAAGGTGTATGTAGGACTAGGAGAAAACGAAGACATAGAAGTATGTGGAGATTTGTATTGCATTTATGAAAAATAAAACACTTCTACATATTATCTTCTTTTGTTTGACAATCCAATCTACCACGGCACAAAATTGGCAATGGTGGCCTTTAGGACTAACACACGACAAACTGATAGGCGATACGCTATATTACAATGCTAAAGTATTAGGAGTGGCTTCATCTGGCACATGTGCTCCGTTTTGGCTACAAAGCAATCGTAATGGCAATATATCAGCGTCTCCATATAGTGGAAATATATCAATAGGACTATGCAAGCCAGCCACTCAACCTCAAAGATGGTTTGATTACGATTTTGCGGTGCAATTAACAGGACGTGTACAAAGCGACATCCCTACTCCATTAAAGCCCTACGAGAAAAACGTCACAGGATATTTTAATCAACTATATGCGCATACTCGATTGTACTTTATCGATATTACTGCGGGTATAAAGCCATTAATATATGAGGCTGTTGACCCAATGCTTTCTAGTGGTAGCATGATTCTATCTGGAAATAGCCAACCGTTGCCTCGCATTACTGTGGGAATAGATGAATACATTCCATTTCCAGGATTATATGGGTATATGGAACTTAAAGGGGGATTAACCTATGCATGGATGGTGGATAATGCCTACATCAAAAATTGTCGCTTTCATCATAAATTTGCAGCACTACGATTTGGAGGGAAACTGCCTGTAAATGTGAGTTACGAATTTCATCATGCAGCAGAATGGGGAGGGATATCTCCTGTATTTGGTGATGTGGGCAGTGATTTTCAGTCATTCATCAATGTTCTGTTTGCCCAAGCAGGTGGAACAATGTCTAATGACCAGAAGAATGCACAAGGTAATCATGTAGGTAGTCAACAATTGGCACTTACAGCTAAAGGAGAGGGATGGAATGTGACTGCATATTGGCAAAACTTTTTCGACGATAATTTTGCATTTCTTGGTATTGGACAAAATCTTCCTGATGGAATATGGGGTATATCTATTCAACAAACTCGTTGGCCATTCATCCAAGGTGTAACATACGAATATATGAATACTACAGATCAATCGGGTCCATGGCATGATCGGGATGGATTATGCTACGGAGCAAATGACTCGTATTATCGCAACAGCGTATTCCAAAACGGATGGAACTACTTCTACCGTTCTATGGGTACTCCATTCATCACCTCACCTCTGTACAATACCGACGGTACGATTTATACATTGAATAGTCGCGTGCGACTACATCATGTGGGAGTAAGAGGTGATATTTGTGGTTTCAAATACCGATTGCTATGTTCGTATGTACGTAACTTTGGCAATAACAACACATCCAAATTGCTATTATCCACAAATACTGCAGCATTATTGGAAGTTACCAAACATGTGGAAAAAGCTTGGGAATTAGATTTTGGTATCTCGTTGGCAGGAGATTTTGGTTCGCAGTTCGGAAATCAATTTGGTGCTATGCTAACTATTCGAAAACAAGGAATTATTGCCCAATGGTAAACGAAGAATTACATATTATTATGCCAGTCAAGGACTCGCTTGAGATAGCAGAAAAAGCTATTCGTGCTATCGTCGATAGCGGGCATACGTTGTATGTATATGATGATAACTCATTACCTGAAAATGCACACCGATTAGATGGGTTGGCAACGGAATTGGGTATTCAAGTAGTACATATTTCCGATTTGACAGATCATCCTTCTCCCAATTATCGATTGGTACTACAAAAGGCCCAGCAACAGGTCATTGCGGAGAACAAGCACTTGGTTATCGTAGAGAGTGATGTGATTGTACAATCGGACACATTGGATAAGATGCAAGCGGAAGTGCAAGCAGGAGTAGGCATGGTTGCTGCAGTGACGGTAGATGAACATGGTACATATAATTTCCCATATCACTACATGCGTCGTTGGCAGTATCGTATTCTTGGTAAAAATACAATCGCTACGAAAAAGCGATTTTCATTTTGCTGTACATTGCTTACCAACGAACTACTACAAAAAGCAGATTTTCAATTGCTAGACCCTACAAAAAACTGGTATGATGTTACCATATCGCATTGGTCAGTGCAACTTGGTTTGCGCAATTTATTAATGTTGGGTAATCCTGTATTGCATTTTCCACATGCTTCACGTCCTTGGAAACGACTGAAATATACTAATCCATTGCTATACTATTGGCGCAAAATCACACAAAAGAAAGACCGCATATGAATCCCTTTGTTAGTGTCATAGTGCCTATATATAATGCTGCGCCTTTCCTCAAAGAGACATTGGATAGCATTATTGCCTCAACTTATCGCCCGATTGAAATTGTGATGGTAGATGATGGCAGCAAAGACGATAGCCTAAACATCGCTCAAGATTATTGTACCAATCATCCTGAGTGCACAGTTATAGCACAAGCAAATCAAGGTGTCTCAGCAGCCCGCAACAAAGCAATTCGAAATGCCAAAGGAACATATATCTTGCCCGTAGATGCCGATGATAAGATTGCAGATACATTTATTCAAAAAGCAGTAAAAGTAATTGAGAATAATGATGGTATACGCGTAGTTGGTTGTCGTTGCTGGATGTTTGGAGCAGAAAACAAAGAGTGGAAATTACCAGAATTCAGTCATGCCTTACTTGCACGAAAAAATATGATTCCCGCCACAGCATTGTATCGCAAAGCAGATTGGGAACGATGCGGCGGATACTGCGAAGAAGAGATATATCGCGAAGACTGGGATTTCTGGTTAAGTATGATGGAATTAGGAGGTACGTTCTACAAGCTGGATGAGATACTCTTTTATTATCGCATTTCTGCAAAATCACGCCGTAGCCTTGCTAAAGGAAAAAAGAAACGTATCGTTGATGCCATCAATCATCGACATCCAGCATATATGCAAAAATATTTGGGTGGACCGCTACATTACCACCGTTCATGGTCGCGTTTTATCAATTTCTTCCGCAGCGAAACGATTTTAGGTAATTATGTAAATTGGGATGAAGGAGAAATCATTTATGCAAAGCGAAATATATTACGCAATTCTAATGGCTTCATTTCTAAGCAGTTCACTACACCTTCTTGGTGGAGAGGAATCATATATGGTTGGTTTTGTAAGTCAAAGGCACAACGCAGTTATGAATATGCGAAACGTATAGCAGGTCTTACTCCGACACCTGTAGCATATCGAGAAATACGCTATATCGGTATTCTACGCCAAAGTTGGTATGTATGTAAGCAATCTGAGTGCAAATATACCTTTAACAATTTGATTCATAACAAATCATTTCCTAATCGCACACAAATACTAAAAGAGATAGGATGCTTTTCTGCAGAATTGTATAAACGCGGAATATTCCACCAAGATTATTCTGGAGGCAATATTCTCTTCAATGAAGATGGAAGTAAGATTGAAATTATTGACCTTAATCGTATCATATTTTATCGTTATATTCCTATCAAAAAAGGGCTTAAAATGTTTGAAAGACTCAATATTGACAAAGATGCTTTGTCCATAATGGGCACTGCTTTTGCACAAGAATTGGAATTGGATACTGAATTTGTAATTAATTATATTATCACCCATCGTTGGAGAAAACACATAAAACAAGGAATAACAAATTTATATGACTAATTTTTTACAAAAATATCAGTCCGTAATGGGACAACTCAACTACATTCTTTTTTTAATAGTTGTAGCATTATTGCCTTTTCCACAGGTATTTTTACGCTATGCTTGTGTCATATGGATTTGCACATGGCTATTAGAAGGTAGATTTGTGCAAAAACCTAATGTACAAGATTGGCGCAAAATGATGCCATTCATAATGTTTGGAATATGGTATCTATGGAAGATTATATCTGGTCTATGGGCAGCAGACCAAGATGCATATTCTTGGCAGTTAGAGCGATATATGGCATTTGGATTATTAGTTCCTATCGGTATTTGGGGTGTTAACAAGAACTACGATTGGAAACAAATTTGCAAGGTGTTGACTGTATCATGTGTTGCATCCGCAGGAGTATATGCATTCACCTTATATTGGGTATACAATGCTCAAGCGTTTAATTATGCGATTGGTATTTATGCACAACAAGAACTTCCTATAGAGTTTTTTGCAGATAAAGTATCTTATATAAAGCATCGACTTTTTTTGTGTAGCACCCAGATGATGGGAATGATGGCGCTTCTATACTTGCGCAAGGATATATTATGCAAATATGGTACTATAAAAGGATGGATTATCATTATTATTGGTCTCACAAGTATGCTTGCGCTCATATTAGCAACTGGTTCACGAGCCTCCATACTATCTGGAGTTGCATTATTGACTATATGGCTATTATATAAACTTCCTATCCGACGCATACGCTATAGAATAGCATTGGTTTTATTGGCGTGTGGAATAGGATTATTCGCATTGACTCAGCATCCTCGCATGCAAGAGTTTGATTACACAGATTTGCTTTCTATTCGTGAAACCGCAGAAGATCATAATGTGCGATTAAATATTTGGGGAGCTGCATTAGGTTCACCACAAGATTATTCACTATATGGTTTGGGAGCAGGACAGAGCACTCCATATCTGCAACAAAAATATGCCGAAGCAGGGTTAAATATGCATGTCGAACTCGGATTCGCAGCACATAACCAGTATCTCGCCGAATGGATGGAGATTGGTATTCCTGGACTTTTATTCTTCATACTCGCTTGGATTAGTATTCCATATTTCACACAAAAAAGAGCGCGTAAATCTGCGATGATGTTATTCACGCTTTACGCACTCAATATGCTCACTGACTGTATGTGGGGTATGTTCGATGGTATTGCCTTATGGTGCGTGTGGATGGTGCTTATCCGCCTCCAATCCGATACGCAAACTAATGAGCAATCCACGGGGAATACACAATGACATGGATGTGCGACTATCTTGCATAGTGGCAATTCCTCTATCATTGGTCCAATAAGGGTATGTAGGATGGTCGTATCCATCAAATACATATTCCGTCAATGCTGTTCCAAAGTCATAGATATTATAGCACGTCACATCCAATTGGAAAGGTATTTGCTTTATCCACCAACGGCCTGTCATACGCAAATCAAAATTGAAGAACGCATCTTCTCGTTTTCCAAAGGCACCATTGGCCATATTGATTCCTTTTGCATCGTTGCCGCACAATGCTACTTGTGTATGGCCATTTGCGGTCACTGGTTTAGCTACAAAAGTAGCAAATGGTTGGCCATCTTTGAACTTTCCATTTAGACTTACAGAGAAGTATTCGCATGGGTTGTAGGTAACTTGCAAACGCAAAATAAAAGACTTATCTTGATTCAAACGGCAATTTCCTTGATAAGGCAAGCTACCATAACTCATCACTTTATATGCATTCGGATTCGCGCTTGACTCTGCCAACACACCGATATTATTGTGCAACGGACCATTACCAATCGTAGAGAGTCCTGCCATCAAATAACTCTGCCATGATACACTAACGAACCATTTCTTGCCCGTGTACGAATACTTTGCCACGTTCGACATATAATAAGGGGTACGTCCACCCACAGTGCCACTCATCAAATCCATTGGTTGCAGACCTACTGTATAATGTTTCTCACCCTCACGCCAATAGTACAAATCATCTTGTTCAAACATATTCGCCTCCAGGCCATTGCTATAATCGGTAAACCACATGTTATAATACTTGCGAATACTTGACAGCAGCGAGAACTGATGCCTTGACTGCTTATCGAAAGTAAAGCGAATAGGGATATCCAATACGGCATATGATGGCTGATGTGCCCATAAGTTCTTATCTATGGCATGATATTTGCCTCCCGTTGTGGCAAGCAAGGTGCCATCTGCATAGCGAATCTCGCCATTCATATAATCATTGCTCAAGTATTGCACCTCGTTCATGGTGTAATTCATACGATTATGCGAGAGGTTCAACCCCATTTGAAACCACCAATTGGGCTTCCAGTCCAAGGCAAACTTCGCCAGCCAATTCGGACTTACCACTGATTTCCCATGCAACAGTATTCCGTCCAACGAAACACCCAAATGCGCTTGAATACGTAGTCCACGCGCCAATTCATGTTCTGCCACCACCATAGCTTCATTCTCCAACAATCCCGCCATATAAGCCGCTGATTGCCAATGACATGTATATAATTGTGTACGCGATTTATCGGCTATACTCTGCATATACACATCGTTGCTCCAAGTCGCTGTAGTCGGACTGAAATGCACAAAAGAGTTATACCCTGAAGCATGTACACGCAACCATGGCAACAAACGCTGATCATATTGCAACGACAAACTTGCCTCATTTGTCTTACCATCAGCATACCATGGGTCAAACGCCTCGCCATCGTGGTCCAATAGATTGCGAGCAAACGACAAACTATCGTGCTGCACATCGCTCAACGCCCAGCTCAAACCTGCCACCAGTCTACCACCATTAGCAAAGGTCTTGCTTCCATACACTGCAGCCGTATAGCCTAAAAATTCTGCCACTTCATTGCGATTATACAGCAACTCCGAATACATATCTCCCCTACCCTGCGCTACAAAATAATAGTTCAACTTATCCAGCACATTATTCGTTGCCATAGGCAGTTCGCCATCCAATTGCGCTGTATAATAGGGACTTGCATACATCCCAGATATACCTGTGTGGTCAAATGCTGTCTGCGTGCGCGAACCATATTGAGCGTACGCATGTTGATAATACCGTTTGCCATACGCAGGAATAGCGAAACTCGCCTCCACACTACCCGCACCTATCACATGATTACGCATCTCTATCGGGCGACTATCCATCGTTCGCTCTTCACCCGATGAGTGGAACAAGTTGATCAACTCGCATGTTCCAGGCGATATACCGCCCAAGTTGCCTGCATTACCTTTCAGTGTCAGCGATTGGCTTTGATCGGCGGCATCTGTAAAATGAATCTTTCCCTCGTGGTAATCCAGCACATAGTCCGTGCGTAACATATTGGTATACAGCATAGTACTGCCCACTTGATAGCGGCTATCTATGCGCATGCCATTTAGCGAATATTTATTCTGACGAAACGAGTTGCCTGCAATCGAAAAGATATTCATATCGCCCAAGTTCCATTCGCCTGTGGTTTCCGCTTCATACACCACATAATCCGAATAATTATCCAGATAATGTCCTAAATCCCCATTGATATACCACTCACGAAAGAACTCGCTACTCACGCTATCTACTCCAAAAGACGGAAAAACCTCAGCACGCACCAGCGCACTGAGGCATATACTCATTACCAATAAAATAGTCTTTTTCATAATTTGTCTTTATTCCTGAACCTGATTCCCGAATCCATTTTTATCCGAACAGATTCTTAAAGAAATTCTTCTTATCGCTGCTGCCAGGGCGGACATTCTCGCTCTTTTGCAGTTGTTCAATCATCTTCTTTTCCTCTTTATTGAGGTGTTCTGGGATATACACACCCACATTGATAAGCATATCGCCTGTGCCATATTGGCGGGCATATTGGTCTATCATTGGCAGACCTTTTCCGCGCATGCGGAGTACTTTGCCAGGTTGTGTACCAGGAGTGATAGTAATCTTCGCTTCACCCTGCAAAGTTGGTATCTGCACTTGGCCGCCCAAAATAGCAGTCGGCATATCCAGCAGCAAGTTATACACCAAATCGCTACCATCGCGCAAGAAATCTTTATGCTCTTCTTCCTCAATCAGTACCAGCAAATCGCCATTCACGCCGCCATGAGGAGCCGCATTACCTTTGCCATGCACTGGAATCTGCATACCACCAGCCACACCAGCGGGGATATGAATCTCAATAATTTCCTCCTCACGTACCACGCCATTACCTTGGCAATGTGTACACTTATTTTTGATGATTTTGCCCTCGCCATGGCAGGTCGGACACTCATTTTGCACCTGCATCATACCGAAGATACTGCGTTGCGCACTCACCACACGTCCCGAACCTTTACATGTT
>JAFTHS010000041.1 GCA_017457295.1 Paludibacteraceae bacterium | reverse complement strand
TCAGGTGGACGAGATGGTGGCTCGTATTGAGAAGATTCACTTGCAACGCTTGATGGATGGTGTCTATCCAGCCAGCGTAGGTCAGGTATATCAAGAGTTTGCATCGGATACCGAGCGTATTGCCGACCACTTCTTGAACGTAGCCAAATCCATCCGCCAACTCCACGTCGGCGAGGATTGATGAACGCTTACGAATTAGCATATGAATATGTGCAGCATACCAATCGCTGCATTTTTCTAACAGGCAAAGCAGGAACGGGGAAAACCACGTTCCTGCGTCGCCTTAAACAAGAGTGTCCAAAGCAGATGGCGGTGGTTGCTCCTACTGGAGTAGCTGCTATTAATGCGGAGGGAATGACCATTCACTCGCTCTTTCAGTTGCCTCCACAACTCTTTCTTCCTACACCTGAAGCGCGCCGACAACTATTCTCTGAAATGCAGATGCGAGCCCAGAAACAACGCATACTACGTAATCTGGAATTGTTGATTATTGATGAGGTTAGTATGGTTCGTAGCGACATATTGGATACTATCGATGCAGTACTTCGTCATATCAAGCACCAGCCCAACCATCCGTTTGGAGGCATACAAGTATTGATGATAGGAGACCTATTTCAACTATCGCCTGTAGCACGCGAGGAAGAATGGCGATTGCTCAGAGAATACTACGAAGGTGCATATTTCTTTCAAGCACAAGTATTTCGCGAGTTACAACCCGTATATATTGAGCTTGACCATGTCTTCCGCCAGACCAATATTGATTTTCTAGAGATACTGAATCAAGTGCGAAACAATGCACTTACACCCGAATCACGCAAAATATTCAATAGTCGCTATAATCCATATTTTCAGGCAGATAAAAACGGCGAATACTACATCACGCTCTCTACCCACAATAGCAAAGTAGATGCTATTAATCGGCGTGAATTAGATGCGCTAGAGGCAGAATCATTTACCTATCAAGCTCGTGTGAAAGATACGTTCCCCGAATCGATGTATCCGATAGATGAAACCTTGACACTCAAGGTTGGAGCCAAAGTGATGTTTGTGAAAAACGATTCCTCGCAAGAAAAACTGTACTACAATGGTAAGTTGGCTACCGTTACTGCGCTATCGAAAAACGAGATTCATGTCATCTGCGAAGATGGTAAGGAAGTGGATGTGCATACCGAAACATGGGAAAATCTACGCTATATCTCCGAAACGGGCTCTAATGAGGTGCAAGTGGAAGTGATAGGTTCGTTTACGCATTTCCCATTGCGATTGGCGTGGGCTATCACGATTCACAAAGCACAAGGATTGACATTCGACCATGTTGTGATTGATGCCGAAGATGCTTTTGCAGCAGGGCAGGTGTATGTGGCACTCTCGCGGTGTCGTTCGTTGGAGGGAATCGTGCTATTGACCCCTATACCCATGCAAGCACTTATCAATGCAAGAGAAATACTATATTTTACTAAAAATCAATTGGATATTACTACTACAGAGCAACGATTAGCAGGTGCCCAAATGGAGTATCTAACCATACTCCTCTGTTCTCTCTACGATTTTCGTTCAATAATCAATCAATTGTCTTCGCTCTCTCGAAACGTCAAAACAATGGGGTCTGTACAAGGAGATATTTCGTCGTTCTTCACTACTTGCATAGGTGGCTTGGAAGGCTTGCAAATAATAGCCGAACGCTTTCAGCAGCAGATACGCCAAATCGTATATAATTCGGCCTCATTGCCTAATTTAGCAGAGCGTCTGCAAGCAGCATATGTTTATTTCTCTCCAAAGATTCAGCAAATGCTCGAAACAATAGCGAAATGTCCGTTACGAACCAATGACCGCAATGATGCAGCTACTGTCAAGCAACATTTATTGGATATTCATGCCGAGTTATCGCGTTGTAAGTATATCCAACAACGCATTTCACAATCACCATCGTTGGATGGATTCTTCAAGGCACGCCAATCATTCCGCTGGGTAGAGCCACCGTTGGTCATTTATTCTCAACATCGCAAAATACGAAGCGATGCCTCTGCATTTAAGACCTTAGAGTATCTTTATGCAGGGCTCACTATTTCGCAAATCGCTAAAGAACGTAAAATGACTATTCGAACCATTGTCAAACATCTGCGAATTTTTATTGATCAAGAGATTATTGATAGTTCTAATTTCCAGCCATCCGACTATATTTTACTACGCAAGTAAATTCTCTGGCACGTTTTTTGTACTAATTTTTGTGTAACACAAGTTGTGTTGCACTTAATTTACCTACCTATATGAAAAAGTCTTTGTTTCTTTTACCAGAATTGGGGTATCAACTTACTGATTTATCCCCGATGATGAGCCAACGAACGTTGTCGTACCACTATGGAAAACATTTTCAATCCTATGTGGATAATCTCAATCACCTTATTGAAGGTACTGAATTTGAGGGATTAACATTGGAAGATCTTGTTCGAAAAGCTCCAGAAGGTCCTGTGGCGAATAATGCTGGACAAGTTCTTAATCATCAACTATTTTTTCAACAGTTTCGTCCTGAGAAAAATGCAAAGGTACCTACTGGCGAATTATTGTTCCTTATAGATCAATCATTTGGTTATTTTGATAACATGCGCGAACAAATAGATAAGGCAGCAAAATCACTCTTTGGATCAGGGTGGGTATGGTTGGCTATGAATGATGAAGGAAAAATGCAAGTTCTTTCATTACCAAATGCAGATAATCCATTGCGCCACGGATTAAAACCTATTCTTACGATTGATCTTTGGGAACATGCATATTATCTTGATTATCAAAATCGAAGGGCAGAATATTTAGAGAATTTTTGGCTGTTGGTTAATTGGCAAGTAATTTCTAAACGCATAGTCTAATGATGTAAACAATTTCAGTCCTTATAAAAGCAAGACGTATATGTGGTTTGAAAATTTGAATGAAAGGATGTGGGAGCGAATACGAAAAAATACAAAACTTCCATTAAAAGAAGCAATTCGATATTGGGCATTAGGATGTGAGATGCCTTGGTAGCATAAATCAGTGCTTTTTTATCATAAAGAGTTAGTAGACCGCTAACTCTTTGTTTTTTTTCGAAAAAAAACCAATCTTATTTGCATATTTATGAAAAAAGTAGTACCTTTGCATGCTGAATAAGAAATTCGTAAAGAATATAAATATTTTGCGTTAAAGAAATAATTAATTAATCAAAAATATGGCAAAGAAAAATTTTAAAAAAGAGGAGCAAAATTTAGAAAATGTTCAAGAAGCTCTTAACACTACTAGTGCTTGGATTGAAGCAAACCAGAACAAATTGACATGGGGAATTACCGTGTTGGTGGTAATTGTATTAGGCATCATTGCTTTGAATACATATGTTCTTCAACCTAAGGCTCAAGAGGCTAGCAATGACAATGCAAAGGCTACGGTTTATTTTATGCAAGGAAATTATGAAGTTGCATTAAATGGTGATGATTCAGAATGTGTTGGCTTTGAGCAAATTGCGAATGAAAACAAATGTTCGCAAGAAGGCAAATTAGCTGCTTTATACACAGGTATTTGCTACTATCAGTTAGGTGATTATACTGCTGCTGCTGAATACCTCTCAAAATTTAGTGCCGATGACTTGAATATCGAACCTGCAGCACTACAACTTTTGGGTGATGCTTACGTACAACTTGAAGAATATACAAAAGCTGCTAAGGCATTTGAGCAAGCTGCTGCTTCCAACAATGAGATTATCGCTCCTATGAGTCTTAAGAAATTAGGCTTTGTGCAAATGGAGTTAGGCAATAATAAAGCTGCCAAGGTTGCATTTGAGACCATCAAAAATGATTATCCAATGTCCGCAGAGGCACAAGACATTGAGAAATATATTGCTATTGTAAAATAATAGACTATGTACCACATAGTCAAATTCGTGAATTGGTATGACAACTGATTTGTCGCAATATAACGCGAACGAATTGCCTAACGCTGATGTGCTTGCACGTCAGCGTTATGCTATTGTAGTAGCCGATTGGAATAGTGATATTACTCACAAATTGGCGCAAGGTGCTATTGATACCCTCGTGAAACATGGCGTGAAAAATGAGAATATCGATGTGATGCATGTGCCTGGTACAGTAGAACTTACCTATGGCGCATCGTTGTATGTGTCAGGAGGCAAAGCGGCTAAAGGCAACTTTCTTAGAACGCCTGTAAATGCAGTAATCGTTATTGGTTGTGTCATCAAAGGCGATACACCTCACTTTGATTATGTCTGCCAGTCCGTTACGCAAGGAGTCACACTCCTCAACGCACAAGGCGCAGCGTGGACAGGACAAAGTCTTATCAATCGTGTCCCTGTGATTTTTTCCGTACTCACCACTTTGGATAAGCAACAAGCACTTGACCGTGCAGGTGGTCGCTTAGGCAACAAAGGCGTTGAGGGGGCTGTCACTGCTATCAAAATGGCAAATCTACTATAAAATCTTAATTTATTATTATGAGTTCACATTTGAAACAATATTTTTCAGCGCAATATTGGAAAGAACTAGCCTTGGATTTCTGGCATGCGTTGGGAACGAAAAAGTTCTGGAAAGAATTGGTAGTCATGACTATAGGTATCATGATAGGTGCTGCTGCGGTGTATTATTTCTTGATGCCTAGCCACTTGATTATTGGTACAATATCAGGTCTCAGTATTGTTATCAATACGCTCATTGGTGGAACGCCCGACACCTTCTCCTACCTTGTGATGGGTATCAATGCCTTTCTTCTAATTCTAGCTTTCTTGCTGATTGGCAATGAGTTTGGTGCAAAAACTGTTTATACAGCTATGATACTTGGACCTCTAACTCAGGTTTGGGATCGTATTTATCCTTATACCAATTTTACTCACCGTGTAATAGATAATCCCGATATTCTAGCTCAGTTGCAAGCGGGGCAAACGGTTCTTGATATGAATGGTAATCCATACTTGCTTAGCCGTGCAGGTGAGGTGTTGGAACAGGTCAAGGAATCTGTAATGTCTGCAGGACTAGGGATGGGCGATTTGTGGTTCGATCTGGTATGTTTTGTCTTGCTGCTATCTGCTAGTCAGGCTATTGAGTTTCGTGTGAATGCTTCCACGGGCGGATTGGATATTTTGGCAAAGATTATTAATAAGTTTTTGCATTTCGATATAGGAATGTCGGTATCAATTGGAGGCGCATTGATATGTTGTACTGCCTTCTTAATCAACGATTTTCGTTTGGTGGTTATAGGGCTAATAGGTACATGGCTTAACGGTATAGTTATCAATTATTTCACTGCTTCACTCGATCGTCGTAAGCGTGTTTGTATTATCTCGCGTGACCACGCGCGCATACGAAAATATATTGTAGAGAATCTTGTGCGTGGCTGTTCGTTGTACACCGTAGAAGGTGGTTATACTGGAGAAGAATCTAAAGAGATCCAATCTCTGCTCACGCAAGAAGAATTTGCATCGTTGATGGCATTTATCCGCGATAATAACATCAAGGCATTCATTACGGCAAGTAACTGCTCTGAAATTTATGGTTTGTGGTTGAAACATCGCAAACGCAATGGTAGAATAGAAATTTCAAACGAATAAATAACCCTAAAATTTTTACAACAATGAAAAAACCAACTCTTTTTATCTTGGCTGCTGGTATGGGTAGTCGCTATGGTGGCTTGAAGCAATTGGATGGTCTTGGTCCAAATGGTGAAACTATCATGGATTATAGTGTTTATGATGCTCTTCGTGCTGGCTTTGGCAAAGTAGTCTTTGTAATCCGCAAGGATTTTGAAGAAGACTTCCGCAATATTGTTCTTAGCAAATATGCAGATCATGTACAATGCGAAGTTTGCTTCCAAGGTATCGACAATTTACCAGAAGGTTATACTCGTAATCCAGAACGTACCAAACCATGGGGTACTAACCATGCTGTGTTGATGGCAAAAGATATTATCAATGAGCCATTTATGGTAATCAATGCAGATGACTTTTATGGAAAAGAATCGTTCGAGGTGATGGCAAAATTCTTGAACGAGGTAGAGGGACAACAATGTAAATACTGTATGGCAGGTTATCGTGTTGGTAATACTTTGAGTGAACATGGTAGTGTGAGCCGTGGTGTATGTTCTACAGATGCAAATGGTTTCTTGACTGACGTTGTTGAGCGTACTTCTATTGAGAATAAAGATGGTCATATCTGCTATAAAGATGAGAGTGGTGCAGATGTAGAGATTCCTTTCGATACTCCAGTAAGTATGAATATGTGGGGCTTTACACCTGAGTACTTTGCGTATGCAGAGGAGGCGTTCAAGGCATTTTTGGACAAGAATGCACAAGAACTGAAATCTGAATTCTATATTCCTACTTTGGTAAATGATATGATTAACGCAGGTACGGCTACATGCGAAGTATTGGATACTCCTGCTAAATGGTTCGGCGTTACATATGCAGATGACCGTCAAATGGTAGTGGATAAGATTCAATCCTTGGTAGATGCAGGTGTTTATCCAAGCCCATTATTTTGATAATTAAGAATTTTGAATTGATAATATAGATAGAATGTCTCGAATTTTAGTAACAGGAGGAACTGGCTACATTGGTTCGCACACGGTAGTGGAATTAATGCAGCAGGGGTATGATGTGGTAGTGGTAGATAACCTTAGCAATTCTGACAAAGATATGCTTGATGGCATTGCCGCTATTGTAGGTAAATATCCTGATTTTGAGCAAGTTGATTGCAATGATGCTATTGCTATGGCAGATGTGATGAACCGCTATTCTGATATTGAGGCCGTGATTCATTTTGCAGCGAGCAAAGCAGTCGGTGAGTCGGTAGAACAACCACTTCTCTACTATCGCAACAATCTCATGTCGCTTGTCACTCTTTTAGAGCAGATGAAAGTACATGATATTCACCATATTGTATTCTCTAGTTCGTGTACGGTATATGGTCAGCCTTCGTCTGAGCATTTGCCTGTGGATGAGACAGCTCCAATTCAAGTGGCGCTCTCACCATACGGAAACACCAAACAAATCAACGAGGAGATTATTCGAGATGAGGCTCATGCAGATAAATCGCTGAATGCTACTATCTTACGTTATTTTAATCCTATTGGAGCACATCCATCTGCGATGATTGGTGAACTGCCTAATGGCGTTCCACAAAACCTCTTGCCTTTTGTTACACAAACAGCAGCGGGTTTGCGTCAGCAACTCAAAGTGTATGGCAATGATTACAACACTCCTGATGGATCATGCATTCGCGATTATATCTATGTGGTAGATCTTGCTAAAGCACACGTAAAAGCAGTAGAGCGTATGCTTTCAGGTAAAGCGAAAGAACAAGTAGAAGTGTTTAATCTTGGTACGGGACGTGGATTGAGTGTGTTGGAGATTCTTCGTACTTTTATTCAAGTTACTGGTGTAGATGTACCATATGAAATTGTGGGGCGTCGCGAAGGCGATATTGAGCAAGTTTGGGCTAAACCTGACAAAGCTAACAATATATTAGGTTGGAAGGCGAATACTCCTATTGAAGAAGTGCTTCTCAGTGCTTGGAATTGGGAGAAAAAATTACGCTCATTGTAGTCTTTGCTCAATTATTCTTTTGGCATAATTTCGCCAATTCATTCGGGAAAAAGCAAAAAATAAGAACCAGGCAATCTTAATATTGTCTGGTTCTTGTTTCTTTGTAGTGGGGTTATATAGGATTATTGAAAGAAACTAAAATGCACACTCCCATATGCTCTTTGTTCTACAAAATGTGGATGTTGGTAAAAATCGTGCACTTTAGAGTGTTCTAAAACGAAATAACCTCCCTCCTTCAACAAGCCTTGTTCGAAAATTAAATTAGGTAGAGTAGGCAGTAATTCCAAGTCATATGGTGGATCAGCATAGATGAAATCATATTGTATATGACATGTTTTGATATATTTGAATACGTCACCACGAATAACATGTAAATTTTTGATTCCTAGTTGTTTGCAGCATGATATGATGAAGTTTTGTTGAGTATGAGCCATCTCTACAGCTGTCACCTCTCGCGCTCCGCGCGATACAAACTCTAATCCAATCCCACCTGTACCTGCGAATAAATCTAGCATATCTGTCCCTTCAAAATCCATGCGGTTTGTAAGAAGATTAAATAAACTTTCCTTCGCAAAATCCGTTGTGGGACGTGCTGTGATATTTTTAGGGGGCGCCAACCGACGCCCCCTAAATGTTCCCGAAATAATTCTCATTAAATTACTCCCAGTTTCCAGCGTTGTTATTAGGAGCTTCTACAGAACCGACCTTCAAACCAGCGTAGTGCTCCAGTTTTTCCTCCTTGTCAATGAGGTTTACTAATTCTTGCTTATTTAAATCATGCAAGTAGGTGTTGAAATGAGCGCGAATCTCAAAAATAGGCACCTTAATACCTTGAGAGGTAGTATATTCGTTGTTGGTTTCTACCTCAAACTTTACATTGTCGGTGAAAGGAATGTACACAATCTCATCAATATTTTCCTCCGTATATTGACCTTTGTAGAGTGATTGAATCATATTGGTGAGGATTGTATCACGGCGGAAACCTTGCAGTCCTTCTGCTTTTACTTCGCGATCATTAGCCCATACATAGTTATACAATTGAATAAGACTATCAGGACCTTGGAGGTTCATCTTGCGTTGTGCTTTGATGCGTGCACGCTCAAGAATCTTACTTGCTTTGAACTCGGTCATACCATCTTCCAATTGCTTTTCAGATAGCGAACCTTCTTTCAACACCTCTTTTTTAGGAGCTGTTTTCAAATAATCTACTAGTGAGTCTAAGTCTGCGGTGAAGTAACCTTTGTCCAAACGGAACTGAGCCTCTGCAGTACGCAGACTAATAAGATTTGCGATAACTTGAGTTTCGCGCACTGCGCGTTCCTCTTCAAATTGGATAGGAGTTACTACGCTCTTCACGCAAATGAATGCCATGAATGCGACACCTATGCCTAGCAAGATACGGATAATGATTTTTGTTGCGTTCATATTGTTTTTGTTTAAATTTACAGGTTAATAGTGAGGTTATCACCAAATACGCTGCAAAATTACAAATTCTTTTTCATATATGCAAATTATTTTTTGTGTTTTATCTTTTTTCTTGCGTACGTGCATTTTTTTTTGTAACTTTGCACCCGAAATTATAACATAGGGTGGGTATGTCTAACGAAGATAGTAACCAAGTATTGTATAAAATCCTCATCGAACGTCTAGAACAATTACGTACGATGGATAAAGAAGGTGATTCGGATCGTCGTCGCCATATTGCGCGTGAAACGAACGAACTACATGCTCCATTGGCGCATCGTTTGGGCTTGTATGCTATTAAAACGGAGATGGAAGACTTGGCGTTGAAGTTTTTAGACTATAAGACCTATAAGTACATCGCGCACGCGCTCAACGAAAAAAAAGCACAGCGTGATGCGTATATTCACTCATTTATTACTCCGTTAGAAGCGAAACTTAAAGCAGCCGGATTTGAATTCACAATAAAGGGGCGTCCTAAGTCAATCCACAGTATTTACCACAAAATGCAGGTGCAGCGTTGCGATGTTGACCGTATTTATGACCTATTTGCAATACGAATCATTTTGGATTCGCCTTATGAACGTGAAAAATCAGATTGCTGGCAAGTATATTCCATCATTACTGATATGTACCGCCCTAATCCCAAACGCTTGCGCGATTGGTTGAGTGTGCCTAAGGAGAATGGTTATGAGAGTTTGCATACTACCGTATTAGGTCCTGAAGAAAAGTGGGTAGAGGTACAAATTCGTACTCGCCGTATGGATGAGGTGGCTGAAAAGGGTGTCGCTGCTCATTGGTCTTATAAAGGAGTGGATGGTAATCGTTTGAATACTAATAAACAAAGCGTATATGTCTTTACGCCTACGGGTGATCTTAAGCGTTTGCCTGCAGGTGCAACTGTATTGGATTTTGCATTCTCTATTCATAGTGATGTGGGGTGTCGTTGTGTCGGTGGACGCATTCGTAATCAGAACGTTAGTATTCGCCAGAAACTTCAAAATGGTGATCAAGTAGAGATTATGACATCGCCTAACCAAAAGCCATCTGCTGATTGGCTCAATGTGGTAGTGTCTAATCGTGCGAAAAACAAAATTCGTCAAGCACTCAAAGAAGTGGAGTTCCGTAACGCAGCAGAAGGTAGAGAGATGCTTGAGCGTCGCTTTAAAAACTGGAAGATTGATTATGAGGAAGGGGATATATCGCGTTTAGCACTCAAATTGGGTTACAAATTGACCAACGATTTATATCAGTCCATTGCTCTAGGAAAAGAAGATCTTTTGCGTATTAAAGAACTCTTTATGACAATGGATGAAACTCATTATGAGAGTTCTCGAACTGTATATCAACCGCTTACAACTCAACAGCAAGAAGCATTAGCGTTGGAGGTGGATATCAATGTCAAGAGTGTAGATTATAATCTGGCTAAATGTTGCAATCCTCAGCCAGGTGACCCTATTTTTGGATTTATTAGTATTTTCAAGGGTATCCGTATTCATCGTTGTGATTGCCCTAATGCAGAAAATATGCGTGCGAATCATCCCTATCGCATGATTCCCGCACGCTGGGCAAAAAAGAAGAATTAGCTGAATTTATCGCACAATAACCGCACAATAACCGTACAATAACCGTACAATAACCGCACAATAACCACACAATTCGTTACCGATATAGAAACCCGAAAAAACAATTTGTAAATTGACTAGTTATCCCTCCATATTACTCAGTAAAGCCGTTGACCAATTTGCTTCCTTGCCAGGTATTGGACGCAAAACAGCTCTGCGGTTGGTTTTGTATTTGTTGCGTCAGTCAGACAAGGATGTAGAGGCATTCACTTCTGCTCTCACAACCTTAAAATCAGATGTGCATTATTGCCGTATCTGTCACACTATTTCCGATCAAGAAATATGTCCAATATGTCAATCGCATTCTCGTGATAAACATACGCTTTGTGTAGTGGAGAACGTACAAGATGTTATGTCTATCGAAAATACGGGTCAATACCATGGTTTATATCATGTCTTGGGTGGAATAATCTCACCGATGGATGGTATTGGCCCTTCTGATTTGGAGATAGATTCTTTAATAGCAAGAATCCAACCTGAAGAGATTCGTGAAGTGATTTTGGCTTTGCCTACAACCATGGAAGGCGATACTACGAATTTCTATATTTATCGTCGTCTTATATCTTTACAAATGACTGATAACTTGCGTATTAGTCAAATAGCTCGAGGAGTCGCTATAGGGAACGAATTGGAATATACTGATGAAATTACACTTGGTCGATCAATAATCAATCGTGTGGATTTCAAGGTTTGACACTAAAATAGTTATAATTATTAGAAATTTTTAACTTTTAATTTATGGAACATAAAATTCTTCGCACACTCAACGTGTATTATTATGGCATTATGGTTTTAACCCTCTTGGCAGGTACGCTGTCATATTTTCTTATAATGAAAGAGTATGTACAACCTATTGATTCGCTTTCCAATCTCGGGCAAATAATCCAATATATTGTCATTTTCGACGCACTCGTAACGATTCCCGTAGGTCTATATCTTTGTAAAAAGCAATGTACAAAGCTTTGTACGTTAGAAAACGAAGAAGAAAAACTTTTAGGTTATCAAAAAGCTGCTACTATGCGTATCCTATTGGTTAGCAATACAATGGTATTTGCTATCGCAGCATTTTATTTAATGGGTGCTTATCAATCTATGTTATGGGTTGCGGCTGTCTCTGCTATTGGTTGGTATTTTACAAAACCCTCTTTGCGCAAGATGGAACTGGAACTTCAACCTAAGGATCCAAATCAAGATAACTACTAAAGGCCAAATGAATAGTGTGTAAATTTTAAATCTATAAATTATTAATCAATATGACTATCGCAGTAGATTTTGATGGTACAATTGTTACCCATGAATACCCAAGAATAGGAAAACCAATTCCTTTTGCTATTGAAACACTCAAGAAGTTGCAACAAGAAGGACATCATCAACTCATTCTTTGGACATGTCGAGAAGGCGAATTGCTTCAAGAGGCGATTGATTATTGCGCTTCTAAAGGATTGGAGTTTTATTCTGTAAATTCTAACTTTCCTGAAGAAAATGCAGAAATTGTTCGTGCACGCAAGCTTGAAGCAGAACTTTTTATTGATGATCGCAATTTGGGGGGTATTCCTGATTGGGGAGTAATTTATCAAATGGTTAGTAGTGGTAATTGCCATCGTCCTGTTCCTGTTGGAAATTTCGATGAAGAACCCAAGAAAAAGAAGGGATTATTCGGATTTTTTAGTTAAGATCTTGATATATTGTATTATTTTTCAAGAAATTAATCATTATATACTTTCCTTATGCTGCGTCTTCGAAAAATAGAACCATCAGACCTTCCTTTTTTATACCAATGGGAGAATGATGCGACCATGTGGAGTGATTCTGACACGCATAATCCATTGTCAAGACATGAATTACGGCAGTACATAGAATCAAGTATGGGAGATATTTATCGAGACGGCCAATTGCGCCTAGTGATTGATGATGAGGGAGTCACGTTAGGTTGTATTGACCTATTTGATTTTGATGCTCGTAATCGAAAGGCAGCTATAGGTATGTATATCGCTCCCAATATGCGTGGAAAAGGATTTGGCAAAAAATCCGTAGAGTTGCTGTTGGATTATGTGTTTGATTTTTTGAAACTTAGGATGGTGTATGCCATTATAGGAGTGAAAAATCATTCGTGTTCACGCATTTACGAATCTTTAGGGTTTGTTCCTTCTTCTATTCTAAAGGCATGGACCTTAGAGGACGATGCTATTTTATGGCAAAAACTATGTGATTAATTTGCTTTATCTAACGTTCGATAGTTGATTGCTTCCAGCAGGTGGGCTGGGAGTATATCAGTTGATTGTGCTAAATCTGCAATAGTTCGTGCCACTTTTAGGATCCGGTCATAGGCACGTGCGCTGAAACCCATTTTTTCCATAGCAAATGCCAATAAACGGTCGCATTCATCGGATAATTTGCAATATTCACGTACCAATTTAGGAGACATTTGTGCATTACAATGAATAGGAGAGTGTGTAGCATTATAGTTTGCAAAACGTTGTTTTTGTATATTACGTGCTGTGATAACCCTCTCGCGCATAGTAACACTACTTTCACTTGGTTGTGTTTCTTTTAATAGGGAGTATGGTACAGGTTGTATATCACATTGAATGTCAATACGATCTAATAACGGACCTGATATTCTACTCAAGTAGCGATGAATTTGTGATGGAGTGCATGTACAGGGATGGGCAGGATTATTTTCTCCATAATGCCCGCATGGACAAGGGTTCATGGCTGCTACTAGCATGAAACTTGCTGGATAATCTACTGTTTTTTTAGCTCGTGTAACGCTGATATGCCTATCCTCCAATGGCTGCCGCATAACTTCCAATACACTACGTTTATACTCTGGAAGTTCATCAAGAAATAGAACTCCATTATGTGCAAAACTAATTTCACCAGGTTGGGGATTTCCTCCTCCGCCTATTAATGCAATATCTGTAACGGTATGATGGGGGCTTCGAAATGGACGTTGTACGATTAAGGCACTAGATTTTCCACTAGATTCTTTTTTATTACTTATCATTCCTGCTACGGAATATATTTTTGTGGTCTCTAGTGCTTCTTCCAAAGTCAGTGGCGGTAAAATAGATGATAGGCGTTTAGCCATCATGCTTTTACCTGCACCAGGAGGACCCACCATGAGCATGTTGTGGCCACCTGCGGCTGCCACTTCCATTGCTCGTCGTACATTTTCTTGTCCTCGTACATCGGAAAAATCTAATTCAGAAGAAAACGCATTTTGTTGAAATTCTGCAGCAGTATCTACTTGAGTGGGGAGGAAGTCTTGTGTTCCATTCAATAATCGCACTACTTCCTGAAGGTTAGACAAGCCATAAACTTCTATATTATCAACTACTGCTGCTTCTCGTGCATTTTGTATTGGCACTATAACACCCTTGAAACCTGCATTACGTGCTGCTAATGCGATGGGTAATACGCCGCGAATAGGTTGTAATGTCCCGTCAAGGGATAATTCTCCCATTATGAGATAATTTTCCAAAAGTTGAGTTCGTATTTCCTCTTCAGCAGCTAATATTCCAATTGCCAAAGGAAGGTCATAAGATGCTCCTTCTTTTTTTATATCTGCAGGTGCCATGTTGATTGTTAGTGTATGGCGTGGTTTGCTAAAACCATTCACAGATAATGCAGCCATGATACGTTCATGGCTCTCTTTTACTGCATTATCGGGCAATCCCACTAATGTAAATTCATAGCCAGGTACAGCATGTACTTCAATAGTAACTATTACAGCATCAATACCTTGTGGAGCTGCCCCAAAACATTTTATCAACATAATGATACTTTATTTATTGTTGCTTTCTTCGGATCCCATTTCCTCCGATGAAATCGTGTCTTTTGGTTGAACAATCTCTATTTCTTTTGTTTTATCTTTCTTTTGACGATATTTCCAATTAAAATCATGTTTGAATACTAGACCTAATCCTTGAACCGTATTGGCTTGGCGCAACGAATATTTATCTACCGTATGGGTATATGCCTTCGCACGCAATTTCCCGTTAGGTGTGAGCAAATATTCTATGTCTAAATCTCCAAAGAATGGACGATTACTCAAATCATTGTATCGATAACCAAAATTGCCATTAATAATCAACTGATTTATAGGACGTAATTGGAATATTGCCTCGTATTCTTGACTCGCAGTTTCTCCTTCACCATCGGTTCGGAAATTAAAGCCCATAGTGAATATGTCAGTGAGTTTATTTAGCCATGAGTTTATTTGTCCTGTTATGGTAGATGAGAGCAAAGAATAGGTTTCATTCACACCGACTGTTTGTGTGCTTTGTAGGTAGTCAGGAGTATAGAAACGGTTGAAAACCAATAAATATATCACTTGTCGCATCAACATTTCGTCAGTATTAATGACCGAATTTATTTGATTTTGTACAGATTCATCTGACTGTGGCAATTCGATGGCAAATTTCAGTATAGGGTCAAATAATAAATCGGTCATATGTAGCACACAGTTTACTGGTATTGATGTTCTATTTGTTGCTACTTGGGATATATCCGTTCCAAATAGATCTCGTAGCGAAGCTGTTGTATGATAGCGACCTGTAATATCCACTGTCGGGGAAAGGGGGTCGCCACTCCACATCACTCTACTGCCCTCTGCTATATCAAAGTTACGACGAACAATATTACCCAATGTAAAGACAAATTTTCCAGATTGTAGGGTATAGTTACCTAACATTTGTATGTCGCCAGATGAGTCATCATAATTGATTTGTACATTTCCTTCTCCTCTACCGCGTATTCCGTCATCGCCTCCCATTCTGATATTAATTTCAGCAGTAGGTGTTGCTTCTATTTGCAGTGAAAGTAGCATTCGTGCTGCTCTTGCCTGAATAGTTTTTTCTTTTTTAGTGGGTGTTTCTAACAAACGCAAGAGGTGTAATGAAGATGTATCAGGTTCCACGAAATCAATAAACGAGGAGGAAGTAGCTGTTGCAGCCGTATTAACACTAAGGAAAAATTTAGAGTTTGCTTCCGTACGTGCATCTACTGATATTTTGCATTCGTTGTCATTACCATGTATATTCAAATCTCCAGAACCATATACTCTTCCGTAGAATAATGCTTGTGGGTCTTGTGGGAGGTTCATTACCAACATGTTATCAACAGATGCATTTAAATCGTAATGGAAGTTTAGGAAATTTTCATGCGTAATGATTCCTCTAAACAATCCTTTATGCCCTTCTGCATCATAAACTAGCACATGAGGTATTTCTATGGTTGTTGAATCTAAAAACACAGAATCGCTAAAATAGAACGTTGCTCCTAATTGAGGTACAGTCACTTGCGCATTTTTTGCATACACTGCTGCATTTACCCATGTCAAATGATCTTGTCCAAATACTTTCACATTACCATATCCTCTACCTTGTGGATTGGAGAAGAAAGGATGTGTCCAAAAGTTTATCAAACTGACATCAACACTATCGCATTGAATATCAATTCCCCACCATTTTGTACTAGGAACCACTTTTCCATCTACTTTTGCTACTACATGGTTTGTTGAATCCACTGCCTCTCCTTGGATGATGATAGATTTTGCTTCACGATCCAAATATGCTTCTGCTGCCACATCTCCTAGGTAGGTTCCGTTCAACCCTGCGTTGGGTAGTAGGGCCTCTGCTTCTATCATAGGTTCCGAAAACAGACCATATATTTTGGCCCAACCTGTCAAAGGTCCTTGTACGGAAATGGCTTCTGCTGCTAAAGTGTAGCCCAATAGATATTGTAAATCAATATTCTTTAGTTCAATCTCAATAGGATCTTGTGCATTGTGAGATGCTATCCCATTTGCTGCAATTCGTTGAAAACCAGTGCTAATAGAGAAATTATGAATATCTATTTTCTTTTCTGCAGCGGTGTATATGATATTCGATTCATTGATGGTCCATGCAGAATCATTCAGCAAAATTTGTGTAGGTTGAATGTGGATATCTGCTTGTGGCATACCCGCATATTTTTGTAGTTGAGCATTTATCTGTATTGACCCTGCATTTCGTATGCTATCAGTATTGTCCAGCAAGACAGACACATCTATTTCATCATTTTGTGCGATAATGTTCATATGTGCCTTTACATCGCCAATTTTGGCTGCTGTTGGATTTTCTTTTGGTAGCCGATTGAATACATATACCGACAAGTCTAATGCGTCACTCACATTATTCATTTCTATTGTCAAATCATCCATTTGACTTTTCTTTGTCAGTATCTTAGGTACATAGGCTTGCAGTCCTAGTGTGTTTTTTTTCTCATTGATATATCCTTTCACAGTAGGATATAATGGAAAATGTATATCGCTTTCTAACACTTCAGTAATTTGCTCTAAATCACGGAAATACGCGTAAAATCCTACGTTATTAGGGTGTTTGTTTTTTTGTTTTGGCTTATCTACTAAGGTTGGTATGTATTGGTGCAACATACTTTGGATAGTTGTTGGCAGGGTGTTATATTGAAACTCTCCAGAGATGTTTGCTGTTAAATAATCCGATTGTATACGCAACTGATGGGTTGATTTCTCATTTTCCGAATCAATCAGTACTTTCATTTGTTCCATGATGGCTTGTTTTTCGCCATTGCGAACCATTAATGTATCAATGATAAGATGTCCAGTCAGATTATCCAACATTTGGTTCAATTCACCTGAAGTGGACAAATTCACATACGCGGCAGTACTTATGCTCATATTTGGATATTTCTCTGTCAAGTGAATGGCTTCTGGGCGTAGTTCATCTATACGCGCTGCAATGTCCATGCGTGTATCTTCTTTTGACCAATCTGCCAATCCTTTGAGTTCTAACTGAACATTCTCATCATTGATTTTCAAATTTCCATTCAATTGTTCTGTGGTCATTTGGCCATCAAAATGTACATCTTTGTATGTATATCCGCGATACTCAATCTCTCGTAGATTTACTTCTGCTATACATTCTTTAAATTGTAGAGAATCCACTTTTCCATCAATATGTGCATGGAATGTAACATCGCCTAAATCATTATGTTCCAGCATTTTGCCTACCTTGAAGTTAGGTGATGATACATGTCCGCAGAAGTCAAAGTTTTGCAAAGTAGTATCACTTTGCAAGTCTCCGTTCACATTGATATTTCCCAATTCTGTACGGAATAATCCGTTTAGATACAAATGTTCTATGCGTCCTTTGATATCGCCATGATAGTGTAGATGACCAAGATTTTTTATCGCAGGTGGCAGGTGCACGGACTTCATTTGCAACTGTGACAATAGGTCTTGCAGCAAATCATCATTGCAATATAGATTTTTGCAATTAGCAAATATATACAGCGAATCCAATTGAGTAGGGTGATATACGGATATATTTCCATAGAACAGTTGTTGATTGCGGAATACTAGTTCCATTTGGTTCACCCATAGCGAATCTAGTCCTCCACGTATATTGGCCTCAAAGCTTGCGTCTAATCTGTCCATTTGTGCGCGCAGGTGGAGAGAATGTAGATAAATATCCAGCGAATCAGTAGTCAATGTGGGTAGTGCTAAGTTTACATCCACTTGATCTACCAATATATCGTTGTATCGAACGCGCGCTTGTGCTAACTCTAATTGGTTGATATTCAACTGAAATGGAAAATCTACAGAATCGCGCTTAAATTTATCAATTAGAAATTGGATGTTCAGTATCGAATCTTCTTTGGACTGTTGTAGATTAATATATGCAGATTGCAATCGAAGGTGTTGAATATCAATCTTTTTGTTTTTTAGTTCTAATGGTTGAAATGTTATATCTAATTGTTCAATGAATGCTAATGTGTCATATTTTTGATCGCTAAGATAAACGCTATCAATGGTTAGGTGAGATAATGGCTTATAGTGAAATTGTGCTATGCTCACTTCCGCATCAATCATTTCAGAGAACTTGCCTGCCACTTTTCCCACAATATATGTCTGCACACTTTTAATATGCAGTATTCCCACCAAGCTTCCACCAAGTAGGAGTAGGGAACTCAACACGATTCCTATGATGATTAGTGCTTTTTTCAAGTTACTTATCGT
Organism: Paludibacteraceae bacterium; assembly: GCA_017457295.1. Taxonomy (GTDB): domain Bacteria; phylum Bacteroidota; class Bacteroidia; order Bacteroidales; family Paludibacteraceae; genus Colicola. The sequence goes on along the minus strand of JAFTHS010000041.1, from coordinate 25,684 downwards.
TTTTATTATTGCCTTTTAACCGAAATTACCAAAAATCGTGCAAAGATACTAATTTTCTTGCATAAATGCAAGAGTTGTATGTTTTTTTAATAAATCTTTCATCATTCTCCTTATTATATTCTCTATCTTTACTCTTTTTTTTATCTCTCTTTTTCTTACTTTCTTTGGTTATTTCTATTATTTCTTTTTTCTTTATACTTTCTTTTTGCTGAAAATTACCTGATTTTAATTAGTGATTAATTAGTGATTAATTAGTGATTAACGAATGATTAACTAACAATTCCCATATTTTATTTGTACGAATAACGGTAAAAAAAAGAATACCTAGTTTGTTGATAAACTAGATAAACAAGGTTTTAATGATGATTTGTGCGTATTTATTTTCTTTGCAACCAATACTTGCATATTGCCTGCAACCCACACCTGTCGCATTTGGGGCTACGTGCTTGACAGGTATAACGACCATGTAGCAACAGCCAATGGTGAGCTTTCGGAATAATTTCCTCAGGGATGTATTTTATAAGTTGTTTCTCGCTATCTAGTGGACTTTTTGCATTGGTAGTCAATCCAATACGTTCTGCAACACGAAATATATGTGTATCTACTGCCATAGTGGGTTGATTCCACCAAACGGCCAACACTACATTTGCGGTTTTGCGCCCAACCCCTGCCAATGTTTGCAAATCTTCTCGATTGTTTGGTATGATTCCCCCATATACATTCACTACGCGTTTTGCCATTTGGACGAGATGTTCGGCTTTACTATTTGGATAACTTACAGAATGAATATACTGAAGCACATTTTCTGCGGTGGAATCGGCTAAATCTTCAATTGTAGGGTAGGCTTTAAACAACGCGGGAGTTACCATATTTACGCGTTTGTCAGTACATTGAGCAGACAGCATCACCGCAACCAAAAGTTGATATTCATTCTCAAAATGCAATTCACTTTCAGCTACGGGCATATTAGCTTCAAACCATGCCAATGCTTTTTCGTATCTTTCTTTTGCTCTCATATTTATCAGCCAATCCTATAGGTGGTGTTATTACTCTTCAATAATATGCTATTTACAATGGCATAACTCACAATCTTTATTGCTCTTTATATGTTTTGCTCAAGTACTGCAATAATTGAGTTGCTTGCTTTTGCACTAGCTCAGTTTCCGATGAAATCGGGCGTTTTTGCAGTTTGAGCAACATGATTTGATATAGCAATGTCAAGCATGCTTCTATGTTACTCATTGTCGGGCGATCTGTTTTCGCTTTCAGCAGATTGAGCGATGGTGTCAGTTGAATCATCGCAGCCCGATAAGTCGCTTCTTGTTCTAGAAGATCATCATGTAACTCTTCTAACTCACGAAGTGCGTTTTGTGCTAATTGTAAATGACCATGCTCCATAATATTTTCTTGTCGCATCATGTTGAGCATGTCTTGTAACTCTTGATTGCTTTCTGCTTGTTGTGGAAATGCACGTAGGTAATCCTCTATTTGCCAGAGATATAAGATGTATTCTGCAATATTATTCTTCTTCAAAATCATAATCTTCGTCAAATAAATAGTTATAGTCATCCGAGAAAAATTGCTCTATTTCTCGTCTATCTTTCTTTGTCGGCCGTCCTGTTCCTCTATCGCGTCCACTTTGTGCAGCATAGCGTGCAAGTTCTAATATTTCAAGTTGTTCGGGTGGGGTAATATCCTCCATATAATTTGGCACCATCTTTGCCCCCAGACGATTTTCGCTTAATTGCAATATGCGATAAGTATAGGTTATGGGACCTTTGCGCACGGTGAAAATATCGCCAACATGAAACACTCTACTTGGTTTCAATTCCACTCCATTCATTTTCACGCGACCGCATTTGCACGCATCTGTGGCAATGGAGCGAGTCTTGTAAATGCGCATAGCAAATAAGTATTTATCTACTCTCACTTCCATTGTTATCAACGGTTAACTGATTGGTTGTTAAACGATAAATGTATTGTTGTATATATGCACGGAGATACATTGCTAATGCTTCTGTATCTGGTTCTGAGGCAATATTACGTTGTAATGTAGGGTCAGTAATGTAATCATATACAGAACAAATATCTTTTCCATCAAATTGTAGCAACAAACTATCTGTTATCAATTGATATACGGGATGGTTGTAGCACACAGCATACGGATGTTGTTTATTTTTTGTGAGAGCATCTTCTCCAAATGCAAAATATGGCTTACTATATCCTAAATATGCCAACACCGAAGGCATAATATCTGTTTGACTGATAGCTCCTTTTTCTCGTAATTCTCCTTGATTCCAACGTGGAGAATAGAAGGCAATCGGCACTTCAAATAGTCCTTTTGCGTTAGTGTATTCAGAATGAGTTTGTGCATTGGTATGATCTGCAGTCACTACAAATAATGTATTCTCATACCAATCTTGTTGCTTAGCATATGCAAAAAACTCGCGTAATGCATAATCGGTATAGCCAACACATTGATGGATAGGTAGATTACCTTTTGGAAATTTGTTTTCAAATTGCTTTGGCACTCGGAAAGGGTGATGACTTGATGCTGTAAAAACTGCCGTCATAAATGGCTGTGACAGTGTGTCCATTGTACGAGCATAGTATTGCAAAAATTCCTCATCCCATATTGCCCAAGTGCCATCAAAAGCTTCGATTCCATCGTATTCATCCATGCCGTAGTATCTCTCAAAACCCGCAGAACGGGCATAGGCTTGAAATCCCATACTGCCATTAGGCGCACCATGAAAAAAAGCAGTTGCATATCCTTCTTTTTTTAAGCAATCGGCAATAGAAGAAACTGCATTAGTGGAGTAGGGTGTCACAATATATGGCTCTATTAACATCGGGATTGATGATAATACTGATGGCATTGCATCTATGGATTTCCGTCCAGAAGCAAAAGAGTGAGCATAGGTTATACTTTGTGCAAGCAATGAATCTAGGAATGGGGTATATCCTGTATATTGTCCAGAATCAAGGTGGTGATTATAAAAACCGATATATTCTTTAGAAAAGGATTCTAATATCAAAATTACTACATTTGTTTTCCCCAACCTTCCATTTTCTTCGATTTCATCGATATGTATAGGGGACATTATTTGTTCTGCATCTTCATTTGTAAAATAATTAGGATGAACATATGTGGTGTTCTCCAACGACTTCATCAGCGAGAAAGGTGTATTAAGCAATATGGCTGTTTCTTGCGGTGCATTAGTATATTGCAAGGCGTTAGAAATAGTTATAGGACGAGTATATTTACCGAACCCACCTCGTATGCCAATGACAACAAAATATACTGTTATAAGCATCAATACACTTTCTATTACATAATATACCCAATTATTCTTCGGTTTACTCATATGCCATCTCTTGCGTGTGCATACTACTAATACTACAATAATTACTAACGCAAAGAGAGTAACATACCAATATTGTACCATAGATTGTACAATGATATTGGCAATATTATTATCATTTTGGAATTCGGTAAAAATGGTACAAGTAGTGCGTCGGTCAGTAAAACGAACATATACCATATCCATACAATTCACGATGAAACCGAGGATATTTGGTATCCAAAACGCCCACTTTGCTACCTCCATGTAGATTTTATGGTTGCGTATATGGCAAGGTAAAGGTAGTAATATTAGTAGCAAATATAGAGAATTTAGATATAATAAAGCAGTCAAATCAAAACGCCAACCACCAATCATCATCTCTATTAAATGTGAGATTGATACATGAGGATAAAGGTCAATATTTATCCAGTAGAAAGATATTCGTGAAAAGCTATACAAAGCCATGACTAATAGCAAGTTGCAAAATGCTACTATCCACGGATGCTGCCATATTGCTTGTTGTCTATTTTCCATTGAACAGATTCATTGTTCTATCCATACCTTGCAAACAAAACGAGGGAATAATCTCACAAACTATCTTCAAGCGTTCTGGTAGTATCTTTTCTTCTTCATCGGTCCATTGTCCCAATACAAAGTTCACTTGTCTACCTTTGGTAAATTCGTTACCAATGCCAAAACGCAATCGCGCATAGTTTTGTGTTCCAAGTACTTGCTGAATGTGTCCTAATCCATTGTGCCCACCATTGCTACCTTGTTTTCGCATACGGATACTGCCGAATGGCAAATTCAAATCGTCCACTAGAACTAACATGTTCTCTACAGGAATCTTCTCTTGTTGCAGCCAATATCGTACGGCATTACCACTGAGATTCATGTAGGTAGATGGTTTTAGTAGTACTATTTCTGCATTTTTCACACGGCAATGCGCCACGAAACCGTAGCGTTTATCCTCAAAAGCAATGTTGGACGCTTCAGCGAAAGCGTCCAACATCTTAAATCCTATGTTATGGCGGGTATCGCGGTACTCATCACCAATGTTACCCAGCCCAACGATCAAGTATTTCATTATTTACCTGCTGCAGCTTGTTGGCTAGCGCGAGTTGCTTTCACTTGTGCTACGCAAGCATCTGCTGGGTTCATCAACTTAAGACCTTCGAGTTGAACGTCAGCAACTGCAATCTTCTTACCTAAACCAAGGTTTGTAACGTCAATTTCTACGCGGTTAGGAATTTGTGTATAGATACCATTAACTTTCAGTTTCTTCATTTCCAATGACAACTTACCACCGGCTTTCACACCTTCTGCGTGACCTACCAATTGTACTGGAATAGCTACAGTTACTGGCTTTTGCTCAGTTACTTCCAAGAAATCAATGTGGAACAATTCTTCAGTTACAGGGTGGAATTGCAACTCTTTAACTACTGCCATTTTCTTTGCATCGCCAATAGTTAATGCTACAGCCATAGTATCTGGGGTGTAGATGAGTTTGCGTACATCGTCAACGGTTACTACGAAAGTTACGTTTTCACCATTACCATACAAGTTGCAAGGAACAAGATTCTCTTTGCGGAAAGCCTTAGCTGCTTTCTTACCATACTCGCTACGTGGAGTACCTGTCAATTCAAATGTTTTCATTTCTTTTATTTGGTGTTACTCAATATAGGGCAGAATATCTTAGTCTTTCACTTTTGGTTTTCATCTATTACCTTTCGGCTTTCACCTTCTAGTTTCTTTGACTATTTGTGTGGCTGCCCGTATCCCATCACACATTGAGAGTTTCTCTCAAAAAAAGCCCGACTTGCGGGCTTTTTTGTTGACCAACCTGGAATCGAACCAAGATTTTCAGAACCAAAATCTGACGTAATAGCCTTTATACCATTGGTCACCGTTGTGACTTCCTTTCGAAAGCGGGTGCAAAGGTACTGCTTTTTTTTGATATGACCAAATTTTTCTGCAAAAAAGTGCAATTTTTCTGCATTTTTCTGCTTTTGGCCCTCAAATCCTAGCTTCTAACCTCTCACTTCTAACCTTTCACTTCCACAATGTAATAATTTTTCTTACCCTTTTGGCAAAGTAGATATTTGCCATTAAGGAGCATATCTGTTGTGATTGCTTTCTGTGGATCTGTAAATTTCTCTTTGTTGATTGAGAATCCGTTGGCGATAATCATTTTGCGTGCTTCGCCTTTTGATGGGAAGATCTTTGTTTTTTCTGCTAATAAGTCGAGTGGAGGGATACCTGTCTCAATATCTTCTCGATTTATTTCATGTTTCTCTACACCATCAAATACTTGCAAGAAAGTCTCCTCGTTTAGTTTGCTTAATGCTTCATAGGTAGCATTCCCAAACAAGATATTACTCGCCTCTACCGCTGCCTCATAATCTTCGCGGCTATGTACCATTATGGTTACTTCTTCTGCCAATCGCTTTTGCAAACTACGCATATGTGGTGCTTGTTCATGCTCTGTAATCAATGCTTCAATAGTTTCCTTATCAAGGCATGTAAAGATACGAATATAGCGTTTTGCATCATCATCGCTTACATTCAACCAGAATTGGTAGAAACGATATGGGCTAGTATATTTTCTGTCAAGCCATACGTTGCCGCTTTCGGTTTTACCGAACTTACCACCATCAGCTTTGGTAATCAACGGACAAGTCAATGCATATGCTTCGCCACCACCCATCTTCTTAATCAGTTCGGTGCCTGTAGTGATGTTGCCCCATTGGTCGCTACCACCCATTTGCAACTTGCAGTTTTTGTGCTTGTTCAAATATACGTAGTCATATCCTTGTAGCAGTTGATAGGTGAACTCTGTAAACGACATGCCTTGGCTGCATTCTCCATTAAAGCGTTTTTTTACAGAGTCTTTGGCCATCATGTAGTTTACTGTAATCAGTTTACCCACTTCGCGCGCAAAATCCAAGAATGTGTAGTTTTTCATCCAATCATAGTTGTTTACCAATTCTGCGGCATTTTCGCCTTCTCCAAAGTTCAAGAAACGCTCCAATTGTTTCTTGATACACTCTTGGTTATGGCGTAGGGTAGGCTCATCTAGCAAATTGCGCTCTGCAGATTTACCACTAGGATCGCCAATCATACCCGTTGCTCCACCAATGAGAGCAATAGGTTTGTGTCCTGCGTTTTGAAGGTGCTTAAGCATCATGATACCGCAAAGGTGACCGATATGCAAACTATCCGCTGTCGGGTCAATGCCCAAATAAGCGGCGGTAGGTTCTTTCAGCAATTGTTCTTCTGTGCCTGGCATCATGTCTTGTAGCATGCCACGCCAACGTAATTCTTCTACAAAATTTTTCATTACTCAATATAATTAGGTACGCGTTAATACAAAAATCGGGCGCAAAGGTACACTTTTTTTTGCAAATATGCAAATTTATTTGTACCTTTGCAGCGAAATTTATGAACCCCGCTCGAAAGGGCGTAACTTTATTATAATTATGGCAAATGAAAAACAACAGTTCGTTGACGAACTAAAGGAACTACTACAGAAGAATGTAGCGGAAGTGAAAGAACAAGTAGAAGTGGTAAAAACACAATTCTATCGTCAGTATCATCAAGAATTAGAAGCTCAAAAGAAAGCTGCTTTAGAGGCTGCTGCTGCAGCTGGCGAGGTTTTAGAGAATTGGTTACCTTCGATGGATGAATTAGAGCAGGAGTTCCGTGAACTGTTGAACCAATACAAGCAACGTCGTGCTGAGTTGCAGAAGCAAATCGAAGATGAACAATCACAAAATTTGCTCCGAAAAGAGAATATCCTGGCACAAATGAAGGAAATGGCTGACGCAGAAACTGCGGATGTGATGGATAATCTTAAAAAAATGCGCGAACTTCAAGCAGAATGGAAGACTATTGGACCTGTTCCAGCGCCAAAAACACAAGAGATTTGGAAAAACTATCAGCAATATCAAGAGCGTTTCTATGATCTCGTAAAAATTAATATTGAATTGCGTGACCTTGATTTCAAGAAGAATCTAGAGATGAAGAATCTTCTTTGTGAAGCTGCTGAAAAGTTGCAAGAAAATCCTAATATAATAGAAGCAAGCCGTGCTTTGCAGCAATTACATGATGAGTGGGCTGAGATTGGTCCTGTAGCTCGTGAATTGCGCGAGGATCTTTGGAATCGATTCAAACAAGCTAGCAGCATTATTAACAAGAAACATCAAGCTTATTTTGATGAATTGCACGCTAAGGAAAATGAGAACCTTGAGAAGAAGAAAGCACTCATTGAGCAACTAAAGTCTATTGATTCAAAGGCGTTTAAGTCAAATAAACAATGGGATGAGGCTACAGAAACTGTTCAAAAAATCCAACAAGAATGGCGTACTATTGGTTTTGCTCCGAAGAATCAAAATCAAACTGTATATGAAGAGTATCGTCAATTGTGCGATGCTTTCTTCAAAGCCAAAACTGCTTTCTACAAGGGTATGCGCGATGAATTCAGCGAAAACTTGAAGAAAAAACGTGATTTGCTAGAGGCTGCAGAGGCATTGAAGGATAGTATTGAGTGGACAGAAACCACCAATAAACTGATTGAACTTCAACAACAATGGAAGAAAGTAGGTCCTGTAGCACGCAAATATTCTGATGATCTTTGGAAGAAATTCACTGCAGCGTGTGATGCTTTCTTTGAAGCTAAACGTGAAGCCACTAAAGAGCAACGAGAGGCGTATCAACAACGTCGTGCAGAAGCTAAGGAGCGTTGGAACAAGAAGGTGGACCAAATGAGTGACCGTCAGAAGCTTGTACGTATGTATGAGAATTTGCAGCAAGAAATCAAGACTGCTGAAAACAATATTCTTTTCTTCACTGGCAAAAGTAAATCTGCAAATAAATTAGTAGATGACATGCAGAAGAAGATTGACACCCTAAAAAGCCAACTCGTTGATATTGAGAATAAAATCAACCAACTTGACGCAGAATGACTCCACTGATTAGTTATAAAGATGTAGAGATTTGCCAAGATGAACAAATTGTCTTGAAGGATGTCAATTTAACTATATCTTCAGGCGAGATGGTTTATCTTTTAGGAAGGGTAGGTAGCGGTAAATCTAGTTTCATGAAAACCATTTATGGGGAATTGCCTATTGATGGTACTGAAGCTACGGCTTTAGAGTATGATTTGCTGAAACTCCGTCGCCGTGATATTCCTTACCTTCGAAGAAAAGTCGGAGTTGTATTTCAAGATTTTCAATTATTGGTTGATCGCAATGTGGAAGAAAATCTGATGTTTGTATTGAAAGCTACTGGTTGGAAAGACAAACAAGCAATGAAAAACAACATCTATGATGTACTCAAGCAAGTAGGAATGGAAGATAAGACCTATAAGATGCCGCACCAGTTATCTGGTGGAGAGCAGCAACGTGTAGTGATCGCTCGTGCTTTGCTCAATGCACCTGGATTGATTCTCGCGGATGAACCAACGGGTAATCTTGATCCTGAGACGGGTAATGGTATTATGGAATTGCTCTATAGTATCAGTCAGGCGGGTATGACGGTTATTATGTCTACCCACAATTTGGCATGGCCAGAGCAATATCCAGGACGAAAGTTGCAGTTCGCTGACGGACAGATACAAGAATTGTGATTCACATTACGATATACAAAAAAGACACTCAATGCTGAGTGCCTTTTTTGTATATTTTGTATATGCTTGTTGTTTAGATTATTACCAATCTAATTTATAGGTTAATAAGATTACATGCTTATGAGTATATTCATGAGTACGAGGATCTACACCATCGTCCACTATGTTTACACTACGTCCATAAACATAGTTGTAACGGTAGGCCAAACTGAGTGTATGCTTTTTATTTACTTTCCATTGTAAACCAATTTCTGGACGCAATTCGCTGATGTATTGGCCATAATATTTTGCATTTAATGTGTTAAAGACTTCCATTTTGCCTACAACACTCAATGGCGAATTCGGAATGGAATACACCGCTTGCAAACGTGAGCGAAGGGTACAATCTACCTTGTTCTTTTCCCTTATGTCAATATCATCAGTACGGGCATCTAGCATAATACGTTCCCGCAGTGATAATTTCCATTGACCAAGTGTCACTTGTCCCGTAGCATCCACATTCACACGGTGCCGTAGATATTTGTTAGGATCATGCCAACCTTGATTACCATAAAGTTTTAACACATATCCTGCGCTCATCGAGAAATACTCAATGGGTGTATATGCTAATGCGATGGTGGTATGCGAACGACATGCTGGATAACTACGAATCTCTTCTTCTAAAGTGAGTTTCAATCCATGTTCAAAAGACTTGACAAACGATGCAATTACGTGTAATTCGGCATGTTGTTTCGTCATTGTTTCCTCTGAAATGATAGGAGGTTCCGATCCGAACATACAGATTGAACTAAGCGATGAAATCGTAAAAAATACTATTTTTTTGATATCTAATTTCATATTTATTGTTTGGCATTATATGTTAGTGCAAACAACTTCATCTGCTTCAACATCGCATTCAGTCCGTTGCTACGGGTAGGGGATAGGTGCTCGCGCAAATTAATCTCATCAATAAAATATAAGTCTGCTTCTACTATTTCTTTTGGAGTATGTTCACTCATCACACGAATTAGCAAAGCTACAATACCTTTAACTAAGATTGCGTCCGAATCACCATGATAAACTACTTTCCCATCTTGCATTTCTGCAGTAAACCATACTTTTGATTGGCATCCATCAATTAAGTTTTGTTCGGTTTTATCAGCTTCTGGGAATTCCTCCAATCCGTTTCCATAGTCAATTAACAGGCTATATCGGTCCATCCAGTCATCAAAACTGCTGAACTCCTCAATAATCTCATCTTGTATATCGTTTATCAGCATAGTTAATTTTAATTTTTATTTACACTTACTTCCTTTCCGAAATTTGTATACCTTTGTACTACCTTTGCCGAAGAAATATGCTACTTATTAAATATATAAATTTAATATTCTTTAATAATTAGATGATACAATGTATCTGCTATATGTTTATCGTCTTCTTCTGCAATGTCTTTTATTGGAACTTCTATCACATAATTCGCTTTCATATAAAATGGTTCGCGTGCTGCGATTTGTGGTGTAATGAATGTCAGTAACTCTTTCTCCGTTCTTCCTTGCAAAATAGGACGTTGGCTTAAGTCTGTTAGCATCAATCGTTTAGCTATGTTTTCTGGGGACCATTTAAGATATATACTTGTCCCTAGTTCTGCTAAACACTCCATATTATCCTCCCAACATGGATATCCTCCGCCTGTGGCATAGATTACTTTTTCAATTGGTACTTCTGCCAAATCTTCCACCACATATTTCTCTTTCCTGCGAAATTCTTCTATACCATATTCACGAATAAACTCTGCTGGTGTGTGGCTATGAATCTCCGCAAAAGCCTCGTCTAAATCGACAAAATGCCAACCTAAACGTTCTGCCAACAAACGACCGACTGTTGTCTTTCCTGCGGCCATATAGCCAATTAGATAGATAGGGAGTTTCACGAAGTCTGTATTTAAAGTTGTGGTGTATAATCAAAATCATCATTATCGCGCCACAGGATTTTTCCATTCTCAATATATGCTTCTGGAAAAGCAGATTTGAAAGGTGCTTTCAGCAAGCCAATATATTCCCACTCCTTATTATATACACGCGCGTGCGAGGAACAGATAGGCGCACAAACGGTATAAATAACTATTATACTATCCTCATATATTATGGTATCACATGTAGATGTTACCTCGTATGCTACTGATACTGTATCATTTGCCTTTACTAACGAAGATACAAAAAATAGCATCCCCATTACGCATGAGGTGAATAACCAACTTGGTATATTCTTTTTACCTATTTTCATTTCTTTGTTAATAGTACTACAGCTTGAGCTGCCATTCCCTCTTTTCTTCCCACAAAACCTAATTGTTCTGTAGTAGTGGCTTTGATGCTAATCTGATTTTCATTCACACCCATTACCTCTGCTAAGCAGGTTATCATGGTGGGAATATGTGGGTTGAGTTTAGGGGCTTCAGCACAAATAGTGCAATCGCAGTTGCCTAATTCATAGCCAGCATTACGGAGCATTTGCATTACTTTGCGCAGGAGAATTTTCGAATCAATATTCTCATATTCATTTCCTTTTATTGGCGGAAAATGATATCCAATATCACGCATCGCAGCCGCACCGAGTAACGCATCACATAGCGCGTGAATTAACACATCTGCGTCAGAATGTCCTAATAAACCTTGTTCGGCTGGCACACGAATGCCGCCCAACCACAATTCGCGGTTGGGCGCAAAAGCGTGTACATCATATCCGAAACCGATCCGCATTACTTCTTATTGTTTACAAGATCCTTGATACCTGCGAGGTCGAAGCCCAGTGTAAAGCGCATGGTTCCATCAAGAGGGTTGGATGGAGCAGTAGCGATACAATATGCAAAATCTAAGGAGAAGATACTCAGTTTGAAACCGGCTCCTAAGGTTACATATCGACGATTTCCTTTCCAATAATTCTCATGGCTATAACCAACACGACCAAAGAATTGCTTGTTGTAGCTATACTCAAGACCGATACCCCATTGAATTTCTTGCAATTCCTCAACAGCAGGAGATACGGTTTTTCCTGTAATCTCATCTACATAACCTGGAGCATCGCAGAATGACATCCACCAACCTTTTGTGGAAGAAATATCTGAATATTCAGTTTGAGTCATGCGTTCACCATCTTCTGCGAACTTCGAACCATAAGTAGGAATAAGCATACGATTGGCTTCTAAGCTGACCATCAGGCGGTTGTAGTTGTCAAATGGTAATTCATAACTTGCACCTAAACGTATGTTAGCAGGGATGAAATTTTCAGTATATCCTTCATCGTAAGTCATTTTACCACCTAGATTACTCAGATTAAATCCTAAACCAAAATAACTTTCGCCCATTGGTAAAGAAATAGGTTGGCGATAATACAACGACAAATCAGCTGCCATTGTCCATGCAGGATGCATTTCTGTGGAGTTGTTGTTTGCAGATGAATTCACACCATTGTTCAAGTCGCTATATAAAAAGCGCAGAGCCACAGCCATACTTACGTATTCATGCAACTTACGTGAGTATGCCACATCAATAGCCCATTCATTAGGTGTTGCTTCTGCGAACGTTCCACCATAGCCATCTACAAGTGCTACAGTACCCATGGAGAAATATCTAAAACTACCAGATACTGTTCCTGCCATCTCACCAATGTTATAATAACCAGCGATATAAGCTAAATTAATATCATTCACCAATTTGGTCAACCATGGTGTGTAGTTCACTGTTAATCCTCCCTTACTTTCCATGAAAGCATATTTTGATGGATTCCAATGTTGTGAATTCAAATCTGGTGTTGTTGCTGCACCTATATCACCCATACCAGCAGCATGTGCATCTGGTGCGATGGTCAGTGATGGCATAGATGGAGTCATTGGGTTGGTAGCCCAAATAGGAAGTGTTAGACCTACGAGGGTCAACATTGATAAAAGAATTTTCTTCATCGTTTCTTAATATTATTTTTTGTTATTTTATACTGATTTATCTTTGTTACTATGCTTGATAGATAGTTGTTTATCAATTATATTCTAAATTTGTTTCATAGGCTATTATTCACAAACTATAATTTTTCCAGCTTTTGATACATAATTTGATGTGCTGGATTTTATTTTTACATTATATACATATATTCCTGGTTGAACATTCATTTCGCTGAGGTTCCATTGAATACCTGTTGTTCCTTTTTGTTGGTGTTCTTTCACTAATCTACCACTTAAGTCATATAGATAGATTGTCGTTTGAATCACTTCATCAGGTTGATCAAACTCAATGCGTATATTCAAGGTCTCTGTACTTGCTACGGGATTAGGGTAGGTTACTACTTGATATATATTTGGGTCTAGTCCCTTTACTACTTGGAAATTAAGCATTTCTGTGTTGCTATTATTGATTAAGTCCCAAGCACGGAAAGTCAAACTATGTTGTCCTTCTTCCATCTCTGGCATTTTATAACTTACTAGGCCTTGTTGATAGCTATTATTTTGCGCAATAAAGTAGTCATTAAGCACATATGTCATTTTTGGATCTTCATCTACAATCAACAGCAAATCATGTCCAATGCCAGTCCCCACTGTATTAATACCGTTTTCGTCATAAATATTTGCATAGAAATGTGGATATTCATAGGTTTGACTACCATCCACAAATGCAGGGTTATTCAGATACAAGTTGATTTCAGGACCTAATGTATCTATAATCTCTACTGAACTACTTCCGCCAATTATGAAATCCTCGAAATGTCCAACTCCCTCTTCTCGTGCCTCTTCATCACATGCATAATATACAATGCGTCCATTACCATAGTTATAGCGAATATCTTTGGGCACCATAAAAGTATACTCGAATAATCCATCTTGTATTGATGTTTTACCTGCAAATAACGTATTGGGATAATCGTTATAGGTGATTTTCACTTTGCTTGCCTCATCTGTCGCATCGTTATCACGTGTGGTAATTTGCTGCATTTTATCGAAAATCGTTACATCTAAATGCCCATTAAACCAAGTTGCTGTGTCCCCTTCTGGAGATTGGATATATCCTTTAATAGTCTGTATAGTTAATGCCTGAAGAGTATCCATTTTTGTTGTTGTCACTACTTGATAATCAGTTGGATAATTTAAGCGTATAGCAGGATCACCGAGTAATACGTATGCCATTTTGTTTGCATCACGTCCTGTCATATTTTTTGCTATGCGTGTTGCTTCTCCCAATGTCATATTGTATGAAAACAAATTTTGATGTCCAAATAGTGTGTCGCATAAATTGCGGTTGATGATTGTATTTTGGGTCGCATATACTGTTCTGCAAGCTGATAATACTCCAATTGCACCCCCATTAGGGTTCAATACGGCTTCTTCACCTGCAGATGGTATTCCACCATCAAAGTGTGAGAAACTACATGTGGCTAAGAACCAAAAACCTTGATTTGCATTAGTCATTCGTTGGATATCTTTGGTTGACATGAACAATTCGTTTGTGATATTATTATAGCCACCATGTCCAGAATAATTCATGAATAGTACTCCGTTGCTCATTAGGTTGTCAAATTGGCTTTTTGCCAATGGATAACTCTCGCCTGCAGCATTCACTTCTTGTGTGTAAGCGTCCAAGTATATTTTATTGACCACAAAATCCAAATTTTCCTTGCGCAATTTTTCGGCTCCTCCATCTGCAGTTTGTACGTGTAATCCGTGATCGCCATCATCTGCTAGAAAACAAATTTGATTTTTCCATTTGTTTAGGATTAGGTCATCCATGTAAGTACACAATTTATCTACCACTTGTTTTGCTTGCTCTATGGTGCGCAGAGGAAGACGTCCTACGCCAATATTCATTTGAGCACGTACTTCATTGAATTGCCCTTTGGGGTCAACTCCTGCATTGTCTAATAGGAAACCACAATAATCATCATTTGCATATGTCTGTGTTTCTACAGTGGAGTTATATGCCTCATATACTAGTATGCGACTTACACCCGATGAATTCAGCAATTTGCGATTGTCATATGAGGCATTTCCCATCAAAAGCAAATTCTTGGGTTGTTCTACTACATTGCCTTTGGCTCTATCATAGAGCATTTTCATCAACCATCGATATGCTGTCACATCAGGGGTTCCTGATGAAAATTCGTTATATACTTGTTGGTCTGTGACTACTGCCCAAGTGATATGATCTACTTCTTCGTGCTTTTTTGCCAAACGTGTAGCTTGTTCTACAAACTCCTCAGGACATATAATTACATAGTCAATATTGCGAAGTGCGTGCAAATCTTGGTTTTTTACTACTTCAACTTTCTGTGGTTTTTTCCAATTCTTGGTGTCAACATTTAGAGCTACGTATTGTTCTGCTTCTTTATTGCTTCCCACCCATACTAAGGTATCATTTTGCCAACTCGTTGGCATTTCTTCTATATTGACACCATCGGTTACGCGCCAAATTTTCGTGGAAGAATTAGCATTTGCCAATAAGAACTTCGTATTTTTTGAGTTATTCAAATAAGTCGTATTGTTGATGGCCAATTCATTACCTCTCATTTTAAGTGCTGTAGGTACATTCAGTTCTATATAGTTCAGGAATCCCAATGCTCCTGAAGCAGAATTGTCAAATGTGAGTTTTACTTGTTGTTTCTCTGATTGTACTGCATTAGTAACCAAAACTATAGAATCGCATTCTGCTTTTGTGTAGAAGTCTGACACACTAATAGCTGAAATATTTGCAGTACTTGTTGCATTAGCTAATTCTATAGTCATTTTGGTAGTTTTACTAGATGCCGCTGCTACATCTGCAAAGCAAATCATGGGTTTATCTAGCAAGACATCTTGTGTTGGAAATGTAATAGTCAGTTTTGGTTTGTTCGCGAATAATTTTTCACCATAAAATTCGCGTCCTCCACCACTAACACCTGATTGATCAATGAGGTTTATACTATCTTTCTCATGAACCATATACTCCATATTCCAATCAACATGGTATGCATTATTTCCATCCAAGGCACTTGCTTGTGATATCAGTCGTTGTTCTCCTGCAGTGTCGCTAATAAAATAATAACCATACAAACTATACGGATGTTGTGTGTGTACCCAACGTCCAGCACGAAATTCCCATTTCACTGTACCACGAGCGTAGAAAAGAATATAATCACCGCTATTGAATACATTATCGCTGCCTTTATGCATGTAAAATGCCACAGAAGGAAGGTCATCCCATTTTGGTAACAGGAAATTCTCACTTAGCATATTACCACCGTATCCTAACACGCGCACTTGTTCCGGTTTTAGTCCCCAAGATTTCAGTGTGTCGTATGGAATGCAGTGAATACCAGTTTCTTCTACGCGAACTTTCACCACTTTTCCTTCGCTTAGTACAGAGTGATCGGCATATGTATGAATACCAGCCCATGTATATAGACTTATCCATATCGTACTGATAACGAGTGCTAATT
Organism: Paludibacteraceae bacterium; assembly: GCA_017457295.1. Classification (GTDB taxonomy): domain Bacteria; phylum Bacteroidota; class Bacteroidia; order Bacteroidales; family Paludibacteraceae; genus Colicola. The sequence continues at coordinate 9,280 of JAFTHS010000041.1, read as the reverse complement.
TCTTCATTTTACTTTGCAATATAATAATTCATTATTATCTATTTTATATGTAATCACTTCTTCTCGCTCCAAATTGCGTGCTATTACATCTCTATCAATAAAAATCAAATCTCCTTGTCTAATTGTCATGATTTTGCTAGCACGACTAATTGCTTCTGCATATGAAATGATTATTTCTTCTTCTTTCCACTGTTCAGCTGGGATGAATCCCCCTATGGGTAACGAATAATCAAAAGCCCAACCTTGCACCCAATCTCCTTTTTCCACCCAATCTGCCGCTTGTATATTTATCCCTGGCGCAATTGCATCAAAATACCGATCAGCAAAACGAGGTGCTATATTTTTGCCTAATTTACTTACTCTAAGTACCACGCAAGGGGTCATACGAATGTCATTGCTCCAGTCAGGAATGAAGAACGGCTTTTTATTCACCAACAACGAAGAGTCGCCTTTAAGCACCATCTTCACATCATCTTCTATTTTGCAAAAACCAATAATCTTCATTCAACTCGCAAAATTACAAAAAATCTTCCATGCGCGCAAATATTTCTTAGCAAAAATTACCACATTCTTAAAAATTGCCAAATCTTTTATTTTGCACGAATAAATATTTGTACAGGGGTTCCTTTGAAATCCCACCACTCTCGCAGTTTATTCTCCAAAAATCGGCGATAAGGTTCTTTCACATACTGTGGCAGATTAGCAAAGAAAACAAACGTTGGTATTTGTGTATTAGGCAATTGCGTACAGTATTTGATTTTGATATATTTTCCTTTTGTTGCAGGTGGCGGATAGTTCTCTATCAGTGGCAAGAAGCGTTCGTTCAGCTGTGCTGTTGGCACTTTGCGTTGCTTATTTTCATACACATGCAACGCTGTTTCCATTACTTTGAAGATACGTTGTTTGGTTAGTGCGGAAGTAAAGATAATTGGAAAATCTGTAAACGGTGCAATACGTTCTCGTATAGCACGTTCATAACCTTTTATATCTGCATTTGTCTTGCTTTCTATTAGATCCCATTTGTTCACGCACACTACCAATCCTTTTTTATTTTTCTGAATCAACGAGTAAATATTCAGGTCTTGTGCTTCAATACCACGTGTTGCATCAATCATCAAGATGCATACATCCGAGTTCTCTATCGCACGTATGGAACGAACTACTGAGTAATATTCTAGGTCTTCATTCACTTTCGCTTTTTTGCGAATGCCAGCTGTATCCACCAAGTAGAAGTCCTTACCAAACTTATTGTATCGAGTGTAGATACTATCGCGTGTAGTACCTGGTATATCTGTCACAATGGTACGCTCCTCGCCGATAAACGCATTCAATATGCTGCTTTTACCTGCATTTGGACGTCCTACAATAGCAAAACGAGGCAATTCATCTAAATCCTCGCCCGCTACGGTATCTTTAAATCGGCTGCAAATTTCATCTAGCAAGTCGCCTGTTCCCAAACCATTTTCAGCGGAAAGAATATACGGCTCACCTAATCCTAGTTTGTAGAACTCAGGTGCTCCATATTGTTGGTCAAACTGATCCACTTTATTCACGGCCAATACAGTTTCTTTCTTTGCTTGGCGGAGTAGGTGAGCTACTTCCATGTCAAATTGCGTCACACCTTCATTGACATCTACCACCAGCAGAATCACGTCTGCTTCTTTGATAGCCAATGTCACTTGGCGATTGATTTCGCTCTCAAACGTATCATCGGAGTTTACTACCCATCCACCTGTATCAATCACAGAAAACTCTTTGCCACACCACTCGCTTTTACCATATTGGCGGTCGCGTGTCGTGCCGGCAGCATCATTCACTATTGCTCGACGCGTTTTGGTCAAGCGGTTAAATAGGGTCGATTTCCCTACATTGGGACGTCCCACTATCGCTAAAATATTTGCCATAGTCTTTTTCGTTATTTTAATTGGTTCTAAATTCTGATTTATTTGCAGTGACAATCACCTTCGCAATTGCTGCCACAATCGCCGCTGCAATCATTGCATTTGCCATGACAACCTCCACAACCACGATGGTGTAGTGCTTTCAATTCGCCTTCTGTTACTTCGCGGATATTCAGTACTTTACCTACAAAGTGCAGGTTTTCTCCTGCCAAAGGGTGGTTCAAGTCAATAGTTACGTTATCTTTAGTAATTTCCACTATTTGTGCATTAATCACTTGGCCATCTACTGTGTTCATTGGCACGATAGCTCCTACATATACGCGCTCCGAATCAAACTCGCCATCCCCGTTAAAGAACATTTTCTTTTCCAATTGCAGCACGCCGTCCGTATCATATTCGCCATATGCATCTGCACAAGCGATACGAAAATCAAAATTTTCGCCTTCTTGTAGTCCAGACATTTGTTCTTCAAAGGCGGGCAACATCATTCCTTCTCCGTGGCAATACACTAGCGGACGTTCCGCTGTGGCTTGTTCCATTACTTCTTCTGTACCATTTTCTCCATCCACATACAAATCGTATTGGAGAGTCACTACTTTTTTTGCTTCTACTTTCATATATACATTTTTTATTTTTCAATATTACCACCAATCGATGCGTTTTCCTGTTGCATCTGCGCTGCTTTTATCGAACTTCAAATCTTTCAGCATACTAGCATTCACGCCAATATGGAAGGTATAACTTTTATATGGTCCAAATGGCACAAAGCTTGCGCTCATACTCCAGCAGTGCAAATCTCTGCTTACATTGATACTCGAATAGGCCAATTTTTTCGCATTCACATCATAACTCAACGAAGTACTTGCTTTCCAACCTTTTCCCAAACTGATTGATGCCGAAAAACTTAGGTTATGCCTAAATCCCATTTTTGGATAATTGCGTTTTTCGTCCCATTCTGCGCCCATTGCACCATAGCGTAAACTATACGACACGCTCAAACTCCATGGAATCTCTGCAAATAGATAGCCATCGTCTGTTGTATTATCTTTTTCTTTTTTCTTATCCTTATCGTTTGTTGTGTTCTCTGTTTCTATTATCTCGCCCGTCAGTGGATCCACCGTCTGTTCGGCTATTTCGTCTTCTGTTGAGGTGTCTTCTTTTCCCTCGCGGTTGAACCAACGTTTCACTACGTCGTTGTTGAATGTATAACTAAAACTTGTACTTGTTCCTAAGAAGTGTGGGAAGCGGCCATGATTCCAGTATAGTTCATTGCAACGTACATGCTGACCGCTTGCGGTAGTAGTGTACATGTATGGATCAAACTGACCACTCAAATTAATTGTATAGTTCACTTTCGGAATCTTTATACGCAAATTCACAGAAAAGTTTTGCCAGTTCATGGAGTCTGCTATAAAGTTATATCCACCACCTATGCTCAAGTTGTCAATGATGCTATATACTTTGTATGGTTCTTTTCCTGTAGTATCTTTGTCGTTGCGCAGTTTCATCTCTAGGTTATTGCCCAGCGAGAACGATAAACTAGCTGCACTTCCTCTACCTGGAGCTTCTCTGAAGCGTGAATAGTTCACTGCTTCAAATATAGGCAAACCATTTTCGTCCAGTTTTGGTACTAAATTTCCTGCGGCATCACGTGTAGTCAGCATTCTATCATATGTGCCATAGAATCCTCCATAGCGTTTTGCCCACATCGGGTCGCTAAAGTCTGGATGATAACTAAAGCTCAAGCTTGGAGTCATCACATGGCGGAAACGGTCCACCTTATCGCCAAATAGTTTCCTACTTGGAATGTAGAAACCATATAGTTTCGTGCTCATGCTAACGCTTGCGTTGAAGTCATACACGTTATAGAATCCCATCACAGTATCTTTCTTCACCTCATACATCTCTTCATCCCAGCGTTGATCCACGCGTTGGAAGAACATGCGGTCGTTAAAGCTCACGCTAGGCGTAATACTGATATATTTGAATAGCATAAACGATGCCGAACTGCTCAACGAGTGCTTCAAACCGTTTTGCCAATCTTTCACAAAGTTCGATTTCAAGAAGTAGTCTTCCTTGCAAGTAATCGAATTATAGAAGTTTCCACTATATTGCAAACTAATCTTTTCATACCATTTCTCTTTGCCCACACGTACTTTGCGTTTGAAGGGGTAGATGCGGCTCATGCTCACATTGATATTTGGCAAGCTTACTTGTAATGTAGAGTCTTTTGTACGTTGCGTGATTGACATGTTTGCACTTATGCTCCACGGACTATCTGGAAAACGTTGCGTATAGTTTACTGTACTACTTGTCGTGTTTTCCGCATTGGCCTGCACATTGTAGTAACTATTGATATTGCTTCTGTTATAACCACTTGTCTTGAAATTCACGCTCGCTGAGAAGTTGTTGTATGGATTGGCTTTGCTATCTTGTGAATGTGTCCATTGCACGCTCAGGTTCTTTGCTACGTTATAGTCTGGCATATCCTTTTCGCCAGTCACGTCCCAGCGATAACTAATGTTCACATTGCCACGGAATTTATATCGCTTTGCATATTTACTTGCTGCTGACACAGCCCATGTTCCGCGTGTATAAATATCTCCTTTCAACTCCAAGTCAAAGTAGTCGTTGATGGCAAAATAATACCCTAATCCCTGCAAATACATGCCTCGCGTATAGTCGTCGCCAAAGTTTGGCATGATGATTCCGCTCGAATAGGTATCGGTAAATGGGAAGAATCCAAATGGTACAGCTATTGGCAATGGCACTTCGCCTACTACCAAATAGGCAGGACCAAACACCACATTCTTTTTCGGTTGCACTTTACCTTTGGTCATTTGCAGGTAAAAGTGTGGATGGTCATGGTCGTCGCAGGTGGTATATTTTCCGCCGTGCAACATCAGTGTGTTATCGGCTGTTTTCTTTGTCTTGTCTGCAATCAGGAAGCCCTCGCCTTGTTCTGTTACTACATGACGAATAATTCCTTTTTGTGTCTTAAGGTTGTAGGTTATTTCTTTTGATTCGTAACTATCATTGGCATCTTTGAACACGGGTAGTCCTGTCCATTCATTCTCTATTGTGTCCAGCACACCGCTTGCGTATAGGGTACTGCTGTCCATACACACACGAATGTAGTCTGCGGTCAGTTCCAACGCTTGATATTTCAGTTCGCCGCTTCCGTACATGTGTGCAATACCTTTTCCTGTCATCACCATCGAGTCTTGCGAGGTATATTCCACGCGTGCATCGAGTGTGTTTTTCTTTTTAGGCGTGCCAATCGAATCTATCATATTCAACGGGTCTTCTTGGGTGCCCAATGTATCAATCTGCTGAGGTAGAGTGTCTTGCGTTATATTATTTCTACTATTGCTTGCTACCTCTACTTCGCTATTTGGTAGAGTGTCTAATGGCTGTTGTATGGCTTGTGGAAGAAGGGTAGGGATGCTGTCTTTTGCCATTATTGGTAGTGCCAATAATAGCAGTCCGAGCAATAGATATGCTCTTGTATTTTTTATGTTGTAGTGCATCTTTTTGTCCCTATGTTTCTTTTTGCGCGTGCGTGTATGTGCGCATGTCTGCAAAATAAGCGTGCAAAGGTACTACTTTTTTTTGATATATCCAAACCTTTTTATATTTTTTATCTTTTGTGGAGGTATTATTGCACTTATATGTCCATATTCTTTCATTTTTGCCCTTCACTTTTTACTTAATGGATTATCCTATTCATTTGCTGTTTTTAATTAGTGATTAATTAGTGATTAATTAGTGATTGATTAGTGATTAATTAGTGATTAGTTAGTGATTAATATATCATCAACGATACTATAGCATAACATCACTGATGTTTCCTTCTCTTTTCTTCTGCTTTCAAAGGTGTATGGATGATAAAATTTGTTTTCTTACAATTTTTTTTGTACCTTTGTGCCCGATTTTCTAAAATGGAGAGAAGTGTTGTTTTTTCTCCGTTTTGGTTATACTATTTTGATATGAACAAACAAATATTACGTCTTGCCATACCCAGTATTCTGGCTAACATTACCATTCCTCTTGTTGGTCTGGTAGATACGATTATTGTCGGACATATATCAGATGTCCATGCTATTGGAGGTATTGCTATAGGCACAATGTTATTCGACCTTTTGTACTGGAATTTTGGTTTCTTACGTGTAGGTACAAGTGGTTTGACGGCGCAAGCTTTTGGGCGAGGTGATAGTGCACATTGTGCTCGTATTCTTACGCAAAGCGTAAGCATTGCTTTGATGGGGGCAGCTTTGATTTGGGCATTGCAATGGATTTTTGTCAAGGTGGCGCTTGCGATTGTGCCCTGTTCTCAAGAAGTCGCCCTATTCGCACGGCAATACTTTTTTATTCGTATTTGGGCGGCTCCTGCCACTCTCAGTTTGATGGCTATCAAGGGCTGGTTTATTGGCATGCAAGATACTGTTAGTCCAATGGCAGTAGATATACTGGTGAATATAGTTAATATGCTTGTCAGCTATGTCTTGGCAGTTTATACACCAATGGGAGCATTAGGTGTTGCTGCGGGTACCGTTGTCGCACAATACTCGGGTTTGCTGCTTGCACTCATTATTCTTTTATGGAAATTTCGCCATGTTTGGACGGGATTATCGCTTTGGAAACTGCTCAAAGACCGAAGTGGAGCACGCAATCTTATCTCCTTGAATGCCAATCTGTTTATTCGGTCATTATGCTTTATGGTTGTATATGTCGGATTCACATCCTTGTCCTCCTTGTATGGCGATACGGATTTGGCGGTTTGTAGCATTCTCATGAAGCTCTTCATGTTCTTCTCCTACTTTGTAGATGGTTTTGCGTATGCGGGCGAAGCTTTGGTTGGAAAATATATTGGGCAGCATCAAACCCTATCTTCCGAACGCTCATCCCTCACTTCACTTGTCAAACTATTGTTCATTTGGTCATTAGGAGTAGGCTGTGTCTTTACGTTGATATTTGCTTGCTGTGCGCAACCATTATACCAACTCATGACTTCTGAACTATTGGTTGTCAATCGCTTATCCGATTTCACGCCTTGGTTGATTGCCATGCCTATTGTCTCTACTTTGGCATTCATGTGGGATGGTGTTTTCACGGGAGCTACGGCGGGCAAGCAGATTCGCAATGCCATGATATTAGCGGCTATAGGGTTTGTCGTTGGCTATTTAGCTACCTACCATTGGTTAGGTATTCATGCTTTGTTTGTGGGCTATTTCTTGCATTTGTTAGCTCGTGTCCTTTACCTTACTTTCACGTGGAAACCACTTGTAAATAAGTATATTACATCTTTTTCAAATACATAAGCAACTATGATTAAGAAACTCAAAAATAGAAAATGGAAGGTCATCAATAGCACACCATTGTTAAATCTCGGACCATGGTTAAATGTTCGCCAAGAGGAAGTGGAACTGCCTAATGGTACACGTATTCCATCATGGTTTGTGATGGATTTTCCCAATTGGATTAATGTCATTGCCATTACCAAGGAGGGTAATTTTGTAATGATAGATCAATATCGCCATGCGTTAGGCGAAACGCACTACGAGTTGGTGGCTGGAGTAGTGGATGAGGGAGAAACGCCTTTGCAAGCGGCTCAACGCGAATTGCATGAGGAAGCGGGTTATGCGGGAGGCGAATGGCAACTTTTCATGACGCTTTCGCCCAATCCTACCAATCACACTAATTTTAGTTATACGTTTCTTGCCACGGGTGTAGAACCTATGGGGCAACCACATCAAGAACCTACGGAGGACATCCATATACATATCCTCCGTCCCGATGAAGTAAAACAATTGTTGAGTGAGGGTGAAATCATCCAAGCGCTGCATGCTGCACCACTTTGGAAATATTTTGCAGAGAATAGATAATTGTTTAGGTTTATATTGCCCACTTTTGCGCTTCCACCTTCCCGTTTTCAATTTCCACCTTTCCGATTTTATATTTCTTCTTTTACTTTGATTATCGTTAGCCCATCGCGTAGTGGCAGAATCACTTTTTCCAATCTCTCATCTTGTGCCACTTTGTCATTGAAGGCGCGCAGTGCAACGGTCTGTTTATCTTTGTCATATGCCGATTCTATGATGTGTCCATCCCATAATGTATTATCGGCTAAAATCCATCCGCCTTTACGTACTAATGGGAGTACTAAATCCAAGTAATCGCTATATTCTTTTTTATCTGCATCGATAAACACCAAGTCAAATTTCTCGCCTTTTAGTTCTTCCGACGAAGTGTCTGATTCAATTGAGCATGCTTTTGCTTCTTCGTTTAACTGCTTTAATATTTCTTTGGCATCTCCAATTACCAGTTTTACTTTCTCTCCTAAAGGCGTGAGGGACAAGTTTCTTCGGATTGCATCTTCCAGTTCATCATTATGTTCAATAGTAACTAGTTCACCGTCTTCCGTCAATCCTTCGGCCAAGCATAGGGCGGAATAGCCCGTAAAAGTTCCCAACTCCAATATTCGTTTGGGTTGAATCATTTGGCTCATCATGCTCAACACGCGACCTTGCACATGCCCAGATAGCATACGAGGATTTATTAATTCGAGGTGTGTACGGCGTGTTATTTGCTGTAGCACTTCGCTCTCTGGAGAGGAATGTTGTTCTATATATTCGTGTAGAGACATATCAAATTCCATATCATGCGTAATTTTTCAGCAAAGGTATAGAAAAAAAACGAATTAGACAAAAAAATGATATTATTTTGTATTTTTTTCCAAAAAAACACCTCCATTTCTTGCATATATTATAATAATGTACTATCTTTGCAACCGTTTTCGTAGTTGACGAAAAAAATATAGGTATTAGTCGTAACCGAAAACATAGGTACAACATTTAATTTTTATCCTTATGAAGAAGTTTTATTCTTTATTCATGGCACTGAGTATCGTGCTATGTGCCATGGCTAATTCTCCATACGTAGTGGAGAATCAATTAGCAGTTTCCACTCCTAAAGTGGTAAAGAAACTTAATTCCGCTGATGTTGCTACCCATAAAGTAGCAAAGCAAGCAAAATTCAACCAACAAGATCGCGAAGCTATCGCAGCAAAGCGTATGGCAAAAGCAACACCTGCATTGCAAGTGATTGGCGTTCGCCAAATCGAGGCAGTACAAGCAGTTGCTAAGCAAGCTATGCCTGCAAACGCAGTACGCAAAGCTCCAGCTAAAGCCGCAGAAGGGATTGCAGCTACTGACACAGTGGTTATCCTTGGAGGAGATTGGTCGTATGAGTATTATGCAGAGAGTGGCGACTGGTACATGGCTGTGATTGACGAAACACAAACCTACGTAGTACGTTTGGACTACTTGGCAGAGGAGAGCGGCTTTGCTGGTACATTCGGTATTGATGATTTGGATTTG
>JAFTHS010000040.1 GCA_017457295.1 Paludibacteraceae bacterium | reverse complement strand
TCGTGAGGCAGGATTGTATAAAAACGAGCGCGTGATTATCACGCCTCAATCCTCTGCCATTCAAGTAGAGGGCGGAAAGGACGTCATCAACTTCTGCGCCAATAACTACCTTGGCCTCGCAGACAACCCCGAGCTTATCCAGGCGGCCAAAGACCGCATGGACGCGCGTGGCTACGGTATGGCATCTGTTCGCTTCATCTGCGGCACGCAGGATACCCACAAACAATTGGAGCAAGCCATCTCCGACTTCTTCGGCACCGAGGATACCATCCTCTACGCGGCTTGTTTCGATGCCAACGGCGGCTTGTTTGAGCCACTTTTGACCGACCAAGACGCTATCATCTCCGACGCCCTCAACCATGCCTCGATCATTGACGGCGTGCGCCTCTGCAAGGCTGTGCGTTACCGCTATGCCAACGGCGATATGGCAGACCTCGAGGAGCAACTGAAGAAAGCGCAAGCACAACGCTTCCGTATCATCGCTACCGATGGCGTGTTCTCTATGGACGGTAATGTCTGCCCACTCGATAAGATCTACGAACTCGCACAGAAATACGATGCCCTCGTGATGGTGGACGAGAGCCACTCCGCAGGTGTGGTAGGCAAGACTGGTCACGGTGTCACCGAGCGTTACGACCTACGCGGAAAGATTGAGATTATTACTGGTACGCTGGGCAAGGCCTTCGGCGGTTCAGTAGGTGGCTTTACCACAGGTAAGAAAGAGATTATTGACTTGCTTCGCCAACGCAGCCGTCCATATCTATTCTCCAACTCTATTCCTCCATTGATTGCTGCGGCAGGATTGAAGACCTTCGAGATATTGACTCACAGCAACGAGTTACAAGACCGCTTGCATGCCAATACCGAGTATTTCATTACCAAGATGAAAGCCGCTGGCTTTGATATTAAGCCTACTGAGTCGGCTATCTGTGCCGTGATGTTGTACGATGCACGCTTGAGCCAAGAGTTCGCTGCGGCATTGCAGGAAGAGGGTATTTATGTAACGGGCTTCTACTACCCAGTTGTGCCACAGGGTCAAGCGCGTATCCGCGTCCAACTCTCTGCTGCCCACACTACCGAGCAACTCGACCGCGGTATCGAGGCCTTTATCAAAGTGGGCAAAGCCCTCAAAGTTCTAGAGTAACTTATCAGTTATAGTTCATACATAAACAAGCGCATCGTCTTTTTAGCGATGCGCTTGTTTGTACTTATGGTACAATTATTAAGATTCCCTTCCCTTGTACCTTCCCTATTGCTCTCGGGTAAAAGACCAAGGACGAACCAAGGAAGAACCAAGGATGAACCTACCAACTCCCAAACTCAAAAAGTGCTTTTTATTAAGATGTGACTAAACCTGAAAAAGGTTGACTCATTTCCTAATAATATTGACTAACTTTCAGATTCTGTATCTTCTATTGGACGTAGATAATCAGACGCTTTTTCCGAAGAAATAACAGTCCTACCTAAACGCTTTTCGATAGTCTTACGAGCATCTCGGGCTACCTCACCACCTTCACGCGCAATGCGTTTGCTTTCTTCCATTGTTGTGGGATTAGACTGGCGCGAATATTCGGTAGTAGCATATTGTCTAGTAGTCATGCCACTCCATGCTTGTGTGAGTACATTGGTAAGAATGGCAAAGTCACGTTGCTCAGTTATGCCAGAACGTTTCCACTCATCGGTCAATTCTTTGCGCATTTCAATGGAACGCATACGCTCATTGATCCACTTGTCGGAGTATCCTTGTCTGCGATAATCTTCCACTGCCATTTGGAATGTCAGTTCTGGGTCAATCATTTGGTCAATACGTTGGCTGCCTAATTGCGCCAACCATTGCTTTACGGGCTCTACTTTTTTAGATGGGACAGACTGAACTAAACGAAAAAGTTGTTCTAAATCTGCAACATCTGTTTTGTATTTCTTCCCATCCGATGCAAGCAATTTCAGTTGGTGACAATTTGTCACCGACTCATTTCCTTCTGCCTTTAAACGCTGCTTCAGTTTGTTCCAGTACTTACGTCCATCTACGCTGTCCGTTAATACTTGTACCACATCAACAATAGAGAAATAGTACTTCTCTTGCTCTTCATCCCAAACGAAACGAACTTTTTTACCCTCGAAGAGTTGTATGCCAAAATTGTCTTCTATAGCTATTTATTTTCTGCATCATGCGAACGTAGCTACGAGGGAATGCGCAGCAGGCAGATGTTCGAAAGTACTGTTTAATTTTGACATATGCAAGAAAGATCCTAAAAAAAATTGCTCAAAAATCATTCATGCCTTGTACATCTCAAAAAAAAAGTGTATCTTTGCAGGCAGAATTATAAATTGCATAGAAAATCATGTCAGAAGAACTATTGAATAGCACATCGCCAATAAGCATAGAATCAATCTATGCTGCTATTCGTTATAACGGATTTTCAGAGCAAACAACACAACTGATTGATAATTTCACAAACGACATACTCAATGGAAAAACAAACCTTACTCAATTCAATCAAGCGGAGCATGCAGGTCTCTGCTGCGCAGGTGAGATGCTCATTGGGGCGTACATCGTCAGCTGCTACGCGCGAACAAGCCTTGAAGCAAGTGCAAATGCTTCAGCAAGCCAAATTAGCCCAGGAAATTGGGAGATAGACGAACTTCAAGAGAAACTGGTTCGTCAATGGGCAGAAGTCAGAGGTATATGGTTCGATAATGCCGAAAAGGATATCGAAGTGGAATATGGTCCGATGATTGCCCAAGGAGCAGAAGCCAAAGTTTATTACCAAAATGGCGACACCTCTGTCATCAAGCTTCGTACATCCATCTATGCCACACTTGGCAGAGCATTAGAATCTATCGTATTGCACAATGCACTCTTTGCAGAAACTCCTATGAATGTGATTGGCTTTACGCGCGATTCCGAAGGAATGTTCCGTATTATTTGTACGCAACCCTATGTTACTTGCAAACGATTAGCTACCAAGCAAGAGATAGATCTCATGGTTGCTCAAAAGGGCTTTCGTGATAACGGAGATGGACGAGGCGTAAATTATATTGGAGAACGCTTACACTTAGAAGATATGCACCCTGCAAATGTGTTTATTGATGCTGTTTCCGACACTCCTATTTGTATTGATTGCATCGTAAAATTTATTAGAAAATAAAATACTAACTCCCCTAAATTATTCATCACTTATAGTTCATAACTAATCCGCAACGCATACCGTTGCCCGACATGTTTAATATAGCGTTATAAGCCAAAACACCTCTGCCATTTATGCTAAATTCGCATAAATGGCATTTTTATTTGGTCATGTCAAAAAAATGTTGTATATTTGCACCCGCAATTCCACGCCGGGGATGTCTGCACGTCATCGGCGGGGGTAGCAGACATATTTAAAAGGCGTTTATTAGCGCTCTGTTCTGATGCTCTGAAATGTCGCAAGTTTCAAACTGATAGGAACATAGCAACGGTAGATGTCCTACGGGATATAGATTATCCCTCTTGTGCCTATTTTGGTACGCCATTTGCGTATATGTACATACGCACACGCGTACCTTAACTGTGTAGCACGGAGAATATTTATATTCGGCGTGGGCTTCGCGTTGTCGTTTTATCAGTAAGGCAATGCGACAGCCTCAGAGCATGGAACGGCAATAGTCGGACTCCACGCTTTTTATTTTATGCCTATACTTAACCAATAATCCGTATAGTTGGGAGTTCCTATACAACAAAAACTTAAGTTTTATGTCTAACAAAAAACAAAACGAAGAACTCCAATCGCGTAGAGAGTTTTTCAAAAAAGCCGCAAAAGCTGCATTGCCTGTTGTTGGTGCAGTAGTAATGGCAAGTATGCCTAATGTAATGCAAGCAGCTGAAACAGGTTGTGGTCTTAGTTGTTCTAATTCTTGTATGGGATCTTGCGAAAACACATGCCACAGTATGTGTCAAGGTAGTTGTAAATTTGGTTGTCAAAACTCATGCTCAGGCAGTTGTGAAACCAAATGTACTACAAGTTGTGGCTCACAGGCTTATTTTTAGTTTATGAACCATAATTGCAATTATGAGGAGAGCAATAACCCCAATAGAAGCTGATTGGTTAGCTACCAATCAAAAATGGCGTTGTGTATCAAATGATAAGTTGAAAAATTATGGCGTGATTCATTACTATCATCTCCCATATAATATAGAGAACTCACCTTTTTATGGAAATTTTATTTTGATATTTGCGGGTAATACATTGGAAGATTGGTGTGTACCCGATATTAAAGCTTTATTGGCACTTATCAGTTAAAATAATGGAATGATTACCATAGTTGATACAATTTTATCTTCTATGGTAATTGTTCATAATGAATTTATTCAGATACTATGCAAATAAAAAAATACAATGGTGTTTGGCAAGCAGGAATTTCTAAAAACATCACCTTTATCGTCACCAAAGATTGCCAACTTGCCTGCAAATACTGCTATTTGGTAGGCAAAAACGAGAAGGAACGTATGCCTTTTGAAGTAGCAAAGGCAGCTATTGATTATGTATTGGATAGAGAAAATGATCCAAACTTTGCGTACGAGTCTGTTGTATGGGACTTTATAGGAGGAGAACCATTTCTAGAAATTGACCTTATAGACAAGATCTGCGACTATATCAAACAAGAACTTTTCCGTCGCAATCACCATTGGTTTAATTCCTATCGTTTCTCATTCTCTACCAATGGTATTAACTATGCCAGCGAGAAAGTACAACGCTTCATTGAGAAAAATAAATCACACCTAAGTATTGGTATTACTATTGATGGTACTCGCCGCAAGCACGACCTTAACCGTATATGGAAGGGTGATGGTCCAGAACGCGGTTCGTATGATGATGTAGTAAGGAATATACCACTATGGCAAAGCCAATTCCCTGGCGATGGCACGAAAGTGACTATCTCATCTGCGGATATACCCTATATCTGCGAATCTGTTTTGCACCTCTATGACTTAGGCATTCATCAAGTGAATATCAACTGCGTATTTGAGAATGTATGGGCTGAAGGCGATGACTTACGCTTTGAGGAACAACTTATGCAATTGGCAGATACAATCATAGATAAAGAATTATATAGAAACTATGCATGTTCTTTCTTCTCCGAAAATATGGGTAAACCTTTAGATTGCCAATTACAAAATCAAAACTGGTGCGGTGCAGGTAAGATGTTAGCGGTTGATGCAGCAGGTAATTTCTACCCATGCACTCGCTTCGCTCAATACTCACTTCGTGACAAAGAGGCATGGATTGTCGGAAACATTCACGATGGAATTGACAATAATAAACTCCGTCCGTTTCTTACACTTGATCTTTGTACCCAATCTTTGCCCGAGTGCGTAGATTGCGAAGTAGCAGAGGGATGTGCTTGGTGCCAAGGCGAGAACTACGATGCAGCCAAGACGCACACCGTCTTTGAACGTGCAACCGCTATTTGCAAAATGCACAAAGCGCGTGTGCGTGCCAACAACTATTATTGGAACAAGCTCTACCGCAAACTAGAATTAGAAGGCAAGCGCGAGGAATTTGAGCAAAACAAGAAATCGTCAAACGACATTATCTGCTAAGCAATGAAACCATATTTGCAATATTTGGTTATCCTATTGGATGACACCAGCGTGGCTTATTGCCATGCTAATAATCCGCTCACAGAGCGAAAGTTGATGCCATTGGAGACCTTGCGCAAAGCAATCCTCTTTGGTATGAAACAAAACTTGATGATTCAGTTTGTATATCCCGACTACGAACTCCCTACGGAATACAACGAACTCATTGAGACGATTGACCATGTGAAGATTGGACGTGAGGTGCAAGTACTTGATTCTGTGCCAACAATAGCAGAAACGGACAATATTGTATTGCGCTTGACGATTGCCGAGTTTATTGCAAAGCAATACGATATTGCAGCACTCTTGCCACAAACCACGCGTCTCAATATCTGCTTGACGAATATTGAATCATTTACTGATGAACAGATTGAAGATTACAAAAAAGCATTGGCAACGCTCAATGCCGTTTTGCTCAATCTATACAAGCAAGCAAAGAACCCACAACTCAACATCTTGACAGACCGTTTGCAATTGACCGAGATGCACAATTGTGAAGCAGGTATTGGCAATATTACGCTTGCACCTAATGGAAAGTTCTACCTCTGCCCCGCATTCTATTATGATGAGCAGATGGGCATTAGCAATCGCATGAATCACAAGACTAAAGATGCTTCGCGTAGTGTAGGAGATTTAGAGAGAGGGCTTGACATTCCAAACAAACAACTCTTGCAACTTGACCATGCGCCACTTTGTCGCATTTGTGATGCATACCATTGCAATCGTTGTATTTGGCTCAATCAAAAACTCACATGGGACAACAACACCCCATCGCGCCAACAATGTATCATCTCGCACCTTGAGCGCAATGCTGCACGCGATTTGCAATTACAATTGAAAGAGGCAGGGTATGTAGTCAATAACGAGATAAAAGAAATCACATATTTAGATCCATTTGAGGTAAAGGAGGAATTTTAATATGAAAAAACTTGTAGGACAGGTAACTGTCGAAGAAAAAAACACCATTCAAACGCTATTTGAGCGTCGAAATGGTTTGACCGAATTGGCAAAGATTCTCACTGCTGATAACGCAGAGTTGTATGAAAAGCTCGTAAAAGATATGGGCGAAACAGGCAGCAAGTTCCAACAATGGTGGGATGACATGGCAACTAAATACAACTGGGAATCTTGCGAAGGTGGACATTGGGAAATCAATTTTGACACTTGTGAGATATATTTAAATATGCCACAATGAATATAGGGGTCATTCTATTAGCAATTATTAGCGTTAGTACTATTGTCTTCGCCATCTTTCTTATCCGTTGGTTTAATAGACAACACGGAGTGTGGAATAAAGTGGCTGTAATTAGTACGACTATAGCTATACTTTGTTTGATTGCAATATGGGTACTCGTATTCTTATGGAAAAACATGAATAGTATTAACATTCAAATTATCTAATCATGACACTATTGATGATAGGAGCACCTGAGATTATTTTTATTGTTCTCATTGTGCTATTGCTATTTGGAGGCAAGAAAATTCCAGAGCTAATGAAAGGAATGGGTAAAGGCGTAAAGATGTTCAAACAGGGAATGAATGAGATGGAGGAGGAAGTAAAACGCCCCTTAAAAGATCAACCATCGCAACAGTCTACCGAACAGCAACCAAACCAAGATGAAAAATAATAACGAGGAGAAAATGACCTTTTGGGAACATGTAGAAGTGTTCCGAAAGGTTGTTTTCCGTTGCTTGGCAGTGTGGTTAGTATGCGCTATTGCTGCGTTCTGCTTTAAGGACGCACTCTTCAGCATACTCTTTGCTCCATCCAAATCCGACTTTATTCTCTATCGCGGATTGTGTTGGTTAGCAGAGCGATTGTCTATGCCTGCACTATGCCCAGGAGATTTCGCTATTGAGTTTATCAATATCGAATTAGCATCGCAATTCACTACGCACTTGCAAGTGGCAGTCATTATGGGCGTGTTAGTAGCGTTCCCATATCTCATCATCCAACTCTATGGCTTTATCGCTCCTGCGCTATACACACAAGAAAAGCGCTATTCAATACTGCTGATATTCTTTGGCGTGATATTGTTTGCCATGGGCGTATTGCTCAACTATTTTGTGATATTCCCCTTCGCATTTCGATTCTTAAGTACCTATCAAGTACAAGAGATGGTTGTTAATCAGATTGCACTAAAGTCGTATATATCAACACTATTGGTGTTATCATTGCTTATGGGCATATTATTTGAGATACCTATCATTGCCTATTTCTTGGCAAAATTGGGATTGATAGACAAACCGCTATTGGTACAATACCGCAAACATGCAATAGTAGTGTTAGCCATCTTGTCAGCCGTCATTACACCGACTGCGGATATATTCACTTTGTTGTTGGTGACAGTACCGCTATACCTGCTTTACGAATTGAGTATTCACATTGTAGCGCATACGAAAGTGAAGGAATAACCTTGCTGATGATTGATAACTCTCAGTACAACATTCAGCACTCACAAACTTCTTTCAAAAAAATACACTCACGCGGGAATCTTAGTAAACACTACACTTCCCGCGTGTTGTATATACCATTTTATTCCCAAAAATCTCAAATATTCAGCACCAAACCACTAAAACGCTGAGTATTCAGCACCCCTATAATATATAGAGGCATATGGAAAACGAAAAGGTGAAAACACAAAGCCACCGCTGTGATACAACTAGGCAGCAGATGTGCTACAGTGGTCGCGAAGTGATCGCGTAGCCCGCAGTCAACTTGAGAGTGATTAAAAGAGCGACCTAATACAGCCACAGAAAGCCTACAGATATCCCACAGATCTCCTATAGTGGTCCCGAAACTTGCAGGTAACTTTCAGCACAACATTCAGCACCCAAAAACTTTTTTCAAAAAAATACACCTAAAAACTTGCATAGTTCACAAAAATATAGTAATTTTGCACCGAGTTTGAGAATTTGGGAATGATACTTTGAGAATTTGGGAGAGAGTGTTTGAGAATTTTGGATTCGACAAAAAACTATAAATCAGTTGTATATGATAGTTCGCTCACAATTAAGTACAATTATTGAACGTATGCAAGAACCCAGAAAATGTATTCAAGTTCTTGCAGGTCCACGTCAAGTAGGAAAAACTACACTCATCAAGCAATTTTTAGCACAATGCACTATACCTGCTACCAGTCTAAATGCAGATGAAGTAGCTACAAATAATCGTGCATGGATATCAGAGAAATGGCAATCCGTTCGTATTCGTATGCAATTGGAGGGGCAACAAGAGCATATACTGATTATCGACGAGGTGCAAAAAATAGACAATTGGAGCGAAATTGTCAAAAAAGAATGGGACTACGACACCTTTCATGATATCAATATCAAACTGATTTTGTTAGGCAGTAGTCGTTTGCTACTCAAAGACGGCTTAACGGAGAGTTTGATGGGACGCTTTGAGCTGATTCGTGTGCCACATTGGTCCTACACCGAAATGCACGAAGCATTCAACTTTTCAATTGAACAGTACATCTATTTTGGTGGATACCCTGGTGCTGCTCCCTATGTCAATAACGAGAAACGTTGGCGTCAATATATGCGAGATTCTATTATTGAGCCAGCTATTAATCGCGATGTGTTAATGACCAAACGCGTACTTAAACCTGCTCTAATGAGACAACTATTCGAAATTGGATGTGCGTATAGTGGCGAAATTATTGCATTCAATAAGATTATTGGTCAATTAAATGAGGCGGGAAACACATCCACCTTAGCTAATTATCTCAAGACTTTAGATGAAGCATCTCTATTAGGGGGATTGCAGCGGTATGCAGCTGACTTTGCAAGACGCTATCAGTCGATTCCAAAATATCAAGTCTATAATACCGCTCTATTGAGTTATTTTCAAGGTCGAGGATTTAAGACCGAACAACTTGATCCAAGTCGCTGGGGGCGTTGGGTGGAAAGTGCTATAGGTGCACATCTCATCAACCATGCGCAGGAGCAGGATTATGACCTGTATTATTGGAGAGACCACAATGATGAATTGGATTTTATCATCCGTCAAACAGGAAATCGATTGATGGCATTAGAAGTGAAAAGTGGTCACCGACAAGATAATAGTGGTCTTCATGTTTTTGCTGACAAATTTCATCCAGAGTACTCACTTGTGGTTGGTGGCGATGCTTTTCCAACAGAATTATTTTTCTCAACTCCGATAGAACGATTCTTATCCTTGTAAAGCAATAATATTCCACGTTGAATTCCACTAACCTTCGGCACAATCGTCTTATTTCGCCCAATGGGTTCGAATGATTAATCGCAAGCGATTTCTGTCACAAGCCCCCTTCTGTCCCGAAGATTTTGCAACATATTATTAGGAAGTGTTGTTATAAAATGCAACAAACTCTTGCATAATTCGTGATTTTTCACTACCTTTGCGCCGAAATTGAAAAATGTGAATCACATTGAACAATACTGAACAATTTTGAACAATACAACAATATGAAAGCGCTTGTAAAACGTTATGCCGAGCCAGGGCTCTGGATGGAAGAGGTGCCAATGCCTCAAGTAGGCGTGAATGATGTGCTTATCAAGGTTACCAAAGCAGCTATTTGCGGTACGGATCTGCACATGTATAAATGGGACGAATGGTCGCAAAGCCATTGCACACCGCCCTATATCATGGGTCACGAGTTCGTGGGCGTGGCTGTAGAGGTCGGACCAGGTGTTCGTGGTGTGAAAGTAGGCGACCGCGTGACTGCCGAGGGACATATCGTCTGCGGCACTTGCCGCAACTGCCGTCGTGGCATGGGGCACGTGTGCGAGAACACTATCTCAGTTGGTATCATGGGCAAGGACGGAGCATTCGCAGAGTATGTGACTATCCCTGAGAGCAATATCGTGCATATTCGCCCTGAGATTCCAGACGACTTCGCCGCTATCATGGACCCCTTCGGCAATGCTACGCATACCGCATTGGCTTTCCCTCTCTTGGGCGAAGATGTGCTTATCACAGGTGCGGGCTTGATTGGTACGATGGCTGCAGGTATCTGCCGCTATGCGGGAGCGAAGAATATTGTCGTGACCGACCTCAACGAGCAACGCCTCGAGATTGCCAAGAAGATGGGTGCTACTATCACGGTCAATGGCTCGAAGGGCGAGACCGTAGAGGGTGCAATGAAGCAATTGGGTATACGCGGCTTCGATATTGGTTTGGAGATGTCGGGTGCACCAGCAGCGTTTAATGATATGATCGCGCACATGTATAAGGGTGCTAATATCGCGCAGTTGGGTATCTTGCCAAGCAACACGCAAGTCAATTGGTCGGATATCATCTTCAATGCTTTGACTATCAAGGGCATCACTGGCCGTCGCATGTGGGAGACATGGTATCAGATGGAGCAGATGTTGTTGGGTGGTTTGGATTTGAGTCCAGTGATTACTCACCGCTTCCACTTCGACGACTTCCAAAAGGGCTTCGACGTCATGGTCAGCGGCCAATGTGGCAAAGTACTGCTCGAGTGGTAATTGTGTTTAGTGGACGCCCTACAACACCCCAAAAATCAGCAGATTTTTCGGGGACCCCGTACGGTGCTACTGTTTAGAGTTTAAAATTTAGAGATTAAAGTTTAAAGGCGAGAAAATATGAAAAGAGTTTTTGTCAGTTTGATTTGTGTCTGCCTCACATTCGCAGCATGGGCACAGAATGATGATTTCGTACAGTACCAATTGGACAATGGTTTGACCGTTTACTTGTGGGAAGACCATGACCAACCCGATGTGCAGGGTTGGACTGTCACCCGCGCGGGTTCCATTGATGAGCCTGCTGATGCTACTGGTCTGGCACACTACCTCGAGCACATGCTCTTCAAAGGTACCGACCGCATTGGCGCACTTGATTGGGCAAAAGAGAAACCGCTTTACGAGCAAATCATTGCCCTCTACGATACACTGGCACTCACCACCGATGACCAAGCGCGCGAGGCGGTGCAACTGCGCATCAACGAAGTGTCGCGCGAAGCTGCGCAATATGCTGCTACGGATGAATTCTCCAACCTGATTCAGGGTATTGGTGGCGAGGGATTGAACGCGTTTACCAGTTACGATGTGACCTGCTATATGAACTCGTTCCCTTCTTATCAGATGGAGCGTTGGCTCACTCTTTACGCAGACCGCTTGACCAATCCTGTGTTCCGCAGCTTCCAAGCCGAACTAGAAAACGTGTTCGAGGAATACAATATGTACCTTGATGACAACTCCACCCACGTGCGCAACTTTATTTTCGGCAAACTCTATGAGGGACATGCCTACGCACGCGACATCATCGGTTATCCAGAGGACCTGAAGAATCCTAAACTGCGCAAACTCATCGACTTCTACAATACATGGTATGTGCCTAACAATATGGCACTTATCTTGGTGGGTGATTTTGAGATTGAGACTACCAAACCATTGATTGAAAAGACCTTTGGCAAACTGCAATCGCGCCCTCTGCCTGAGCGCACAAAGTATCCTACCACTGCCTTCACACAAGATGAACGCTATACTGCTAAACTGGGCTATATGCCAGAGCTAAATATCGCGTACAACGGTGTGGCTGTGGGCGATAAAGATGAACTGACATTGAATTTCGTGGCTAATTTGCTCTCCAACTCCATGCAGATTGGTTTGCTTGACCAACTGACATTGGACAATAAACTCATGTATGCCGTAGCAGCCAACGACACGCGCCGTGACCAAGGTCGCTTCCTCGTGGTGGCAGTGCCATACATGGATGCTCAAACACAAACCTATACTTCGCTCAAAGAAACGGAGGAATTGGTAATGAAAGAGGTGCAGAAACTGGTGGATGGCGACATTGACCCCGAGTTGGTGGAGATGGTGCGCCAGAACTTCTACCAAGAGTTTGACCGCACAATGGAGTATCCTCAGATGAAAGTATCGCTGCTCTACAACGCTTTTACTTATCAACAATCGGTAGAGGAGATCCTGCGCGAGAAAGAGTTGGTGGCTGCTATCACAATGGACGACCTCAAGCGCGTAGCAAAGCAGTATTTGGGTGCTCCAAAGAAAGTGTTTGAGATTGAGGAGGGTACACCTAAAAAAGACAAACTGCCCAAACCAAAAATCAAATCACTGGAGTCGCCAAAGGGCGAGTCGGAGTATTGCCAATACTTAGATGCTATTCCTGCGGGCAAACTTACACCTACTTTCATTGACTTCTCTGACATTGACCAAGACCGTTTCTACGAGGGCGTGAGCGTATATTGCACACCAAACACCAAGAACCATATCTTCTCACTCCGTTTGAAATATGGTGTGGGCACATACGAGTTGCCACTATTAGAGTATGCTGCGGCATTGATGAATATGTCGGGTATCAAGGGTACACCAGGCATCAAGCCAGCAGAGTTCCGCGCTAACCTCGCTAAGTTGGGCGGCAAATGCAGTTACTCAGTATCGGACGGATATTTCTATGTAGATATTGAAGGTAACGAAGAGAACTTAGAGAAGATTGTGGAGATGGTCAATCTGCACATGATGTTCCCTAACTTCGAATCCGAAAACGACATGCTAATCAACAATATCAAGGGTCAAGTATATTCTTCGCGCAAAGTAGAGGAACGCAATACCGATATTGTGGCAGATGCGGCTTTCGACTATGTACGTTATGGCGAGAACTCTCCATATATCAAACGCCCTGCGTTGATGGAAGAGGTGCTGCAAATGACTCCGTCGCAACTCGAAGGTGTGTTGCACCAAGTGCAAAACTACGAGTTGGAGATTCACTACGCAGGTGCGTTGCCAGCATTGGATGTGAAGAATATCCTCTATACCAAACTCTCACTCAATCAGCATGTGCGCCCAACCAAATCACCTGTGGAGCGTCCTGTTGTGCCTATCACGGAGAATAAGATATACTTCCTCCCTGATGCAAGTATGCAACAAGCCAAAGTGTATTTCCTCATTGATGGCGAACCATACAACGTGAAGGAAGCAGTAAATTATATGGCATTCAACGAGTACTTTGGTGGCGGTTTCTCTGGTCTTGTGATGAACGAGATACGCGAAAAACGCTCTATGGCATACACCGCATATGGCTATTTCTCACGCGCTCCAAAACAAGGACAACTGACCAAGTTCACGGGCTATGTGGGTACACAATCCGACAAGGTAGCTGATGCAATAGACGTGTATATGAGCCTCTTGGATTCTATGCCACAGTATCCTGAAACAATGGAGAATATCCGCACCGTCTTACGTCAATCGGTATTGTCCAACAAGCCTACTTTCCGCAGCAAGAGTCAACGCCTGACAGCCAATATGCTCTTGGGTTACAAGGTGGACCCTGCCATGCTGCAAGTGCGTGATATTCAACGCTTGACTTTTGATAATGTGCTATCTTTCTATGAGCAACGAGTAAAAGACAAACCTATCACTATTCTCATCATGGGTGACCCTAAACTCATTGACCAAAAGCAAATCAAAGCCAAGTATGGCAAGATTACCAAACTCTCTAAATCACGCTTATTCAGTTATTAAGTAAATGCACAAATCAGGTTTTGTAAATATAGTAGGTAATCCCAATGTGGGTAAATCCACACTGATGAACGTATTGGTGGGTGAGCGCCTGTCGATTATCACATCGAAGGCGCAAACCACTCGCCATCGTATCATGGGTATCGTCAATGGCGATGACTTTCAAATGGTATATAGCGACACGCCAGGTGTGCTACAACCCAATTACAAACTGCAAGAGCAGATGTTGGAGTTCTCGCGCTCGGCATTGGTGGATGCGGATGTGCTACTCTATGTGACAGACGTACAAGACAACCCCGATAAGAATGCCGACTTCCTTGACAAAGTGAAGCGCATCAAGGCAAAAGTATTCTTGATTATCAATAAGATAGACCTTACTACGCAAGAAACACTGGAGCAACTAGTGGAGTACTGGCATCGCGTATTGCCTGAGGCAACGGTGTTCCCTATCTCCGCACAGCAGAAGTTTGGCACCGACCAACTCTTCGCCGCTATCCGTGAGGCACTACCTGAATGTCCGCCATTCTTCCCCAAAGACCAATTGACCGACAAGTCATCGCGTTTCTTTGTGGATGAGATGATTCGCGAGAAGATTCTGCTCAACTACGACAAGGAGATTCCTTATAGCGTAGAGGTGGAGGTTGAGTCATTTTTGGACGAGGAGCCCGACGAACAACACCCAGAGGGCATCATCCGCATTGGTGCGGTCATCTATGTGGAGCGTGATAGTCAAAAGGGTATTATCATCGGTAAAGGCGGCAAAGCACTGAAGCGAGTAGGAACACAAGCACGCCGCGAAATAGAGGCATTCTTTGGCAAACCTGTATTCCTGCAGCTCTTTGTCAAGGTGGACAAAGACTGGCGATCATCGCAAATGCGCCTTCGCCACTATGGGTACGATCTTAATTAGTAATTTTACACACTAATTTGTAAACTATAAAAAGTAAAAATCATCGATTATTATGTCTGTTCATGTTCAAAATACTCGTATGACGACCACGCGTTTGCGTCAGATGAAGCAGCAGGGCGAAAAGATAGCCATGCTCACCAGTTATGATTTTACACTTACTACTTTGTTGGATGAGGCTGGCATTGATATGATTCTCGTGGGTGATAGTGCGTCCAACGTTGTTTGTGGCAATTCTTATACTTTACCCATCACGGTGGATGAAATGATTTTCCTAGCTCGCGGTGTGGTACGTGCAGCGAAACATTGTCTGGTAGTCTTG
This sequence comes from Paludibacteraceae bacterium, assembly GCA_017457295.1. Lineage (GTDB taxonomy): Bacteria > Bacteroidota > Bacteroidia > Bacteroidales > Paludibacteraceae > Colicola. The sequence continues at coordinate 76,653 of JAFTHS010000040.1, read as the reverse complement.
GATATGCCTTTTGGTAGTTATCAAGTGAGTGAGGAAGATGCTGTGCGTAATGCAGTCCGTATGATGAAGGAGTCGGGGGCAGATGCGCTCAAGTTGGAAGGTGGCGAGGAGATCTTGCCCGTTATTCGCCACCTGGTAAGAGCGGGTATTCCTGTGATGGGCCACCTTGGTCTTACCCCTCAAAGCGTGAATCAGTTGGGTGGTTATGGCCTACGTGCCAAGGAGGCAGTAGAAGCTGATAAACTGCTTCGTGATGCGCAACTTTTGGATGGTGCAGGGTGCTTCGCTATCGTGCTGGAGAAGATTCCTGCACATCTGGCAGAAGATGTTACCAAGTTGGTGTCATGTCCTACCATTGGTATTGGTGCGGGGAATATGACCGATGGTCAAGTGCTAGTACTTCATGATATGCTTGGGCTAAATCAAGGCTTCAAACCTAAGTTCTTGCGTCATTTTGCTGAGTTAGGAGATGCGGTTAAGGGAGCAGTAGGACAGTATGTACAGGCCGTGAAGCAATCTTCTTTCCCCAATTCTTCAGAGGCATATTAGTGAAGTGAATGGTGAAATACTAAATAACAATAAATTACAATTCCATGAAAAGACCAATTCTTACTATTCTATTGGCTGCGTTGGCAACTATGATGTTTGCAGGACAGCCTTATTTTCGTGCTACATGGGTAAGCACAGTAGCCAATATTGATTTTCCTACTAAGGCGGCTATTGGTAATTATGATCAACAAAAGCAGGATATGGTGGCTATGTTGGATTCATTCCAAGCAATGCACCTCAATGCTATCGTATTCCAAGTGCGTCCTACTGCTGATGCACTATATGCTTCTGAACTAGAACCATGGAGCGCTTGGCTCACTGGCAAGCAAGGAGAGGCAGCTACTTATGATCCTTTAGAGTTCGTTTGTCAAGAAGCACACAAGCGCGGCATCGATGTACATGTATGGATCAACCCTTATCGTGTGACTGGTGGCGGTAGCAAGATTGAAGATCTTGCTTCAAATCACATTTATCACAAGCATCCCGAATGGTTTCTTAAGTACGGCACACAATGGTATTTTGCTCCTCATCTACAAGAGACTCGCGACTTCCTTTGTGCTGTAGTAGCCGATTTGGTTACTCGCTATGATATTCAAGCTATTCATATGGATGACTATTTCTATCCTTATCCAGTATCGGGACAAGACTTCCCTGATGCAGAGGCATATGCAAAGGATTCTCGTGGGTTTGATAATATTGGTGATTGGCGTCGCGACAACGTGAATTTAGCAATAGAGCAAGTTCATAACACCATCAATAGTATCAAGCCTCATGTTCAGTTTGGCATCTCTCCATTTGGCATTTGGCGCAACAAAGTGAATGACCCACGTGGTAGTGAGACCAATGGCTTGCAAAACTATGATCAACTCTATGCCGATATTCTCCTTTGGATGGAGAAGGGGTGGATTGACTATGTTGTACCTCAACTATATTGGGAGATTGGCAAGAAGGTGGCAGACTACGAGATTTTGGCTCATTGGTGGGCTCAACATGCTACCGATAAGTGCCGTGTATATATAGGTATGGCTCCATACCACTTGGGCAATCCTAAAGCAGCTGCTGCTTGGAACGAGGGCAATGAGATTTGCCGCCAACTTCGCCTCAATCGCACCATTGAGGGCATCACGGGCGAGTGTTATTTCCCTGCAAATGTGTTGCTCAAGAATCATCACAACGTAGCAGATAGCTTGAAGCAAGTATTCTATCCAACCTACGTATCTGCTCCTAGAAAGTGATATAATCGGCCTACATTCTTAATCGCAGAGCGAGAAAAGGTCGGATCGTGGGTTAACCAACATCACGGGCACAGAACTGTGGCGGATTACATATTGTTCAGGCGGACCAAAAAGCCAATCATCTAGCCCATATTCTCGGCTAGCAGTGAGGAGTATCAAGATGCCTCCTTTATCTTTCTCTTGAAGATTGTAGGATATGGAGGCAAGTTCTTTGTGGATATGAAAACTGTCGCCTTTGGCTACTTGTTCTTCGTAAGTGATTTTATTTCCTGTTCGTTCACAAATAGTGCGAATGTGTGTGATGATCCGTTGAGTGTTGCGTTTGGCCTTGCTACCATAGTCATTGGCCCGTAGCAGAATAATGTGTGCACCTGTCTTTCTAGCCAGATAGGTGCATATCTCTGCCTTATATACTTCCTCCTCAAGCATCGTGATAGGGACGAGGATTGTAGCTAATTTTGAGTGTTCTTTTAAATCCTTCTTGATTAGCACATATGGACGGCGTTCCTCTCGGCAAGCGTCTAGCACCTGCTGAATACTTCGACGCGAACCTTCGCAATATTCTATGCGTATGTCTTCGTTGTTATCACTCATTACCCTATAATATTAATTTATCATATTAGTTATTTACATTCCTATAGTAAATCGGAAACGGAGTGCCCACCATGGGCATGTGTTGTCTTGCAAATGGGTTAGGCGGAATACACCATATACTTCTCCAACTCGTAGGATATTTCCGATACCCACGCCTGCCTCTACATAAGGTATTTGCAATGACGACAAATGGCCAGTGGGGAAAGGCAAAACCGACTGATGGTTCTGACGCAAACCTCCCCACGCGACCTTCAGCTCTAATAGTTCGCGTAAGTGCAGATATCGAACTCCGGGAATGAGATTGAACAACAATCCCTTGCCATTCCAATGAGCTTGCATCGACACATATTGATCTGCACCATACTGATAGTTGTTCATCAACGAGAACCGATGGATATCGAAGGTGTGCGTCTGGTTAGAAGTGAAAATGTGTAGCAATGGATAAGGCACACGCCCAAAAATCATTCCTGCTTGCAGCAAGTAGTGCAAGTGTCCCGCCATACCCATATCGATGTTGTGACGCAACATGAGTTGGATGTTTCCGTACATGTGGTATGCCCCTTCAGTGGAAGGATTAGAATGCAGAGTATAGCTACCCAACTCTGCACCTAAGTATAGCACAGGCAAATGGTTATAGATATGGCGACGATGGAAATAGGAATCTACTACACGTTCGTCATAACTCAAGCGTACGGAAGCCCCCAGAGTGGAGTAGAAAAATGATGGCTGTGCATCGTAGTCGCTGCTGACTTCTCCATAGCCCAATCTGCCAACTTTGATATAGCCCTGTGTTTCTATATTCTTGTGCCACTCGTTCTCGAAATGCACTCTTCCCTCGCGACGACGAGTGATGGTGTTGTAGTAGTAATCTTCGTTGAACGGTGCTGCACGCATGATGCGTGTGATAAGATTAATCTGAGGGTCGAAGATGTTGTTCTCACGAATATATTCTTGAAAATCATTGACATCAGAGAAGATATAATCGTCGCTATAGCGGATACGGAAGATGTGCCGCTTGACACTTGGCAATGCCACTTCGATTTGCCCCATGCCTTTCCATGCCCGATCTTTGGTACCGTAGGAAACATAACCATTCATCGCTACGTTCTTCCATAGTGCTGGGGTAGTGCTCAGTGGTATGCCCACTTGCACTCCTGCATAGCGGTTAATGTCAAGTAGTTTGTTGACTGGTCCAACTTCCACATATTTGCTAGTGGGTATGTTGCCTGTTTGCAAAATGTATGCTACAAACTCTGCTACTTTGAATAGTGGTGTTTGGCGCAAAGAGTCTATGCTTTGGGTAATCTGCATGTGGATAGGTTCGGCAATATCGGGTGTAGTGGATAGTGTATCGATTATCGGATATCTGCTATTGGTTAGCGGATAGAGGTTATCGGATAACGGATATTGTGTGGCACGAGTGATGAGCAGAGTAGGGAAAATATGACTAGTATCGGACTTTATTGCAAAGTCAAGCAACATGGATAGGTTCTCTTGTAGCAGAGCATTGTTTGGCGCGAACGATTGTTTGATAGTCAGTTGCTTGAGATAATTGATATTGGTTTGCACAGGCACCGTGGCGGAAATACTGCGCAATGCGTACGTGGCAGAGTCGATAATCAGCTCACCATTGAATGTGGCGTAGAAAGTGTTTTTTGTTCGAAAATGTATGGTATAATGTTTCTCATTACCCACGTAGGTGCTGTCAGCCAAATAGTAGTTATAGTAGGTGTTGCCCGATGTTGCCAAAGGACTGAGCATCGACATAGATAAGATAGGTAAATTGTTATCGTAGAAATCATAGGTTGTAGGCATTTGCGCAAGTAGCATCTGATACTCTGTGGAGGTAAGCAACATAGCTTGTTCGCAGATTGTATCGGGTTGTTGGTGACGCCAATAGAGCGGAATAAGGTAGGTAGAATCGCCTTGTTGAATCATGCCGTGTTGCAAGTTTTTCCACAATGTCCTACGCAAATGTTTGGCTTGTATGTCTGATACAAACAATGCTGTTTGTACGTTTTGCTTGCTATGGTCGGTGGCTTGAACAAGTAGTTGCGAATTATACTGACGATGTTTGCGTACCTGTTCCATTAACGGCAATGCAGGATTGGCACCTGGTACTACAAATACTTCGTTGAGTGAATTCACTTTTTCTTGCATCTCAATATCTATGCCTACTTGCATACCAGGCTCAATACGAAAACGTTGTGTGTGGTAACCAATAGCCGATACTACCATCTGACGGGGCTTATCAATATTGCAGCGCAATAGGAATAAACCTTCTGGAGAAGATGTAGTACCATAGGAAGTGCCTTGCAGTACCACATTCACATTCGGCAATGGTTCGCCAGAAAGGTGGTCATAGATCTCGCCCACAATAATGGTTTCTGCCAATTGTGAGAAGATGCACAACGGACATAGCAATGCAATCAATATGTGGCAGAGGCGTTTCATCTATTTTCTGGGTGATATTTGATTACAGCTTCACGCAAATCGTGGATATCTACATGTGTGTAAATCTCTGTCGTGACAATAGATTCATGTCCCAATAACTGCTGAATAATACGTAAATCGGCTCCATTTTGCAGCAAATGTGTAGCAAACGAATGGCGCAATGTGTGTGGAGATATGGTTTTGGTGATACCTGCTAACTGAGCTAGTCGCTTAACGATAGTGAAAATCATAGCACGTGTAAGTTGGCGACCATAGTGGTTGAGAAAAGCTATATCTTTAGCTTCTGGCTTGATATCTAAATGGCATCGATCTTCCAACCAATATTCTAACTGCTTATCTGCTTCTGGAGAGATAGGAACTAGGCGTTGTTTGTTTCCTTTGCCCAATATGCGCATGTATCCTTCTTGACGATAGATATTGCTTAATCTAAGATCTACCAACTCGCTCACACGTAAACCACTACCATAGAGCATCTCAATGATAGCACGATTACGGTGCCCTTCCGCCTTAGACATGTCAATTTGTGCAATCATAGCATCAATTTCTTCTAAAGAGAGTACTTCTGGTAACTTCTTCTCAATGCGTGGCATCTCTAGCAATTCGGATGGGTCTTGCTCAATGTAATGGTGATATAGCAAAAAACGGTAGAACGAATGGATACCCGATAAAAGTCGTGCTTGTGTTTTTGCGCTATCAATTTCTTTGAAAACATCAAACACAAAGGCCTGCAAATCATCAAACGTGGCATGAACGATGTCTATACCATGCTTGCCCATATACATTTTCAAACGATGTAAATCACGTTCGTAGGCATCTATGGAGTGGCTACTCAGTCCTCGCTCCAATTTTAGGTAGGTATGATATTCGCGTTCAATCATCGATATATGCAAGGACCTTGATATACGGCACGATAGCATGTGGAGTCAGCTTGGTAAAGCGTAATGTCCATTTGTATGTCATTGTCTACGTAGTGGATTTCAAACTCTCCACTTGTGAAGCCAATAATGCGTTTGATGCTGCTTTCTTGTATATCAAGCATATAGCAACCTGTAATGTTCCCATCGAAATTCATATAGGGAAGAAAGGTGTAAGACGATGCAGTAGTATCCATACAATACGCTCCCTCAGTCAGTAGACTATCGGTCAGAGGGAGAAAAATATCAGAGAAAAACAGGTTCAAGCCTGTACCCGTGATATGATAAGCAGAGTCAAAAGCCAATCCATCAGTAAGTAGGTCCACAGAAAATACTTGCTGATCAAGGGTGGGGTAGTATTGCTTATGCCATTGTAAATCAGCTATTGTATATACGCTATCGTATGCCAACTCATTAGGCATATTAGAATGATGTGGAGAATGGCATGATGCCAATAATAGCAGTAGTGGTAATATATGTAGGATATGCTTCATATATGTAATCAATTCCCTATATTTAATACTTAATTCTTTTAGCGGGTATCCAAGCCGCTATAGCTCCTAACGAAAGCACAATCAGAGACGCAAGTACAATGTCGGTGGCTTGTACTGTGACAGGATAGGCCGATAGCACATATTCGGTACCATTACCCAGTTTGAGTAGTCCAAAGTGCTCCTGTATCAAGCAAACCATCAGACCGATAATCAAACCAATACCCGCACCCAACGAAGATATCAACCACCCCTCAAAGAGGAATATGCGTTGAATCATCTGCTTGCTCGCACCCAAGTGACTGAGAGTGCGTATGTCGGATTGCTTATCCACTATCAGCATAGTCAACGAACCAACAATATTGAACGAAGCAATGAGTAAAATAAAAACCAACAATAAGGCAGTAAGCAGTTTCTCTATATGTAGCAAGCGATAAAAATCTTGATGCTGTTCGTATCGGTCTGCAATGTTGAATTCATCTCCAAGAATCTGCTGAATATCTTTTTTTGCCTGACGAACGGATGTGTTAGGTGATAATTTTACCTGCAATGCGGTTATCTCATTGCAGCGATAATCAAGTAACCTGCGTGTTAGGTCTATATCTACCAACATAACTTCCTCGTCGTAGGTGGCTTGTTGTACGGCAAATGTACCTGCGATGTAACATACTTCATCATTGAAACTTTGATCTGGACGCAGCATATTCACTTTGGCATTACGCTTGGGAGCATACAAATGCAATGGACTCACGAATCGAGCGCCAATGCCCATTTGCGCTGCCAATCCAACACCTAGTACCGCTCGGTCAAAAGCTCCATCGTTTACAGTGTAATACCCATCGGTGATGATACTATCAATATGAGTAAGTTGACTAAATACAGAGTCTACACCATGCAATCGAACGGGCATTTGCTTATCCTCGAATTGAAGAAGAGCCGTTTCTTCAATGCTTTGGCTAATGATATCTACACATGGCAATTCACGCAGTGCAAGAAAAGCATCGCCTTGGTCGTAGAATGATTTGCCTGTATTGGCGGTAATGCGGATATCGGGGTCGAACAGAGAAAACATTTGCTCTACCATGGTTCCGAAACCATTCATCACGCTGAGCACGCACACCATAGCCGCAGTGACTACTCCTATTGCTGCGGCACTGATACCAGAAATGATATGTATGGCATTGTATTGCTTTTTAGCAAATAGATACCGCCATGCTATTTTCAGTTCGGTCTTCATGCTGGTGCTTCTATTACTACTTTAATGGATTGCCCGCTACTTTTACTACTTATTGCTTTAGCAGTTCGTCAATGCGTTCCATACGCTCAATTGTTTCGTCGAGATGGAAATGCAATTCAGGTATGACACGCAGTTGATGACGCTCCAAGCGTCCTAATTCACCACGAATCTTACCAGTATCCTCTTGCACTTGAGCGATAGTGAAAGCCACTTTATCTTGTGGAAAAATGCTTAGATAGACATGCGCGATGCTCAAGTCGGGTGATATTCGCACCTCACTGACGGATATCAAGGTACCGCGTAACGCGCGCGCGTATCTTAAAAAAATGTCGCTCAGATCCTTTTGTATCAAGCGTTCAATCTTTTGTTGTCGTGTATTTTCCATATACGATGTTTTATTATAACACAATAAGGGAAAAGAGTATATCTTTTCCCAATGCTTATGCCTTAGGAAATGCCCCTAAGGAACTCTAACCGTTGATTAGCGTTTGTGACGACCTTCGTCTGCTACGGTTAATTTTTTACGACCGTGTGCACGACGTGCTGCCAATACACGGCGACCATTTGCAGTTGCCATACGGGCACGGAAGCCATGTTTGTTACGGCGGCGACGTTGGCTTGGTTGGAATGTACGTTTCATTGTTTTATCTTTATTTTAGGCCCAATCTATGGGGCGAGTTTATAATTTGCGCGAAAAAGCATGCAAAGGTACTGCTTTTTTCTCAATCTACCAAATTTTTTTAGAAAAAAAGCCAAATTGTTGATGATTTTAGGTAGATGAGAGTATGTGTCTTGCCTAATTTGACGTTGCTTCTTCTATATATTCGTAGCATCCTGCATCGGGATGAGTCTTGCGGCGAGTACCTATGCGATCGTATGGATAGGATAGTGAAATTATGGAATCTGCTACACCACGTGCAGGTGATAAGGAGTCTAATCTAAAATCGTAGTAGTGGTATTCGCGGTACAAATAATAAATATTGCGGAATACTACACTATCCGAATCGCTTGCATATATATTATTTCGAGCAAAAGCTTCTGGTAGCGAATCGGCGCGTAGGTAGTTGCCAGAGAAGGTGCCTTCGTAGTGATTGGTTAGTGGAGTAGCTACCACTACATTGTTTTTGCGTGCGCCAGTGATAATGCAATTGTGGAATGAAGCTGCTGTGGGAGCCATATTTTTGCTTAGGTTGTTGATATACAATGCTGCTACATCTTCTGCTAGAATATTGTTATGAATATTGATAGTGGTATATGGGAAACCAAAATAAGATGCAATAGTATTATGCACAAAAGTGTGCTTTCCTCCCGATAGATATACGCAGTAGGAGGCACAGTTGCTAATCTCGCAATTTACCACAGTAGCATCGATATTCTGCAATACCAATCCATATAAAGAATGATTATGAATTCGGGCATTGGTAAGCGACATGGTAGGACGCTGCTCCATTTCTTCTGAAAGAGCGTATAAGCCGATAGACCCCGAAAGTATATCGGTATGATTGATGCTATATCGAGGTGTAGCCCATCCTTTAGGATGGATTAAATATAATCCATTCCATTGCCCTGAGGCCACTCGGTATGGCACTGAGTCGAATAGCATGTCGGTGCGATCACCTCGAATGATGATAGGTTCTTCCTTGGTGCCTTCTGCTATTACGTTGCCATAAGCATAAATCACCGAACCAGAGTGCATATATAGCGTTGTTCCACGCTGAATAGTCAGATTGCCTACTACCACCAACGTATCATATATCAAGTAGGGCTTTGTATTTTTCAAATTCAAATGATTGCATTGTACAAACTTCTCCTCGCTACGGATAATTTCCACATTTTGGCCATATGCCTGCAGATAGATATGCTGCGGTTGATTGCTCACATAGAATGTGATAGTATCTTCTACTAAAGGACTACTGGTTTTCTGTGGGTCAATTTCTGCACGAACGAAAAGAAATAAACTATCTCCTCCCCTCAATGTGATATCACGTAGATTCTCAAGCTGATTCTCACCATCTAGGTTGATGAAGAATGATTGTCCGTTTGCCATTTCTACTCTGTTGATTAGGATGGCATTGTTGTGAGGATTATATACCATCATTCGCTTGGTGGATGATCCCATCTTGGTGAAGACGGTGTCAAACAACAAGGAGTCATGCGAGAATGTCAGGCGCAAAGTAGGGTCATCCGATAGTATATCTTCTTGACAAGAGATGATAGCTAAAGGAAGGAACAATAATAATATGTATTGTTTTAATCGAAGCATGTTCTATTTACCTTTTCAAATTCTTATTCAAAGTGGAATATGAGTGATATTTGCTGATTTCTCAAACTAGACAGGGAATTGGTATAAAAATGGTCTTGTTCACTAGGATTCCATGCCTTGTCATTGGCAGGATCAATACCCGTGGGTAGCGAGGTTAGTACATTGTTGAAGCCCAAACGATATTTTATTTCAGGACATAGTTTGAACCATCGGAAATAGAAATCGCATCCAAAGCCCACTTCCACGAAATAATCAAGGGGATTAGGATAGATTACCACATCTTTCTTAAAAGATACGCTATAACTGACACCACCACCTGCGATTAGATACGGACGGTAATTCACTTCCCGTGCTGCGGACCACTTTAGGTATAATGGAAGGCTGATTGGGATAGTTTGTATCGTAGGTTGATTATTCAGGCAATCTACTCCCTTTATTTCGTCAATAGGAATACTATCGTGTAGGTATGTGATAGTTCGCGTATCAAAACTTAGACTAGGGCAGAAACGTAGATTTAAGTAGCGAGCCAAGCGCAAGTCGATTAGGCCGCCAATGGTGAAACCAATGCCTGGTGCAGAGGTACGCGCATGGTAAACAGTGCCTTGTGTGGCTACTTGTGTGATACTATCCAACTCGGTAACGCCGTAAGTGAGATAAGATACTCCCAAAGAAAAACCATAGTGAAACAATTTGTCGTCCACATATGGATTGTTTTGCGCTTTTCCTATGCAGATATTTCCCCATAGCAGCACTAGTCCAATGATACAATATGACCAGTTGCGTCTTTTCATTTGGTGTGTTTGATAATCCAATCCACTGCTTCTTGATAGCCTTCAATGCCATGTCCCATAATGGTATGTTGGCATACATCTGTGAGTAGGCTAATGTGTCTAAAGCTCTCACGTTCTGCAATATTTGATATGTGCATTTCCACTACAGGCACCCGACTGCACGCCACCGCATCGCGCAATGCTATACTTGTATGTGTATACCCGCCTGCATTGAGTACAATACCGTTGTATGGTGTATTATGCATAGATAACAATCCATATTGCTGTATCCAATCAATTAAGTCGCCTTCATGGTTAGACTGATGATATACTAAATATACGTCGGGATAAATACGCTGAAGATCTACTAGCACTTGCTCCATTGAGCGAGTGCCGTAGATATTTGGCTCGCGTCTGCCTAGTATATTTAAGTTTGGACCATTGATAATAGCAATGCGCATATGCTCCCTCCTATTTGCCTCGTGCCTCCATTGGAACCTGATTGAAATCTCATTGGAACCTTACGACACTTTTATCTGATACCTGTTACCGACAATAGAAACTCATCGTTGTCGTTCGTGCGCTCCATGTAAGTCTTGAGTTTCTCCATTGCCTCTATGCTGTTCATGTCTGTCAACTCCTTGCGGATCATCCACATTCGGCTCAGTACATCCGCAGGAACCAGCAGGTCGTCGCGGCGAGTAGAAGATGCCGCTATATCAACGGCAGGGAAGATGCGTTTGTTGCTGAGTTTACGGTCGAGTTGCAATTCCATGTTACCTGTGCCTTTAAACTCCTCAAAGATTACATCATCCATCTTGCTTCCAGTCTCGGTCAAGGCAGTAGCGATGATGGTCAAACTACCACCATTCTCAATATTACGGGCAGCACCAAAGAAGCGTTTGGGCTTGTGCAATGCCTGTGCCTCTACACCACCGGATAACACTTTTCCGCTAGCAGGTGCTACCGTATTATATGCGCGCGCAAGGCGCGTGATGCTATCTAATAATATAACCACGTCGTGTCCGCATTCTACCAATCGTTTTGCTTTCTCATGCACGATGTTTGCTACTTTCACATGATTCTCTGCTGGTTCGTCAAAGGTTGAGGCAATAACTTCTGCATTTACAGAACGTGCCATGTCGGTTACCTCCTCTGGACGCTCATCGATCAGCAGTACAATCATATATACTTCTGGGTGGTTGGCTGCAATTGCGTTGGCGATATCTTTGAGCAAGACGGTCTTACCGGTCTTAGGTTGTGCGACAATCAAGCCACGTTGTCCTTTGCCAATAGGTGCAAAGAAGTCGATGATGCGTACCGATAATGGGTCGCTTTTGTCGCCCTTACATAATTTGAACTTCTCATCAGGGAATAATGGTGTAAGGTTCTCGAATGCGATACGCTCTTTTGCTAATGCAGGAGAGATACCATTGATACGCACTACCTCTTTCATGGGGAAATACTTGTCTGCCTCTTTTGGAGGACGGATAGTACATTCCACAGTGTCGCCTGTTTTAAGACTATATTGGCGGATTTGTTGTTGTGATACATAAATATCATCTGGCGAAGAGATATAGTTGTAGTCTGCACTACGCAAGAATCCATAGCCATCAGGTGCGCACTCTAATGTGCCGATAGCCGTAATCGTGTCGCCAAATGCTTCTACACCTTTGTTGAGCATCTCCTCTTCGGGAGAAAGTACGACTTTAGGTTGTGGCTTCTCATTGATAGGAGTGATTTCTTCACCGTTAGCGATTTGTTCTTCGCGTTTAGCTATCTGCTGAGTGATTTGTGCGATACGAGCATTTACACGTGCTTGGCGTTCTTCTTTAGTCTCGTTTTTGCGGCTTGGTGTGTGCGGATTAGGAGTCTGTGCAGGCGTTTCTTCTTGTGTTGTTGCTACATTCTCCTGTAGCCCTACCTCTTCAGGGGTTGCTTCATTTTTCTCCGATGCTGCGGTCGTTGCAACTGCTTTTTCTTTCTTTGGACGTCCGCGTTTCTTCTCGTGTGGTTTGGTAGCAGGTTCTTCTACAGAGGATGCAGTGTCTGCTGCTGGCGTAATAGGCTCTGCTGTTTCGCTTACAACTTCTGCTACGGGGTGCTTTGCCTCTTTGGTTTTACGCTCACGTTTCTTTTTAGCTGTGGGTTCATCCTTTGCTTCCTCAGTTGGTTGCACATCTGGAGATGGTTGTTCTGGCTGTTGAGCTGTAGCCATCTCAAACAGCGATGGTTGAACAGCAGATATCACTGGTTTAGGTATTGGTTGCTTAGATTGTTCTTCCTTGATTAGCCCTAGTGTCTCTTCCTTGCTGCCTACAGTAGCTAATACACGATTGCTTTTGAGGTTATCGGTATTAACTTTTTGTGGACCATTCTGAATTCGTGCACGTTTGCCTTTGCGCTTCTCCTCGCGTGCATCTGCACGGGCTTGGACTTCGGCACCATGTTTGTCAGCTTGAGCATCTAAAATCTGGTAAATAACGGATTGCGCAGCATCATTGCGTCCAACCTTGATATTGAACGTTTGTGCAATTTCCGTCAACTGTTCGAGCGTCATACGCTCGAGTTTTCGCATGTCGTATTGCATAAAATGTGTAATAAATTTCTTATAATTTGGGGAAAATCTTTGCTAGTCAATGCAAAGACACTGCAAAAGTACAACAAAAATTGCACATATGCAAGGTTTTTGCAGAAAAAAGTTATTTTTCTGCCGAATTTATTGTTTCAAAAGTATTGATCTTGCTTTTATCGTATGGTCGATACACTTTGATATAGTTGTCGGTGAAACCTGCCATTTGGTCGCCTTCTTTTTTAGATTCCCATAGTACTACTGCTTTTCTATGTGCGTATTTAGCATAGAATGCCTTGGTTTTCTCTTCGGATACTTCATGCAGGATCTTGCTTCGGCGTTGGCGTTCTGCTTTTGGCACTATGTGCAAAGGCATTTCTAGCATGCGGGTATTTGCCCGTTCTGAATAGGTGAATACATGTAGTTGGCTTACATCTAATTGCTTGATAAATGATAGGTAGTCTTCCCAATAAGAGGCAGTTTCACCTCGAACTCCAACCATACAATCCACACCGATGAAAGCATGTGGCATCACCTGACGGATGTGCTTTACGCGATCTGCAAATAGTTCGCGTGTGTAGCGGCGTTTCATGATTTGCAACACTTCGTTGCTGCCAGATTGTAATGGAATATGGAAGTGCGGAGCAAAATGCTGGGATTGTGCTACAAAATCAATGATTTCATCGGTCAATAAGTTGGGCTCGCATGATGAAATTCGCACTCGAAAATCGCCAGAGAGTGCATCAATGGCCTTGATTAAATCTGCAAATGTCTCTTCTGTGCTTCGTCCGAAGTCACCAATGTTTACTCCTGTCAGGATCAATTCTTTGGCACCTTGATTGATAGCTTCTTGTGCATTTTGTAGCACTTCTGATATCTTAGGGTTGCGTGATTTGCCTCGTGCATAAGGAATGGTGCAGTAGGTGCAGAAATAATTGCATCCGTCTTGTACTTTGATAAAACAGCGCGTACGATCATCTCCCGAGCGTACTCCATGAAATTCGTCTATTTCACGAATTGATGCTACACGAATTTTGCTACTTGCTGTGCAAGAGGTATGGCAGCGTTGTTCTATCTCGTCTATGAGGGTGGGGATATCGTATTTCTCGTTTTGCCCTAATATATAATCTACACCTTCGATATTTGCAATCTGCTGCGGTTGTAATTGAGCATAGCAGCCAGTCACGATAATAATGGCATTAGGGTATTTGCGATGCAGTTGATTGATTGCTTGGCGATCCTTGTGGTCTGCAGCATCGGTGACAGAGCAAGTATTGATTACGCATACGTCTGGTACTTCGTTCTGTGAAGCACGTTGATGTCCACGTGACAAAAGCACTTTGCCGAGAGCGCTACTCTCAGCAAAGTTAAGTTTGCATCCTAATGTGCTAAAGTGAATTTTCACTTAATTTATACCTCCTAGGAAAGGATAGAGGAATGCCTATTCTGCTACTGAAAACTCATCTTTTCCTACTCCGCAGAGTGGGCAAACAAAGTCTGCAGGTACATCTTCCCATGCTGTGCCAGGAACAATTCCCGCTTCTTCTACACCTACTGTTGGATCATATTCCCAACCGCATACATCACATATATACTTTTTCATATAATAATTGTTTTTTAGTTTATAAATATATTAATTCTTTCGCTATTCTTTCTGCAAAAAGTATGCCAAGAATGATGCTTATTCCTTAAAAAATTTACCAATGCGTTCTCCAACGCGCACGATATACATTCCTGAAGATAAGGATTGTACTGGCACCATTGTTACAGCTCCAACTACTAGCTTAATAATCAGTAGTTTACCATTAGTGTCGTAGATGTGAATCATATCTTCTTGCTCGTAAGCATTCATAAACACATTCAAATATGCATTAGCAGGATTAGGATATAGCAGCAATGCTAAACGATTCTCTACTGGTATATCCTCTACGTCCACCGTTTTCTCATCAGCAAAACTGATAGGTTGGGTACATGTCTCGCCATACACATTGGTGATGAATGCGCGTACATACGAGCCCTGATAGCCTGCGTAGGAGAACGTGTTGCCTATACCCACCACAGTGCTGCGGGCAGAGGATGCCGAAGTAGAAGTCTTGTCGGTAGCATAAATCCAATGTACTAGGCCGTTGGCTGCAATAGTGATGGTCTTATTAATTTCATCTACACTGATATTGCTGATACGTGGTGCTTTGCCTTCGCCCGTACCTGCTGGCTCGTAGCAGAAATAGCTCTCACCTTTGCGCATAGCATCTTTCAGTTCGTCGGTGGTAAGTTCCTCCATGAGCATGAAATTGTAGTTGCGGAAGAGTTGGTCGTTGTTGTGCGCATCGTCGCATGAGTAACCATAAACAGGGCGATGAGGCATAGTGCGCTGCAAGATTTGATCCCATAGGATACGGTCATTAGGGCGACGATTGCCTTGGTTGTACACCTCCAAACCAATCAATGATGGGAAGGTAAGGAAGTTATTAGCATGCCAACCCGGACCATCCTTCTGCGTCTCACTATAGGTATTGTCAATACTCCAATACTGTCCTGGGTGGTTGATGATTTGCATACCCCCGAGGGCGTAGGTGTAGGCATATGACTCCTGCAAAGAAGCAAACTCCTGTCCTTGGCGACCTGTGAAGAAATCGTTGTGGTGGTTGAATTGTCCGCCTGTGCGCTCGCTCCAACTGTTGGTATTGTCCTTGCTGAGCTCATTGCCCGGAACAGCCAACATACCCAAGGCAGCAGGGTCGCGTGCAGGTATGGTGCTCATATATTGGGGGAACAACTCCCATGGATAAGGGTTATAGTCATGGTCGGTGAGGGAGAGAATCTTATAGCCCGCAGCATGGTATCTGTCCACAACGTAGGCGGTGGTGAAGCCATCGCTGGCATCGTTGGACTGGGTAGTATGGGTATGGAAATTGCCCTTGAATTGGTTGATAGTAGCCCAATCAATATCGGCGTATGGATTGTTGGATATAGCAGTATTAATGGTCTGTCCGTCCACCACTTTGACATATACCGCACGGTGCGCCTTGGTGGTAGTGCCGTTGAGTTCGATGTCCAAATAGAAGCCATAAATGCCACTTTCTGGCGATGAAATCGTATAAAACTCTTCGCCATTGCTACCTTTGCTGAGGGTGATAGCAGAAGAAGGTTGGTTGTTATGATTCATGCGGAAATGGACATTATAGCCATTCTTGTTGGCAATCTTAACGGACATCTTCACAGGTGTACCTGGATGCACTACGGCAGGCTCTACCTTAAAGTATTCCAAATCAATATCCGAACTACCCCATGCAGTTTCTTCCACCGTGAGTTGGTTGGTCAGATAGGAGTAACGGACATTGGCTTTGAGGCAGTTAGCCGATACGGTGGTGCTAACCAACTCGCCCATATCGCTACCCGAGTTCACACTACCATAATGCACGGAAACGGTCTTGTCATCGGTGAGGGAGATAGAGGCAGAGAGTTCGTAGTTGCTGCCCTTGGTCATGGTGGTGCCATTGACCTTGAAGTGCTCAGAAGAAGCAGCAGACTGCTCGTAGCTACCGTCTGCAAACACAGCCACACGCTGCCAAGAAGTGGTCTTGCGCGAGTCCTTGAAACCAATATCTTTAGGCGTAGTCATCAGTAAATCGCCATCGCAGTTGCTACCACTATTGAGGTTCCAGTAGTAGGAGTATTTCTTTTTGTCCACAGGAATCTCCTTCACAATCATCTGTGCTGCAGTAGGAGTCTTGCCATCGCGGTAGAAATTACCCTTTTGTGTAGGTGTGCCATCGCAGGTGAGAGATGTAGTACCCTCACCCTTCATAAAGTACCATGTATGGGCGGTATAATCGGTAGTTTGATTTTGAGCATTGACTCTTCTCGCTCCCATAGTAGGAACTGCGCTTGGTGGACCTTGCACTACTTCTCCGAAGACTAATCCCCATGTACGGTCATCGTGCTCGCCCACGACATCCAAGACGTATGAGAGATAACCTCGGTTATTGAGCCACTGATTGTAGTAATCAATCTCATCGGTTGTCCAATGAGTATCAGCCGATGTTTGTACAAAAGCAAAGCGAGAGTCGGTTGGCGTAAGCCGCTCGTTCTCGATGAAATCGCGCATTTCGTATTTATTATACCAAAAAGCAGGGGAGAACATAGCGCATTTGCCAAATAGTTCGGGGTGCTTCATGGTGGCATAGAAAGCAAAGAGTCCTGCCACATCGGCACCCATGATGGTGCATGCTGATTTATCCGATGAAATCGCATATTTCTGCTCGAAAGCAGGCTTAAAGTCCTCTACGAATCCTTTGAGGAAAGCATCCGCTTGACCTGTACCCGCGAAGTCCTCGTTCGCCCAAGGAGTAAACTCAGGTAATTGGGCATAAATCACGGCTATGATGCCTACTTCAAATCCTTGCTCCTCCAATTCAGCCACCGATTTTGCTACGCCCCATGAGTCGGAGTAGAGAATACGGTCGCCCATCTCGGTGTCAGAACCTGCATCGCGGTAGCGTTGGTGGCGACCAAACATATAGGTAACGGGGTATTGCTTGGTATTGTCATAGTTGGTAGGCAAGAGGATTTGTACAGGATAATCCTTGCCTGCAAATGTCCAATTCTCTACGATTCCAACGGCAGTATAGGTGTTTCGCCAGCGTGCTACCACATCGGGATTGCCAACGGTCTTGCGATTGGACACCTCGCCATTGGAAGCAGTGACTTCCACATATTTCCAATCAGGTCCGCAAATGTATTTATATCCATCGGATGCACTAATATCGGCAGTCGTAATACCTGCTACCGTAACGGTGAATTGGTCTTTTCCTTCCTCTTTGTTCATGGCCACACCCGCCCCTGCAGCCCAACTGCTGAGTTCGGGAAGGGCACCTACAACATAGCAATGGGTAGTGCCAGTAGGAACATTTACGCGAAAAGTAACATCGGCTCTTATTGCCGAAGAGATTGCCAAACAAATGCCAATCAAGAGAAAGGAGAATCGTTGTTTCATAGGTATAATAATTTTGTACGTTTATAGTAAAAATATTTCTTGTGGATAGTCGATGTGTGTGAGGAAAAGGCCTTCGGCAGGGGCAGAATCTCCTGCGGCGCAGCGATTGTGTTGCGCAATGACCTCGGCAAACTGCTCTTTGGTCATCTTACCACGACCTACCTCAAACAATGTTCCTACTACGGCACGCACCATATTACGCAAGAAGCGGTCGGCTGCAATAGTGAACACAGCGTGTCCGTTGCCTAATTCTCGCCATTCTGCAAGCGTGAGGTCGCAAATAGTAGTTTTCACATCCGTATTCGTGCGG
This sequence comes from Paludibacteraceae bacterium, assembly GCA_017457295.1. Lineage (GTDB taxonomy): Bacteria > Bacteroidota > Bacteroidia > Bacteroidales > Paludibacteraceae > Colicola. Next base: position 58,268 of record JAFTHS010000040.1, on the reverse strand, counting down.
CAGAATGAAGCAAAATCCTGTTTGCCAATCAACAATTGCGCAGCCTCATTCATGGCCTCAAAGTCCAAACCTGGACGCACACGCGTGGCTTGTTGACAGAGGAAAGGATCTTTGTGATCCACGATATGATACTCGTAGGTACGGCGCACGGCAGAGAAGCGCGCATGTGCATCATCCGTTATAGGATAGATGTCAAAAATAGCGATGGAATCGGGCAAAATGCCGTTGAGGCGAAAACATATATGACCGGCATCCGGAAGCTGGCAGCCAATATCAAAATGCGCATACATCTCGCGCGCATGGACACCCGCATCGGTACGACCAGCGAAAGTGAGTGGTATCTCCTCGCGGAAAATCATAGCCAACGCCTGCTCCATCGTCTCTTGAACAGTAATGCCATTGGGCTGGCGTTGCGAGCCATGAAAGGCAGTGCCATCATATGCAAAGCGAATGAAATAACGCATAATTCTTGCCTTTAACCTTTAACCTTTAACCAAACATTTCGCACTTGCTGGTTGATTTCGGGGGAGAGGTTTTTGAACCATGCTACGGCACAACCTCCTCCGATGAGGACTATGGTGCGAATAATACTACTTAACCATATATTATTGATTGGCAAGTAGGCTTGCCACAGGAAATTCAGATTGAGTATCACCAAAATCAGAAGAAGAATCTTCAGATGTTGGCGCGTGAAAGTGGGTGCATGGAGCGTGTAACGCACTGTCAGTGTGATTAATAGAAAATATATTGCATAAGCAATGAGATTGCTAACGGCTGCTCCATTCATACCAAAATGAGGAATGAGAAGATTATTGAGCACTATGGATAGAGCCGTTAGAATAAAGGAAAACAATAAGGAGAAGGCATAGAAGCGGGAGTAGTTGAGTGCTGATGAACTAAACGAGCAAACGGCAATAATGAGTTGGCTGGTGCCTAACATCAATACCACTTGGCGGGCAGTAGCGTATGTCTCGCCATTAGGCAGAATATGGAAGATGAGATCAATATTGAGCCAAATGAGGCAGAGAATCATGCCGCCTATGAGCAAGAGCGTACTGCTGACTTGCTGCATAAGGTGAGCCGTTTCGCGCTGATTATTCTCCTTTATGGCCGTTGCCAATTGTGGTGAGGCAATGGCGGTCATGGAGCGATAGGGTATGCTGACCATTACGGCTATATAGGTGGCAATGGCAAAGATACCTGTATAATTTAGTCCCATTTCAGCGGTAATAAAGAAGGAAGAGAGCGTTGGTGCAAGCACGCTGGCTACTGCGGAAACGAGCAGAAACCCTGTGTAGAGCAGGTACTGGCGCACTAATGGACGATTCTGGCGCAAGAACTCCCAATCGGGGCGAAGCGACACTTCACCTAACGAGAATAGATAGACCATATTGCAGAACATTGCTACAGCATACACGCTGCATAATGCCACTACAAAACCATTGATATCCACAACGCGGAATGCGTAGAGTAGGTAGGCAACGAGCAATCCAATGCGAGTGATGAGTTCGCGCACGGCACGAGGCACTACGATATGCATGCGCACGTTGGCATTGGTTTCAAAGATGGTCTGATAGAGCATGAAGAATGCCATTGGCAGCACCATGTAGTAGTAATCTACAAACAATGGTGACTTCTCTCCAAACCACTGGCTAAGTGGCTCATGACAAGCGCAATAAACAGCTGTGAAGAGTGCAAACCCCACCAAAGGAACGATCAGTGTCCAGAAGAAGAAACCGTGGTCAGAGTTCTTGCCTGTAACCTCCAATCTTTCGTCTTTCGCCTTAAAGTGTGGATAGAAACGGATGATGGAGGACGAAGTACCGAGTTGAGCAAGTCCGATAAAGAGTGTAGCAGCATCTACCAATACGCGTGCCAAACCAATCTCCTCAGCCGAGAGGAAACGCGTCAGCACGAAGAACGTAGTAACAAAGCCCACCGCCACCCCAAGATAGGTGACGATGGTGCCTTGAATACTTTGTTTGGCGATGATGCCCATGATTTACTTCTCGATGCCGAGTAACTCAACTTCGAAGATGAGGGTAGAGTATGGAGGAATAGAACCAGCGTTTTGTGCGCCGTAACCCAACTCTTGTGGGATATAGAAGCGGAACTTGCTGCCAACAGGCATGAGTTGTACACCTTCGGTCCAACCTTTGATTACTTGATTCAAGCCGAATACGATAGGTTCGCCACGATCTACACTACTATCGAATACCGTACCATCGATGAGAGTACCATGATAGTGTACTTTTACGCGGTCAGTAGCAGCAGGTTTTTTGCCTTTACCCATCTTCAGCACTTCGTATTGAAGACCACTCTCGGTGGTGGTTACGCCCTCTTTGAGTGCGTTCTCAGTTAAGAACTTCTCGCCATCTTCTTTTACGGTACCGTACTTGATATTGTTCATTGTTGTTTGGATATACTCGCCTGCTTGTTCGCCAGTCATAACGGTATCGCCGAGCAAACCATTGATAAATCCTTGCTTGATGAGTGCGAAGTCGGTAGCCAAACTAGGTTCGCCAATCAAACCTTGTGCCTCTTGCGCCTTGATATTCTTACCGATTTGCTCACCCATGTTTACGATTTGTGGGTTCTTAACCTTGCTCTTCAAACCTTTGTTGATGTTGATGATGAAGTCTTTGGTGAGTTGGCCAGTAGAGTCCATAAGCAATACATAGCGAGCTACTTCGTCGCCATTGAGGTAACCAAATGCGTAGTTTACGCTATCGTTTTGGTTCTTGAGTTCGATAGTTTTCACTTTGTAGATGCATTTGCCTTTTACCACTTTGCCTGGCTCAATGCTATCGTTGATAGTAGCAGCTGCTTGGTATTGTGCTTGGAAGTAGTTGCGTGCATCTTCTGCTTTCATCATGGTGGTGTCATGACGCAAACCATTTACCAATCCTTGGAAGAAAACCTTTTGGTTGATAGCCCATGCAGGGTTATCTGCTAAACCTGTTTTCTCTGCATTTTTGATTGCTTGACCAATGTTGCGACCAATGTTACCTGCCTCGCTGAGTTCTTCTACCTTGCCATCGTAGCCACGTTGAAGCGCATCGATAAACTCGGTAACAGTCTCAATAGAAGAGTCGTTACGCAGTTGATACATTTTCATTTGTGCACCATTTACTACGCCAAGAGCATAGTTCATACTATCGTTTTGGCTGGTGAGGGCAACTGTTTTGACTTGATAGGTGTTGCCACATGAAATCATTGCCATAGCAGCAATGAGGATAATTGATAATTTTTTCATTGTTAATTTTGTATAGTTTTGTTGGTTGATTATTCAATTCCGAGCAACTCTACGGTAAAGATAAGGGCTGCGTATGGAGGGATGTTGGCTCCTGCGCCGCGCTCGCCGTATGCCAATTGATATGGCAAGTAGAGTTTGTATTTGCTGCCAATAGACATGAGTTGCAAGCCTTCTGTCCAACCTTTGATTACTTGGTTGAGACCAAAAGTGATGCTCTCACCACGTTTGTAGCTGCTGTCGAATACGGTGCCGTCGATGAGTGTGCCCTCGTAGTGTACGCGCACTTTGTCGGTAGCTTTAGGTTTTTGTCCGATAGTTGCTTCCAATACTTCGTATTGCAAGCCGCTCTCGGTTACTTTCACGCCTTCGCGTTTAGCGTTCTCAGCCAAGAATGCTTCGCCTGCTGCTTTGGCTTCGCCTGCGATTTTGGCTTCGAGTTCGCTGAAGAACTTACCCAATACTTGTTGCGCCTCTTGATAAGAGATTTGTGGTTGATTCTTCTCTACTACATCTTTGATACCTGCTGCCAAATCAGCATATTCGAGGGAAGTAACGCCACTTCCCATCAGATTCTGACCCATGCTAAGGCCAATTGCATAACTAATTTTATCCATTTCTTGTTATTGTATTAATTGATTCATTCTTGTGATATATTTGCCGATAATATCGAATTCAAGGTTCACTTGCGTACCCACTTCGATATACTTGAAATTGGTATTGTCGTGGGTATAAGGAATAATACATACGCTTACATACCCCTTACCATCCACCACATCGGGCTCGCATACGGTGAGACTCACGCCATTGATACTCACAGATCCCTTATCCACGCAGAAATACCCACGCAAAGCCATCTCCTTAGTACTCTCATATTCAAAGCGGTAGTACCAACTTCCTTCTGTTTCTTTCACTTCCACGCAACGCGCTGTTTGGTCCACATGCCCCTGTACGATATGTCCGTCCAATCGCTCGCCGAGTAGCATGCTGCGCTCCAAGTTCACCCAATCGCCCTCTTTGGCTTCGCCAAGGTTGGTTCTGTTCAGCGTCTCTTGCATTGCCGTTACGGTATAAAGGTCGCCGTCCAGCTTTACCACCGTGAGACATACGCCATTGTGCGCGATAGACTGATCAATGCTCAGCGGTTCGCCATATGGGTTGCGCAGGGTGAAATGTTTATTTGTTTGTTCTTGCTCAATCTTTACGATCTGAGCCATAGTTTCTACTATTCCTGAAAACATATGTTATTTTTTCTTGATCAGTGTTTTTCCATCCAAACGATAGAATAGCACACTATATGTAATGAAGAGTATAGTACCTAATCCCATTTTGGTCCATTCATTCATTGACAACAACTGTGCCAAACCATAATATCCTGCCAAAATGGCTACTACAATTCCCGTATATATGCCAATTCGGCGCAAATCGTATGGTATCTTGAGGTGCTTGCGTCCCACGAAATAAGAGAACAGCATCAGTATAAAGAAGCATACTGTACTGCTTGCTGCGGAAGCCATATAGCCAATTCGTGGCACGAAGATAGCTTGCAGCGCAAAGGTGATGACCACTCCGATGATGGAGAAGTAGGCGCCCCATTGCGTTTTATCGGTCAGTTTGTACCAAAAACTGAGGTTGAAATACACACCTTGGAAGATATATGTCCAAAGCACGACAGGTACTACTTTCAGTCCCTCCCAATAGGAAGGGGCGATAATAAACTTCAGCAGGTCGAGGTAGAATATCATTCCCAGCAGTATCATATACGAGAAGATGATATAATATTTCATAGCATCTGCATATGCCTCCACTGATTCTCTATCTTTATGTTTCGCAAACACAAATGGTTCGTAGGCGTAGCGGAATGCTTGTGTAAACATCATCATCACCATCGCCACTTTGAAGCAGGCACCGTAGATACCTAATTGTGCTTGTGCATCGGCTCCGTCGTAGAAGAAGGGGAATAGAATACGGTCCAGCGTTTGGTTCATAATGCCGCACACACCCAACACCAAGAGCGGTAGCGAGTAGCGGAGCATTCGCTTGAGAAGGTCACCTGAGAAGAGTCGTCGGGAGTCGGAAGTCGGGAGTCCGTGCTCATTTTTAAAACCCTCAACTATCGCTGGCAACAAACATAGTGTCTGTATGCCCGTAGCCAATATATTCGCCACAAATACGTATCCGACACCGTAGTTAGGATTGTACCACGAGGATATGATTGCCCAATCTTGAATCTTCGGACAGAGTACGAGGAAGAAGAGATTGAGAATAATATTGAGGAATACGAATAGCAGTTTCAGTGCTGCAAATTGCAGTGGGCGTTTCTTATAGCGCAAGTACGCAAATGGTATGCTGGCAAAAGCATCCATTGCCACTACTATACCGAGCAATGCGATAAACTCGCTATGCGTAGGATAACCCAATGCGTTGGCTATTGGCATTCGCCATACCACGCATGCTACTGCGAAGAGCAGAGAGGTGGTAAAGAGCGCAATGAGCGAAGTGCTATAAACCGTCTTGGGATTTTCTTCTGCCTTGTTGGCAAAGCGGAAGAAGCCCGTCTCCATACCATAGGTGAGGATCACCAGAAGCAATGCTGTCCACGCATAGAGGTTGGTCACGATGCCATAATCCGACTGCTGTTGCAGCACGTATGTGTACAGCGGCACGAGCAGCCAGTTGAGGAACTTGCCTACGATGGATGACACGCCATAAATGGCGGTCTCCTTTGCCAATATTTTCATTTGCAGATTGCTGCTCATTCCTTCTTTCCTTCAACTATCAGTACGATTTCGCCTTTCGGTGGCGTTTGTTTGTAATGTGCTGCGAGTTCCAATAGGGTGCCTCGTTGGGTATCCTCGTGCAATTTGCTAATCTCGCGACTCACGCTTGCTCGGCGTTCGCTGCCCATCACCTCTGCCAGTTGCTCCAGTGTCTTTACCAAGCGGAAGGGCGACTCGTAGATAATCATCGTATGTGTCTGCTCTGCCAAGATTTTCATGCGTGTCTGGCGACCTTTCTTCTGTGGGAGAAAGCCCTCGAAATAGAATCGGTCGTTGGGCAAGCCCGAATCCACCAATGCGGGCACAAAAGCCGTTGCACCGGGCAGACATTGTACTTCTACATCGCGCTCTACGCAGGCGCGCACCAGCATAAACCCTGGGTCGGAGATACAGGGTGTACCTGCATCGGAGATCAGTGCCACAGTCATGCCCGCAGCAATGCGTTCCGCCATATCATCGCTCGTCTCATGTTCGTTGAACTTATGATGGCTCTTGAGTGGCGTATGGATATCGTAGTGCTTGAGCAGCACGGATGAGGTGCGCGTGTCTTCAGCAAGAATGAGGTCCACCTCTTTCAGCACGCGAAGCGCACGGAGAGTGATGTCCTCCAGATTGCCAACGGGTGTAGGTACTACGTAGAGCATTTCCGTTTTCCGTTTTCCGTTTTCAGTTTTCCGTTTTCAGTTTTCCGTTTTCCGTTTTCCGTTTTCCGTTTTCAGTTTATCCAAAGCGACGTTTGAGCACGTTCTCGAAGAGTTGTACTGCGGTGGACTCTTTGTCCCAATCGAAGTTGTCGAGCACATAGTCCATCGCCTCGTTGAGCGAACCAAGACTATTGATTTCGTCCAATGTCTTTTGCATCAATTCGCCATTGCCTGCAAAGAGTTCGCGTTGGAAGAGGAAGCGGTCGCCCAAGGAGATGGCTTGACGGATATCCTCTACGGCTGTGCCAAAGAGCGATGTCTGTTGTGGCGCAGGGCGTGGAGCAGGTTGTGGAGCTGCTACTGGCTCTGCCTTGGCTACTGGTTGTGAAGCAGGTGCTGGTTCTGCCACTGGCTCTACTACGGGTTCTTCTACTATTGGCTCTGCTGCTACTTTCTCTTGTGCCTCTTGCATTGCCTCTTGTGGCTCTTCTGCGGGCTCGTTTTCAGTTTTCAGCTTTCCGCTTTCAGTTTTCAGCTTTCCGCTTTCAGTTTTCAGCTTTCCGCTTTCAGTTTTCAGCTTTCCGTTTTCACTCTCGGTCTCTTCCTCCACGATGAGTTCGATCTCTACTTCTGGTTCCGCAGCTTGTGCAGCCACCGCACCTGCAGCAACGAGTGTAGCCACTTCGGCCTGCAGAGTAGCAATCTGTGCCTCTAACGCCTCGTTTTCAGTTTTCAGCTTTCCGCTTTTAGTTTCCAAAAGCGTCACACGCGCCTCCAGAGCAGAGAGTTTCTGCTCCAGAGCGGTCGTGTAGTCGGTTATTGCTTGAATAAGATTGTTCATAGATTACTTAGTAGCATCTTCGAGTTTCTTCATCATTGCGAACATAAAGATCGCAGCCACAGCACATACAGCTACGAACACGCTCCATACGCCCCACAAAGGCATGTCGCCCCAGAGGTTACCACCAATAGATACAAGGTAGTTACCGATAGCGGTAGCCACAAACCAGCCACCCATCATCATTCCCTTATATTTTGGAGGAGCCACTTTGGTCACGAAGGAGATACCCATTGGGCTGAGAAGCAACTCTGCGAAGGTGAGAATCAAGTAGGTGTAGATGAGTACGTTAGCATTCACGAAGGTTGGGTCGCCAGTTACGCGAGCCAACTCTTGCTCGTTTGGAGTGAGCAGACCGATACAAGCCACAGCCATCACGATATAGGCGATAGTAGCCACCACCATACCCAGCGCAATCTTGCGTGGTGCAGATGGCTCTTTGCCTTTCTTAGCGAGAGCACCAAAGAGTGCCATGCTGAATGGTGTGAGTGCCACTACGTAGAATGGGTTGAACTGTTGGAAGATTGGTGCGCTCAAGGTGATTCCTTCTGGAGAGATATGGAGGTACTTGTATGCCAATACGCCCAATGCAGCCGCGATAGCCACGCCAGAGAATACTTTTGCTTTAGTAGTCTTGCTTTGTACCAATGAGAAACCTGCATATACGATGATGACAATCATCACAAGGTTGATGATGTCAAACCACATGGTTTGTACGCCGGTGCAGAGTGGTTGTACGAACTCGTTAGCGAAGTAGGTGAGTGTCAAACCGTTTTGGTGGAAGGCCATCCAGAAGAAGATTACCACAGCGAACACGAGGCAGAGAGCCACGATGCGCTTTTTGGTTTGCTCTGGAGTCAGTTCTTCTACTTTTGCACCAGTAGCAGCTGCTTGCTTAGCAGAGTTCTCTACGTGCTTGAACCAAGGACGGCAAGCGTAGTAGATTACGATACTGAGTATCAATGATGCGCAAGCTACCATGAATGCAAAGTGATAGCTATCGTTCACGCTCACGCCCAGACTGGTTTGTGCCCAATCCATGATCTTCACAGCTGCAGTAGGAGCGAACATCGCACCAATGTTGATAGCCATGTAGAAGAGTGAGAAAGCAGCATCGCGCTTGTCTGCGTACTTAGGATCGTCGTAGAGATTACCCACCATCACTTGCAAGTTACCTTTGAACAAACCAGTACCAAAACTGATGAGTACCAACGCAGCAATCATCGCACCCATAGCGGTGCCACCTGCGCCCAATGGAATAGCCAATAGGATATATCCTAGGAACATCACCATAATACCAATGGTTACACACTTTCCATAGCCGATCTTGTCTGCCAAGATACCACCTACGAGTGGCAAGAAATACACCAACGCGAGGAAGGTAGAATAGATTTGTCCTGCGGTGGCAGCTTCCAATCCGAAGTTCGCACGCAGGAAGAGTGCAAATACGGCTAACATGGTGTAGTAGCCAAATCGTTCGCCTGTGTTGGCAAGCGCCAATGCAAACAGACCTTTAGGTTGATTTTCAAACATAAATTTAGTTGTTTTTATGGTTAATAATTATTTTTACGCAAAATTCCGCGCAAAGGTAATATTTTTTTTGCATATTTGCAAATAAAATCGTTCAGCAGTATGATTTTGTGTCAAACACCACCTCTATATATTTATACTATTGCCGTATTTTCGGCATGGAAGGGGTTTTGTGCCGAAGATTAGAGAAATTGGACGGTAAAGTGGTATATGTAACACGCGGGAAGCCCTGTGTTTATAGGGTTTCCCGCGTGGGTAAATTTTTCTGCAAAAAAGTTTCTTCGCGCGAAGATTGTGCCGAAACACCTACAAGTTTTCTTCGGGCTACGCGACCACTTCGCGACCATTGTAGCACATCTGTTGCCTAAATGTGCCCTATTTGTAGGCGAATTTGGCTAACTTATAGACAGAATTTGCAATCATTAAGCGTCTTTTACAGTTGCCTATGAACAACAATGGCATAGTTTTTGTGCTATGTTCAGTAGATGAAAAATAGCGCAACTATGTACATACCCAAAACTTGTGTTCGAGGCATTACGATGCATCATCATATGCCGTGTGCTGTGGGGTTGAATGCTGAGAAGCATCATTTCATCGTACCTCCTCCAAGGACACGAGAATTAGACACTATGACTGTAGATACACTACCGTGTAGCATACCATATGCTCTGCGATAGTGTATTTTTTTACTCTCTGCCTAAAAAAGTGAAAGGGTTCAAAAATCTTCAATGTGAAAATGTAAAACTAAAAACAATATACAACAATGAAACAATTTATTACATTCATTCTTGCCATCCTCGTTGTGACGGGCGCATGGGCACAAAAAATCCAATCTGGTGAATTGTACTACAACATCACCAGCAGTACTGAACCCTTTACCGTGGAAGTGACCAATTCATTGGATGATAGTGGTAACGGTACTAACTACGAAGGTATGACCAGCGTAGTGATTCCCGAAACAATCACCCATAACGACACCATTTATAGCGTAACAAGTATTGGTGAAAGAGCATTTTATAATTGCCCTGATTTGACTTCTGTCACCATACCCAATAGCGTGACGAGTATTGGAAATTATGCATTCTACAATTGCTCTGTGCTGCCTGCTATCACTATCCCCGACAGCGTGACGAGTATTGGGAGATATGCCTTCAATGAGTGTGATAATTTAAATGCTATTATTATCCCAAATAGCGTGACCAGTATTGGAGGTGGTGCCTTCCAATATTGCGTAGGTCTCGATTCGATAACCATCGGCAGCAACGTAACAAGTATCGGAGATAATGCCTTTGATGATACAGGTTTTTATAATGAAGCATCCAATTGGGAGAATGGTTTGCTATATGTCAGTAATTACTTGGTAGCTGCCCAATCGGATATAACTGGTGCATACACCCTGAAGGATGGTTGTCGGCTGATAGCAGAGGGTACATTCTCTGCTTGCGACATGATGACGGGTATTACTATCCCTGGCAGTGTGGTGAGTATTGGAGGACAGGCATTCTATGAGTGCGAAAGCTTAACGACTGTGAACATGCTTGATGGCGTAAAACGCATAGACAGGTTTGCATTCTATCACTGCCGTAATTTATCAAAAGTGACTATTCCAGAGAGCGTGACCCATATGGAAAATTCCGCATTTTCGCGATGCTTCTTTGCTAAAGATAGTTTGATCAACCATTCAGCACTCAATGCAGAAGAAAATGATTATTGGTATGCTGATATAGCGGAGAAAGAAATAGACGGAATGTTGTTCAACGGCAATGTGTTAGTAGAAGCCAGACCTCGCCTTACTTCCGCCAATATCCCTGAGGGAGTGACAACCATTGACCGCAATGCGTTCTATGAGTGTTTTGATCTGACATCTGTCACTATTCCAGAGAGTGTAACATCGATTGGCAGCAGTGCGTTTAGCGAAACAGGAGTTATAAAGGACGAAAGTAATTGGGAGGATGGCGTGTTGTACATCAGCAATTGCCTAATAAAAGCCAAAACAGAGATAAAGGGCGCATATACCATCAGAGAGGGTTGTCGAGTGATTGCCGATAATGCGTTTGGTGAATGTGATAAATTGTCATCGGTTACTATTCCCAATAGTGTGACGCATATTGGAAGTAGTGCATTTAGTGGTTGCAGGCAATTGTCATCAGTTACCCTCCCTGGCAGCGTGACGAATATCGGACAATATGCATTTAGTAGTTGCAGTGGCTTGACAACTATCAACCTCCCCAATAGCGTGATGAATATCGGAGATTATGCATTTAGTGGTTGCAGTGGTTTGACATCAATAACGATTCCAAGCAGTGTAACAAGTATAGGAAATCGTGTTTTCAGAAATTGCCTCTTTACCAAAGAAAACTTTATCAATCATTCGTCCCTCAGTGCGGAAGAAAACAACTACTGGGAGGCTAAGATAGTGGAAAAAGAAGTTAATGGATTGCTGATAAGCAACGATACGGTGATAGGTTGTCGTCCTCATCTTGCTACTATTATCATTCCAGAGGAGATAACAACGATTGCGGATTATGCGTTCAGTAATGGTACCAATCTATCGTCTATCACCATCCCTAATACTGTGACGAGTCTTGAAAGTAGTGCGCTTACGGGCTGTACTCTTGCCAAAGACAGTATCATCAACCATTCCTCCCTCAGTGCTGAAGAAAACAACTACTGGGGGGCTCAAATAGTGGATAAAGAAATAGATAGACTATTTATCAATGACAGTACGATAGTGGGATATCGTGCTCCTCTTAATGCTGTGATTATACCAAAGGGAGTGAAGGAAATTCCTCGGAATGTGTTCCTAAATTGCACCTCGTTGACATCCATTACTATCGGCAACGATGTGACCCATATTGCGAGGGAAGCATTCCGTGGTTGCACTGCTTTGGAGGAGGTAGTCATCTTAGACGGTGTGACGACGATAGATAGAGATGCATTCATCTATTGCACTGCTTTAAAGGAGGTGAGTATCGGCAATGGTGTGAAGAGTATTGGAAGATGGATGTTCAGTGGTTGTACAGCATTGGAGAAGGTGACTCTTGGCAATGGTGTGACCAGTATAGGAAGTGAGGCGTTCGAGGATTGCGTCTCCCTGCCCGCTATAGTCCTTCCTGATAGTATCACTACTATTGAATCTTCCTTATTCAGAGGTTGCTCTGCCTTGAAGGAGGTTGGTATCGGCAATCGCGTGACAAGTATCGAATCTAATGCGTTCTCTGGTTGCTCTGCTTTAGAGGAGATTACTATCCCGCAAAGTATGGAGAGTATTGGTGTTAGTGCCTTCTATGATTGCTCTCAATTGAAGAAAGTGAATATCGGTACGGGTGTGACCAGTATTGGAACCGATGCGTTCTTAGGTACAGCTATCTATAATAACCCCACCAACTGGCAAAATGGTGCCTTGTATATTGGCGATTATTTGATCAAAGTTCAAGCGGATGTGAAAGGCGCATTTAGCGTCAGGGAGAATTGTCTTCTGATTGCTAACAATGCATGTTATAAATGCTCTGAATTGACGAGTGTGGCCATTCCCAACAGTGTGAAAAAGGTAGGAGTACAGGCGTTTAGACATTGCACCTCGTTGACTTCGGTCGCTATGGGCAATGGGCTGACTGATATAGGGGAATATGCGTTCTCGGGTTGCTCAAAGCTAAGTGCTATCGTTGTGCCAGATAATGTGACGGCTGTTAGATATTGTGCCTTTGAGGGTTGTACGGCTTTGACATCTGCCGTCATCGGCAACGGTGTAACGCTTATTGGCTGGTGTGCATTCTTTGATTGTACGGCTTTGACCACACTGACACTTGGCAAGAGTCTTGAAACGGTTGGAGAAAGTGCATTTAAAACTTGCACAGCAATTGATACTATTTATTGTTACGCACCAGTGCCTCCAGAGGTATATAATAGTGGTTTTAAGGATTATTCTGCTACGCTTTGTGTACCATGCAGTTCGTTGGCAGACTATCAGTCGCACGAGATATGGGGCTTATTCGCTGGTATTCAGTGTATTGATGCCGAAACGCCTACAGACTTGCCTGATACTTCATCCACTTTGCAGTCTGCGCCAAACACCAAATTCTTCCGCAATGGGCAGTTGGTAATCGTGCGTGACGGCGTAGAATATAACGTTATGGGGCAAAAGATATAGCTCCGAAAAATACAAAATAGTGTGCCTACTATTAAGTGGGCACACTGTTTTTTTGTTAGGGTAGTTCTCACCTTTTACCATTCAGTTTCCAAACGCTCCAACTCTTTTCCTATTGCGTTATATATCTTCCCATCGCGGAGGACGAGGAGTTGACCGTCGCGGAGGAGTTTGTGGCAAGTGGTAGGTTGTAATGAATTATTTTGAATTGAGCAAGAGTGGTACAAATAAAACTGCCAGTTATGCGAATTTGCGTAAATGGCAGTATGCGTCTGGTCTTATAAAATATGTTTTGATGGGAACGCTTTACCGAATCGGTTGCAAGGGAACAACAAAATTTGTAGATGCGCAAGACTTATGGTTTTCATAGGATGAAGGTTCGGGAATCACTAACTAATCACTAATTAATCACTAATTAATCACTAATTAATCACTAATTAATGGTAGCAAATAGTAGGGTTGTGGTATAGACTATTGCTTGGGGTGTTGTTTTTTTATTATCTTTTTTGGTAAATAGCATTGGTAATTCAAATTATTTTTGTAACTTTGCAGCGACAAACAAAATTAGTGGCTACTAATGGAGATCCTGATAACAGAAAAATACCATATACTAATTAGCAAAACACAATCAATATGAGAACAAAATCATTCTTTATGGCAATCGCAGCCATCAGCCTCCTGATGACCAGTTGTACACCTTCACAGCAGAAGCAAATCGACAAAGCAATCCAGAACGTAATGAACGAATTTCAAACTGTAGGGGTAGCGGCCGCAGTAGTGAAAGATGGACAGATAATCTACAATCAATCATTTGGATACAAAGACTTGGAAACCCAAACTCCACTATGCAACGACCACATGATGCGAATTGCATCTATCTCCAAATCTTTTACCGCTACCAGTCTGATGCAACTGGTGGAGAAAGGACAAATTTCGCTGGATGATGACGTGAGCGATTTGATAGGATTCAAGATTCGTAACCCTCATCATCCCGACGTGCCCATTACCTTGAGAATGATACTGTCGCACACCGCAAGTATTCGAGATAAAGAGGACTATTCTACACTAGATCACCTGAACCCGGAGGTGTATGGCGATTGCGCAGAGTCGTACTACGAATATAAGCCAGGAGAAGGATATAACTACTCTAATCTGGGACTGAACTTGGCTGGTACTATCCTAGAGAAAATGTCAGGCGTTCGTTTTGACAACTACGTGAGAGATAGCGTGATACATCGTCTGGGATTGTGCGGCGGACACAATGTGGACTCGCTGGACAATAGTCGCTTCGCGAGCATCTACCGCTATCAAGATGGCGAATATGTGAAATCTTCGGCATATGGAAGTGTCGCACACAGAATGGACGATTATGTGATGGGATATTCGGCTCCGATGTTCTCGCCAACAGGAGGCGTGAAGATCTCAGCACACGACTTGGCTACCTATATGATGATGCACATGAACTATGGCGAACTGAATGGCGTGCGTATCATTTCCGAAGAAAGTGCTAGAACCATGCAGACACCTGTATGGAAGAAGCAAAACAAATGGGAAGATCAATATGGGTTGTGCTTGTATGAGTTTGTGGACTTTATTAATGATGACCGATATAATGTACCAGGACATTACCCCATCGGTCACGAAGGCGACGCATACGGATTGAGAAGCATTATGATATGGAGTCCCGCCGATGGATGGGGAATAGTGGCCATGACCAATGGATATACGTATGTGGAAGGTAAAGACGTTATGAACACATTGGCCAATGCCATATACGACGCTTGTATTCGTGAATAACAAGCGCTGAACGTTAGCACTTCGATATTATTTGCAGAGGAAAATAGATTACTCCACTACCAAGCACCAGCCGTGCTTGTCTTCTGTGCGACCGTACTGGATGTCTTGCAAGGCGTGGTAGAGTTTTGTCAATACAGGACCGGGCTTGTCGCCGAAAGAGTAGGTGATATTCTTGTCAGGGTCAACAACCTTGGTCAGTGGCGAAATCACGCACGCCGTACCGCAAGCAGCTGCTTCTTGTATATCCGCCAGTTCCTCTACACGAATATGACGGCGAGTGACCTTCATACCCATCTCACGCGCCAATGTCATCAACGAATCGTTGGTAATACTGGGCAAAATGGCGGTGCTACGTGGGGTGAGGTATTCGAAAGTTAGATCGCTTCGCTGTTTGATTGCTATGAAATTGGAAGCTGTGCACTCATCGATATACTTGTGCGTTTTGGCATCGGTGAACATACACTCATAGCCCATGGCGTGCGCCGCTTCGCTGGCGCGGAAAGATGCCGCGTAGTTACCACCCACTTTCCAGCAGCCTGTACCTTGTGGTGCCGCACGATCGATGGTGCGGTTCACGATAGCAGGCATGCCTTTGAAGCCATTGGGGAAGTACGGACCGATAGGCGTAGGGACTACCACAAACTCACAATCTTTGCCTGGTCCTACACTGATATCAGGCGTAGTAGCAACGAGCAACGGACGGAAATAGAGTGTGGCACCAGTCCCGTAAGGAGGAAGGAAATCGATGTTTTTCTCCAATGCCAACAATATCGCTTCGCAGAAGAGTTCAACGGGCACGGGGGTCATCAGTAGTCCTTCGGCAGAATGGTACATGCGTTTGGCGTTCTCCTTCATGCGGAAAATACGCACCTTACCATCCACACCACGAAAGGCTTTCAGCCCCTCGAAACACTCTTGACCATAGTGCAGGCCTGTGGCTGCAGCATGGATAGGAATCATCTTGTCGCGCGTGGCATAGGGGCGTTCCCATACACCATTCTTGCATGCCGCACGAACGATATAGTCCGTTTCGGTATAGTGAAATGTCAGTTTACTCCAATCTATATTCATATCTTCATTACGGATTCTGGTCCGTATTCAAACAATATGTCTAATATACTTTGTCCGTTGCCGAATGCTTGCTCTAAATCTTGCCCTGCCCAATCTGCAGTGGTAATTAGTCTTTGTTCTTGGCTCTTTGTTCTTGGCTCATCGTTCGCTATCAAACGAATGATTACCTCGTGTATTTTCTCGTTGAGATCGACTAAAAAGCGCGTTTCTTGTTCGTAGAACGGACGGAAGAAATCGGCATAGTAATCGAAATAGGGTGTGCGTTTGTAGGCACTGACGAGAGCAATCCAATGCTGATGTTGCCAACATTTCTGGTAACTAATCTCCACATCGCGGGTGAACTGTTTGCTATCCACACGCTTCACGGGTACGGTGAGCGTGAGGCTATTGGCAATAGGCGATTGGCAATTGGATTGTGAGTCGTGCGGTAGAGTAATCGTACAGCGATTGCGGTAGGTTTGCTTGGGAAAACTCTCCATTACCTCAATCTGCACTGCCGATGGATTCGCCAAAAACTGGCGGTACCATTCCACAGGACCCATATATGTGGTAGGCAGAATCATTACTCAAAATGGCTGAGTCCGATGCGATTCCAACGGATATGACCTTTGCCCCATGGGTTGTCTTTCTCAATACTGAGCCAAACGAACATTGGGCGGCCTACGATATGGTCTTCTGGCACAAAGCCCCAATAACGGCTATCGGCTGACTTGTGGCGGTTGTCGCCCATCATCCAATAATAATCCATTTCAAAGATGTATGGTTCACCCACTTTCATTGGTTTGAACTCGTAGGCATCGGCTATGCGCTTGTATAGGTGGAAATTATCTTCGGTAATCATTACCGTATCCCCTTTGGCTGGGATATAAATTGGTCCGTAGTTATCGCGTGTCCACGAGTTGTGTCCCAAAGGATACACCTCGCCGCCTTGGTCTTCGGGCTCAATCTCTATGCTGAGGACATGGCTATTCTTCTCGAGTTCGGCTTTCATCGCTGCGGTCAGTGGCAGGCGATACAATCCGTTGCCATTGCTCTCGCGGTCATCTTTGGAAATACCCAATTTGCTCAGGTAACTATTACCCAACACATGACCATCGGTTTGGACGATATAGTTGTACTGCAAGTATGGGTGTACGGGTTCTTTCACGCCGTCGATATAAATCACATTATCAATGATTTGCAATGTATCGCCAGGGGTACCTACGCAACGTTTGACATAGTTCTCTCGGCGGTCCACAGGGCGAACAACAATCTCGCCAAAGACATCCTTGCGGTTCTCCACCGTGCGCTTGCCGTAGTAGTGGCAGAGAGTATAGTAGTCGGGGTTTTGCATCTTCGTGCAGACGGTATCGCCTGTCGGGAAGTTGAAGACCACGATGTCGCCTTTCTCCACTTTGTCCCAACCACGGAGGCGCTTGTACTCCCATTGTGGGTTGTCGAAATAGCTCTTTCCGCCCCAAGGGAAGGTGTGTTGCACGAGAGGCATAGAGAGAGGTGTATTGGGTACACGCGCTCCGTAACTCATCTTATTCACACACAAGAAATCGCCCACACGCAGGGTTTTCTCCAACGACGAAGTAGGTATCTGATAATTCTGGAATATATATACATTGATAAAATACACCGCTACCAACGCAAAAACGATGGCATCTATCCACGAACATATGGTATAGAGCGTGCTGTTGGCATGCGGATTCTTCTTGCCTGCTGCCTCTTCCTCTTTGGTGAGGGGTTTGTACTTCTTCCACCAGTTCCATGGGATATATTTGGTGGTGAACATATCAGCAATAATTGGCAACAGCACGAGCCAACCAAGACTTGCCCAATCGCCCCATGCTACCCAAACGACAAACGCGATGTAAATGGCGCACCATACACCACAAGAAATCCACCCTTTGGTGGTTACTTCGTGGATTCTATCTTGAAAACTTTTCATATGTAGTGTTTTAATACCAAAAAATCATGCAAAAGTACTGCTTTTTTTGCAAATTTGCAAATTTTGTTGTACCTTTGCACGATTTTTTTGGTGTTATATGTTTTATATGCATGGACCCGATTGAAACGTTGAAACTATAAAAACCTTTTAAACAGCCCTAAGGGCTTGAATATATGGACGCAAAATACAATCCAACAGACATCGAAGCCAAATGGTATCAATATTGGCAAGACAACAAACTATTCCACAGTACACCCGACCAGCGTGAGGCATACACCGTTGTCATACCTCCACCAAACGTGACAGGCGTACTGCACATGGGACACGTACTCAACAACACCATCCAGGACATCCTCGTCCGTCGCGCACGCCTCGAGGGTAAGAATGCTTGCTGGGCACCTGGTACCGACCACGCCTCTATCGCTACAGAAGCCAAGGTTATCAAACGACTCAAAGAGCAAGGCATCAACAAGAGCGACCTCACACGCGAAGAGTTCCTCAAACACGCATGGGCATGGACAGACGAGCACGGAGGCATCATCCTCAAGCAATTGCGCACACTCGGCTGCTCGTGCGACTGGGACCGCACCGCCTTCACCATGGACGAGACACGCTCCAAAGCCGTGATTGATGTATTCTGCGACCTCTACAACAAAGGACTCATCTACCGAGGCTTGCGCATGGTGAACTGGGATCCAGAGCGCCAAACTGCACTATCCGACGAGGAGGTGATCTACCAAGAGGAACACTCCAAACTCTACTACATGAAGTACTACGTAGTAGAGCCTGTAGGCGACGAGGCAAACGCAGAGGGCAATGTCATCCACCAAGACGAGAAAGGTTACTACGCCGTAGTGGCTACTACCCGTCCTGAGACTATCATGGGCGACGTGGCCATGTGTATCAATCCAAAAGACCCTAAGAACCAATGGCTCAAAGGCAAGCACGTCATCGTTCCTAAAGTAGGACGAGTGATCCCTGTCATCGAGGACCGCTATGTGGAGATTGAGTTTGGTACAGGTTGCTTGAAAGTAACCCCTGCACACGACGTGAACGACTATGCACTCGGACAAAAATACGACCTCACCACCTACGACATCTTCACCGCCGACGCCCATGTGAATGTCGAGGGATTGGAGGCTGACATCTATCCTAATGTAGCTGCCTACCAAGGCATGGAACGATTCGACTGCCGCAAGCAAATCGTTATCGATCTCCAAGCCGAAGGACTCGTGGAGAAAGTGGAAGCCTACAACAACAAGGTCGGCTACTCAGAGCGTACCAATGTGCCTATCGAACCACGCCTCAGCTTGCAATGGTTCATCCGCATGCAACACTTTGCTGACATCGCCTTGCCACCAGTAATGAACGACGACATCGTCTTCTATCCAACAAAATACAAAAACACCTACCGCAACTGGCTCGAGAATATCAAAGACTGGTGTATCTCTCGCCAACTCTGGTGGGGACACCGTATCCCTGCATACTACGAGAAAGCACTGCTCGCTGAGACAGGTGCTGAGAACTATCCTGAGGATAAGATCATCGTAGCACCAAACATCGAAGCAGCTGCCGAGAAATCGGGCTTGAGCATCGATGCATTGGTACAAGACGAAGGCGCACTCGACACATGGTTCTCATCATGGCTCTGGCCAATCAGTCTCTTTGATGGCATCAACAACCCTGGCAACGACGAGATCAACTATTACTATCCAACTGCCGACCTCGTAACGGGTCCAGATATCATCTTCTTCTGGGTAGCACGTATGATCATGGCGGGATATGAATATATCGGCAAGATGCCATTCCGTCATGTATATTTCACAGGTATCGTGCGCGACAAACTCGGCCGCAAGATGTCCAAGTCATTGGGTAACAGCCCTGACCCACTGGATCTCATCGAACGCTTTGGTGCCGACGGTGTGCGTATGGGTATGATGCTCTGCGCTCCTGCGGGCAATGATATCTTGTTTGACGACAGCCTCTGCGAGCAAGGACGCAACTTCTGTAACAAGATTTGGAACTGCTTCCGCCTCATCAAGGGCTGGGAAGTAGCCGATGCTGATATGCCGCAAACCAACCAATGGGGTATCAATTGGTTTAAAGCTGTATTGGAAAAAGCACAAGACGAGGTGGCTGACCTATTCAGCAAATACCGCCTCAGCGAAGCCCTCATGGCTATCTACAAACTCTATTGCGATGACTTCTCTGGCTGGTACCTCGAGATCATTAAACCTGCATACGGTCAACCAATCGATCGCGCTACCTACGAGCAAACCATCCAATTCATGGATACCATGCTCAAACTCCTCCACCCATTCATGCCATTCATCACCGAAGAGTTGTGGCAAGCTATTGAGGAGCGCAAACCAGGCGAATCACTCATGGTTTCTCCACTCAACACTACACAACCGCTACACAACACTACACAACTGCTCAACAACGCCACACAATGCTTCGATATCATCTCTGCTATCCGCAATATCCGTGCACAAAAGAATATCTCTCCTAAGGAGGTACTCACCCTGGTTTGCCCAGAGGCATTGCCTGCGGTAGTAGTGAAATTGGCGAATGTGGAGTTGGCTATTGGCGCAGAGAAGAGTGCTGGTAGTGCATCTTTCATCATCGGTACCACCGAGTATAGCGTACCATTGGAGAAGTTCATCAATGTGGAAGACGAACTCAAGAAACTCGAGGCCGAGTTGGCACACCAAGAGGGCTTCCTCCGCGGTGTAATGGGCAAACTGAGCAACGAACGATTCGTTCAAAACGCCAAACCAGAGATCGTAGAGCTTGAGCGCAAGAAGAAAGCCGATGCAGAGACACGTATCGCTACACTCAAAGAGGCCATTGCGGCATTGAAGTAATGAAAGATCTATCTTCACTTCGCGCAGAGATCGACCACTTGGACAAACACTTGTGGGAGATCATTGCACAGCGTATGGATATCGCTCGTGAGATAGGCGAGTGGAAACATACCCACGGTGAGCCAGTGCTACAATCCAACCGCTACCAGCAGGTGCTTGACCAATGCCTGCAATGGGGTAGGGAAAAGGGCATAAGCGAAGATACCGTCCGCGAAGTGATGGATGCATTGCATAAAGAAAGCGTCAGGGTTCAATCCTGACGCTTTTTCTATTATCGTGTTTCTGCACAGTTGAGATTATCCCAGACGCTCCAACTCTACGGTGAAGTGGCGCATCAGCGGAGCCTCTTTCGTAATAGCCAAACCGCGGGTGATGGTTTCACGACGGTCATACACATTCTTGAGTGCAGCAGCAATGACCTTCATATGGTTGTCGGTATATACGCGGCGAGGGATACAGAGGCGAACCAAGTCCAAACCACCAAAGCGGTTCTCACGGGTAATAGGGTCGCGGTCAGCCAATATATAACCAATCTCGCAAGCACGGATACCTGCCTCCAGGTAGAGCTCGCAAGTCAATGTCTGAGCAGGGAACTCCTCAATTGGCACATGGGTCAATACCTTATCCGCATCCACAAAGATAGCGTGACCGCCAGCAGGGCGTTGGTATGGGATGCCATACTCATCGAGCAACTGAGCCAGGTACTCCACTTGGTGGATACGCGTTTGCAGCATGTCGAATTGGGTGTTCTCTTCCAAGCCCACTGCCAATGCCGCCATATCGCGACCGTTCATACCACCATAGGTGATAAAGCCCTCGTATGGGATACAGTAGCGTTTGCAACCCTCGTACCAGTCCTCGCGGTTGGTAGCGATAAAACCACCCATATTCACGATACCGTCTTTCTTGGCAGACATAGTCATGCTATCAGCATAAGAGAACATCTCCTTGGCAATCTCTTGGATGGTCTTGTCGGCATAGCCCTCCTCGCGGGTCTTGATGAAGTATGCATTCTCAGCAAAGCGAGCCGAGTCCATATTCACAGGCACACCATACTTGTGGCAGAGCTCGCATGTCTCGCGGATATTCTTCATAGATACGGGTTGTCCACCTACGGTGTTGTTGGTGACAGTGAGTACCATGAATGGTACATTGCCAGGGTTATCCTTGAGGAGTTGCTCGAGGTGCTCGAGATCCACATTACCCTTGAAAGGAATCTCCAATTGGGTATCTTTCGCCTCTTTGATAGTCACGTCAATCGCATGAGCACGGCGTGCCTCAATATGGCCTTTGGTGGTATCAAAGTGCGCATTGCCAGGGATTACTTGTCCCTCACGTACAAGGTGAGAGAAGAGCACATTCTCTGCTGCACGACCTTGGTGAGTAGGAATGACATAGTTGAAACCAGTGATGCGGGTGATGGTGTCTTTGAGTTCGAAGAAAGACTTACTGCCCGAATAACTCTCATCGCCGAGCATCAGTGCTGCCCATTGGCGGTCAGACATGGCGCCTGTACCCGAGTCGGTCAGAAGGTCGATATACACTTGCTCGCTGCGGAGCATAAAGATGTTGTTCTTGGCTTCTTTCAGCCATTGTTCGCGCTCTGCGCGGGTGGATTTGCGGATGGGTTCTACCATCTTGATTTTCCACGATTCAGCAAAAGGTAATTCCATGGTGTGTGTTTATAGGTTAAAAAGTTTTAAGAGTTCTTAAAGTGTTAAGAGGCAGATTTCGCTATTCGGTGTGTCCACCAGAGCCATAGGCAGAAGAGCATGCCGTAGAAGAGGTACTTGAAAAGGTACTCATGCAAGAAATCAAACCATTCGGGGTGATGCTCAATGGCCATAGCAATCAGGGTGATGCGCAGTATATTGAATATATAGGCACATACGAGGCCTAACGGAATAAACCATAATTTGTGTTTCCATTGTCCTCGTGCGACTAGCATGATGATAATCCAAATGAAGGATTGCTTGAGTCCCGTACAACTCCATACGATGCGCACACTAGAATCAGAAGTGAACCATAGCACATTGTCGGGATAAAGGAATATGGTATCGCGTGTGAGATGAATCAGCCAATATGCGGCATTGGCAATATGGGTTGCCATAATATCAAACGGACGAGTGATGTCCATACCAAACCATGTGACTTGTATGCCACTTTCATCTCCCAACACGGTGAACTTCCAGAAATAGTTCGCTGCCAACAATGCCACTACAAATAGGATGATGTCGGTGTAGGGTTTTAATATGTCAAATCTTAGTTTTTGCATAAGGCGCTGCGTCCATAGGGCAGAACTCGCCCTCTAGGTATTTAAAATATCCTGCTTGGCATACCATAGCTGCATTATCGGTGGTATAGGAGAATGGCGGAATATGCACTTTCCAACGATGGCGGCGACCTAAATCCTGCAATGCATCGCGAAGTCCGCTATTGGCACTTACCCCGCCAGCCACTGCGATTTCGTTTATTTTGAGGTCTTTGGCAGCACGTTTCAGCTTATTGATAAGTATATCAATGATTGTCTTTTGCAATGATGCGCAAAGGTCTGCTTTGTTTTCTTCGATAAAGTTTGGGTTTTCCTTCAGATGGTCGCGGAGGAAATAGAGGAATGATGTCTTTAATCCAGAGAACGAATAGTTGTATCCTGCAATGTTTGGTTTGGCAAATTGAAATGCTTCGGCATTGCCTTCCTTGGCAAGGCGGTCAATCCATGGGCCACCAGGATAGGGTAGTCCCATAATTTTGGCACACTTATCAAAGGCCTCGCCTGCAGCGTCGTCTATTG
This sequence comes from Paludibacteraceae bacterium, assembly GCA_017457295.1. Lineage (GTDB taxonomy): Bacteria > Bacteroidota > Bacteroidia > Bacteroidales > Paludibacteraceae > Colicola. The sequence goes on along the minus strand of JAFTHS010000040.1, from coordinate 34,614 downwards.
TTTGCCCTATGATTTCCATCTCATTGTACGACTTGACCAACACTATCTGACTATTGCCTCCACTGACAAGCAAGCAGAGAAATGGGAACGTGGGTGCTGGAGAAGTTCTGCCTTCTGTAGGAGTGATGAAGTGGGCTAATATGTGCGCTTGCAGGTGATTTACCTCTACCAGAGGGATATTCAGTGCAAGAGCCAATCCTTTGGCAAAGCTGACGCCTACTAATAGACTTCCTAACAAGCCAGGGCCACGAGTGAATGCGATTGCGCTCAGCTCATTGCTCACCACTCCAGCGCGCTTCAGTGCAGCATCCACTACGGGCATAATATTCAACTGATGTGCTCGACTTGCCAACTCTGGTACTACGCCACCAAACTCTTCGTGCACGCCTTGCGAAGCGGTCACATTGCTCAGTAGCACTCCATCGCGAATCACTGCGGCAGAAGTGTCGTCACAACTGGATTCTATGGCTAATATAATCTTGTTTTCCATGTGGACTATTTCTGAGTAAACATGTTGATATACCGTACTATTTGTTCGAATAGGTAATCGGGTGTGCTTTGTGCGGGAGTATCTATAGTCATGTCGTGAATACCATCGCAGATATGTCGTCCAGTCTTAAAGTCAGCGCGGACGTACATGGCCATATATTGGAGCGTGATGGATGGCTGTTGTGTGAGGTCGATGAGCAAGTCGTACTGACGTGCTGTCAGAGCCTCGCGTATAGCCGATTTTGGGCGTCCTGTGAGCGTACAAACATCTTTCTTGTTGGGTAGTAGAAATACGTCCACTGAGCGTGCATCTTTGGTGATAGTATGTACAATATGGTCGATGGTACTATTATCGGAAATGATGGCTACGCTTCGCACATCTTCCCACCGATGCATTATCACTTCGCGCTTGGGTTGTCGCTTGTGAAAGAAATCAAATATCGTTTGTTGAAATTTCATATTCGTAGTTGTATTATAGGGCTTGTATCAATGCTAGGAAATCGTCTTCATTTAGTATTTCTACGCCTAAGTCTTGTGCCTTTTTTCGTTTCTCTGGTCCCATATTGTCGCCTGCTAGGATGAAACTTGTCTTTTTGCTCACTGACCCCACGTTCTTGCCTCCGTGGGCTTCGATCATTGCTTTGTATTCATCGCGTGAGTGGTGAGCGAATACACCAGAGATGACTATGCTCTTGCCTTGTAGCACGTTGGATTGTGGAGTAGCCTCCTCCTCGGTGCTCTCCATTTGCACATTGGCTTGGCGTAGGCGATAGATAATCTCTAGATTGTGCATATCATTGAAATAAGCTATGATATTGTTGGCAATCTGTTCGCCTACATCTTCTATAGCGGTCAGTTGCTCGATGCTTGCCCATTGTAGTTGGTCGATACTAGGGAAGCGACGGGCAATCTTTTTGGCGGTTGTCTCTCCCACCATGCGAATGCCTAACGCAAAAAGCACACGTGCCCAAGGTATTTGTTTGCTTTGCTCGATGCTTGCTAATATATTTTGTGCGGATTTCTCTCCTAAGCGTTCTTGTTGGGCTATGTCGCTCTGCGAAAGTGCATATATATCGGCTATGTTGTGCAATAATCCTTGCGAATAGAGTAGGTCGATAGTTTCGCTACCGAGTCCCTCTATGTTCATAGCTTTGCGCGAAACGTAATGCTCTATTTTCCCTTTAATTTGTGGCGGGCATGTGGCTTCGTTGGGGCAACGCCATGCTGCTTCACCATCTATACGTACCAATTGTGTGCCGCACTCAGGGCAGTGAGAGGGGAAAGCGTAGTATGAGGTAGGATTGGGTAGTGTGGAGTTGTCTTCTTTGCCAATGATTTTAGGTATGATTTCTCCGCCTTTTTCCACCCATACCATGTCGCCTTCGCGAATATCCAACTGGCGAATAAAATCTTCGTTGTGCAATGTGGCACGTTGTACCGTTGTGCCAGACAATTGTATTGCCTCTAAATTGGCTACTGGGGTAACTACCCCTGTTCGTCCCACTTGATAGGTGATGGCATTCAGACGAGTCAATTGCTTTTCTGCTGGGAATTTATAGGCGATAGCCCAACGTGGCGATTTAGCGGTATAACCCAGTTCCTCTTGCAGTGCCAAGTTGTTTACCTTCAGCACAATACCATCGGTTGCCACAGGTAAGTTCTTACGCTCGATATCCCAATAATGGATATACGCCATTACTTCCTCCACCGTTTTGCATACTTTGACTGCATCGCTGATAGGGAATCCCCATTGCTTGGCTATTTGCAGTCGGTCATAATGTGTCTGCTCAGGCAGATTGTCCCCCAACATGTAGTATAGGTAGATATCCAACCCACGTCTGGCTACTTCGCTAGAGTCTTGTAGCTTCAGTGTGCCTGATGCAGCATTGCGTGGATTAGCAAATAGCGGTTCTTCATCTTGCTCACGTTCTTTGTTTAGCCGTTCAAATGCTTGCCATGGCAAAAGCACTTCGCCACGCATTTCCACATATTCAGGCATATTGTCTTGCACTATGAGCTTGGGAATACGCGCTATTGTTTGTATGTTTTGTAGTACATTGTCGCCTTTTACGCCATCACCTCGGGTAAGTGCTTTGGTCAGTTGGCCATGCTCGTACCATAGTGATATGCTCAAGCCATCGTATTTGAGTTCGCATACAACTTCTGCTCCTTGAGGTAGTTTGCTCATCCACTCTTCCACCTCTTCGCGAGAATAGGTATTTGATAGCGACAGCATGGGATATCTGTGTGCTACTTGTTCAAACCCTTTTTTCGTTTTCTGCTGTCCCTTTTCCGCTTTCTCTTCGTGCAAATCTGATCCTACGTGTTGTGTTGGAGATTTGGGGTCGAACATATCGGGGTGACGTGCTTCAAGGTCTTGCAGTCTGCGGAGTTTTTGATCAAAATCATAGTCTAACATGGTAGGGGCATTCAATACATAATATTGATAATTCGCCTCTTCCAATTGGCGACGGAGCAATATGATTTCGTCGCGTTCTGGGTTTTCTATTTGCGAGAATAGATCTAGCATTTTTATTGGTTTATTGCATCAATACTTTGGTTTGCAGACATTGACCTTGTCCATAGATATTGATGATATATAATCCTTGTGGCAAACCGAAGATGGGTTGCTCATTGGTGGCAATGGATGATTGAGAAACAATTTGTCCGTCTAACCGATATATGGTATAGTATCCTCCCTCTGCATTGCGTATATGCGGTATGGATTCTGAATAGTATAATTGCACAAAATCTACTTCTACTTCAGGAATATAGGTTAGAGTACTATCCAGTCTGAGTCCTACTATAATGGGGTCATGGTCGCTACTGCGAAACATGGTTTGATCATTTGATTTGTCGTAGGTATATTTGTCGCTTTCATCCGAATTGATGTGGTAAGCCACCATGCCCGTTACTTGTGGATATAATGTGCTGTTGCATAGTGCATGGTCGAGATAACCCAAGTATCCTCTATATACGTAGCTGTAACTGCTATCGGCATGGAAAGCGCGATGCAAGTCTATCATACCGCCCTCGCGCAAGATAGTAATAGGATCTTCCATGGCGTAAGCATTGAGGTCGCCCATTACGAGGATATCATTGTCGCTAAAGTAGATTCGATCTTTATCGTAGTTGGCTAATACCGATTGTGCTTCGCGTTTGCGGTCACCGTTGTAGGTGCCTTGTCCATCATCTTTGTCGGCATTGTCGCCACTGCCTTTGCCACTTTTGGCTTTGAAGTGGTTGACCGAGAAGAGAAACTTCTCGCCCGTGCTGATTTCTTGGAAGGCCTGTGTCTTCTTGCGTTGCTTAACTCCCGTATTGTTTTCGCGCAATTTTCCGTAGGGTTTCAATACATCGCTGCAATATACGAATCCCGACTTGGTGTATGTGCCACTGGCAGAGCCACCATCGTCGATATAGGAGAATTTTCTACCCGTGTTTTTGGTCAAGTCAGCGGCTATCTCGGCCAAAGCACTTTGCCCTTGCTCTATCTCCACTAGGCCATATAAATCGGCATTGATTGTGGCTAATGCTGTGCTCACTTTGGCGCGTTGCTTCTGATGTTCGGAATAGTTGCTCGCTCCCATATCTCCGCCAAGATTTTCTACGAGATAATACTCCAGATTCATACAACATACTATGATAGAAGCATCGCCACGCATGTTTACGGCTTCGGTGTCGTATCCATTTTCCAGATCTGTTCGTGTGTTGCCTACATATTGGCAGGATACCAGACTGACGCTATTTGTGCTATTCACTTTCACTGTGAGGTTGTGCAATCGCTCGTTGATGCGATGATATCCGCTTACGTTGGTCAATGTGATAGTGCCTTGCCCATTTCTGGAATATAGTGTATTGTACTCTTGTGATAGTGGTAGTGCTTGGTTGGTAGGGGTAAAGATACGTCTTGGCGATATGGTCAGTGATGATGTGTTGTAGTTGTTGGTTACATAAAAAGGGGTAGCAAACTGGATAGTTTGTCCCACATATTGCTTGAGTTGCGTATATGACCATGTATCTGGATCTTCTATATGAACTATGGTAGCAGCGTCTGCCCAAGTGCTGGTGAATGCAATCGCCAATATGATACAAATGATTTTTCGCATATGTGATTCTATTCTTCGGAGAAATGTACTAATACGTGTCGATAGGAGTTGAAGATTTTAGACTTGCTAACGAAACCTAGATAGCGTTTGTGGTCATCCACTACGGGTAGGTTCCAAGCACCAGTATCCTCGAAAATCTCCATCACCTTGCCCATGGACATATTGTCCATCAATATGGCTTGTGGCGAGTTCATGAGTTGTTTGACGGTGAAGCGTTTGTATAGTCGCGGTTGGAACATGATGTTGCGCACCTCGTCTAGCAATAGTATTCCTAGTAATCTGCCATCAGTATCTACTACGGGGAAGATATTGCGTTTGCTTTGCGCAATCACCTTTACCAATTCGCCCAAACTCATGTCTGGATGCAGGGTCATTAGGTCGGTTTCCAGCACGTTCTCCATCTTCATGAGTGTGAGCACAGAGCGGTCTTTGTTGTGGGTAAGCAGTTCGCCTTTTTGTGCCAAACGCATAGCATACAAGCTATGAGGTTCGAAAATCTTGATGGTGAGGAATGATGTTACCGCTACGGTCATTAGTGGCATAAAGAGGTGGTAGCCACCAGTGAGCTCGGCTATGAGGAAAATGCCAGTCAATGGCGCATGCATTACGCCTGCCATCAGTCCTGACATGCCAGCCAATGCAAAATTGGATTCTGGTACGCCTATGCCGATGATATTCATCAGGCGGGCGCAAATAAATCCAATAATAGCTCCCATAAATAGTGAAGGCGCGAAAATACCTCCTACTCCTCCACCGCCATTGGTGGCTACTGATGCGAAAATCTTCAGCAGTAGAATGGCTACGAAATAGCCAATCAGTACCCATGAGCTGGTGCCTAACTGTTCGAAAGGACTATTGGTAATGGCAGACACAGAATCACCATTGATCAGCTGTTTGATGACATCGTATCCTTCGCCATAGAGTGGTGGGAAGAGGAATAGCAATAATCCAAGTACAGCTCCTCCGACTAGGAATTTCGCCCACGTATTCTGCACATGGCGTTTGAAGAGTTGCTCTAATCGGTTCATTCCTCGTGTGAAATACAAGGAGACTAATCCACACATCACACCCAGAATGAGGTACCATGGCAATCGCTCTACGAAGAATGGTTCGCTATTGGTGAGTGGGAACATGGCCTCTTGTCCGTTGGCTACGAATGATATGGCAGTAGCGGTGACAGAGGAGATAAGCAATGGTGCGACGGAGGTCATTGTTAGGTCCATCATCAGTACCTCAAGGGTGAAGACTAGGCCCGCAATAGGTGCTTGGAAGATACCACCTACCGCACCTGCGGCACCGCAACCAATCATGAGCATCATGGTTTTTTGGTCGAGGCGGAAAAGCTTGGCCAGATTGCTACCGATAGCCGAACCTGTCAATACGATAGGTGCCTCAGCTCCTACAGAGCCACCGAATCCGATGGTGAGTGCAGAGCCAACGAGGGAAGACCATGTATTGTGCAGCTTGATAATGGATTTACGTTGTGAGATGGCATAGAGAATTTTGGTAATACCATGCGAGATGTCGTCTTTAACTACGTATTTGACGAATAGTCCCGCCAGTGTGATACCTATCATTGGAGTGATAAGATACCACCAATGGTGTTGCTCGATGAGGTAGTGCTCTACCAGATGCTGAATGCCATGAATCATTAGTTTGAGCACTTGTGCTGCGCATGAGGACAACGCTCCCACAAAGAAACTGAGAATCAATACTAAGTTCTTTTGTGGGATATGCTGCTCGCGCCAAGCGATAAACTGATCATATGTGAATTTCGAATTCAAAACTGCAGACCATTAATACCTAATTTATCATTCAAAATTTTGCTACTCTTGAGTGTCCCAACCTATTCCTCGATATTTGTCAAGATCCCACTCCTCTTCTACTTCGTTGAGGTAGATGGTGTGTGGCTCGTCATCGTCGTCCATATCATCATCGTCATCACGCTCAATGACTTTGACTTCAATCGGAGCATGCGAGATATCAATGACTTGATTTTGCTCTTTGTTGAGTTCTTCCCAGAGCATATCTTTGAGTTCGGTAATACCCATACCACTTGCGGAGGAGAAAGTGATAACAGGAATCTCCAATTCCTCGGCAAGTTGTTTGGTGAGTTGCTCTAGATCTATCTCGGGGTCAGCAATATCGCATTTGGAGATGGCTAGTATGCGTGCTTTGGTGAGCAATTGTGGGTTGTATTTCTCTAACTCAGCAAGGAGAATCTCGTATTCCCGTTGTATATCTTCGGTGATTACAGGCACCATGAATAGCAATACAGCATTGCGTTCGATATGGCGCAAGAAACGAAGTCCTAATCCCTTTCCTTCGGCAGCTCCCTCGATGATACCTGGGATATCTGCCATGCAGAACGACTGGTTGTCGCGATAGGAAACGATGCCCAATTGCGGCGTTAGTGTGGTGAACGGATAGTCAGCAATCTCGGGCTTAGCCGCGCTAACCACCGATAGTAGTGTGGATTTTCCTGCATTAGGAAATCCTACTAAACCTACGTCCGCCAGCACCTTGAGTTGCAATATCACATTGGCTTCCATGCATGGTTCGCCTGGTTGTGCATAGCGCGGTGCTTGGTTGGTGGCTGTGCGGAAATGCCAGTTGCCTAGTCCGCCTTTTCCTCCGCGGAAGAGAATAATCTCCTCTTGGTGCTCTTTTACCTCGCACATAAACTCACCCGTATCTCCGTTGTAAACAACTGTGCCACAAGGTACTTCAATGATTTTATCCTCGCCATCTTTTCCAAAAGAGCGTGAAGCTCCTCCGCTACCGCCATCGGTAGCAAAGATATGCTTTTGGTATTTGAGGTGAAGCAATGTCCAGAGGTTGCGATTACCGCGGAGAATGATATGTCCTCCTCGTCCACCATCACCACCATCAGGACCTCCTTTGGGCACATATTTCGCGCGGTGGAAGTGCATACTGCCAGCACCCCCCTTACCAGAGCGGCAGTAGATTTTTACATAATCGATAAACGAGGATGAAGCCATATTCGTTTCGTGTTGAGAGTTTATATCAAGAGAGTATGTTACTTACTAGCAAGTTTCAAGATGTTGTCAATTTGGCAGAAGGTATCTTCCATCGAGTAGTTGCCATTGATAGCAAAATAGTTGTGGCGATGGAGATAATAGGTACAAACAGGTTTGGTCTCTGTTTGATATACTTGGAGACGTTTTTTGATGGTGACGTAGTTGTCATCGGCGCGACCGCTAGTTTTGCCACGATTGAGGAGTCGTTTGATGACTTCGTCTTCTTCTACGAAGAGGTCGAGAAGAACTGCCTTCATATGGCGACGGTCGAGCAGCAGTTCGAGTGCTTCTGCTTGAGCCACGGTACGAGGAAAGCCATCGAAGATGACTCCTTTGCAGTCGGCAGGTAAGTTGTCGAGATAGCGCTCGATAAGGTGAATCATTTTGTGGTCAGGTACGAGGTTGCCTCCTGCTATCAATTCGCCAATTTCCTTTCCGAGTTCGCTTCCAGACTTGATTTCGGCGCGCAGCGCATCGCCTGTAGAAAGATGCTGAAGTCCGTATTTCTTAACGATAAGGTCGGATTGGGTTCCTTTGCCACTACCTGGGGCACCACAGAGGATGATGTTCAACATAGTTTTAATAGTTTTAAACGTTTAAAGGATCTTGATAGGGGGTGTATAGGTCTGTTTTACACAAAAACGAGTTGCCCCAAAGAGCAACTCGTTGTATGGGTACGCACCAATTAGAGTGCCAAACCTTTACCAGCTTTGAATTTTGCTACTTTCTTAGCAGGGATTTCAATCTTAGCACCAGTTGCAGGGTTAACGCCTTGGCGAGCAGCTTTCTCAACTACAGAGAAAGTACCGAAACCTACCAATTGAACGCTCTCACCTTTTTGAAGAGCACCAGCGATTGCATTTACAGTTGCCTCAAGAGCACCTTGTGCTTGTACTTTTGTCAAACCAGCCTCAGCTGCAATTGCAGCTACCAAATCTGCTTTATTCATAATCATTAATGATTTAATTAATTAAACTTAAGTTTCTCTCATCGACGAACCGACGATTTGCATGCAAAGTTACTACATTTTTCCAATTCTGCAAACATTTTGACAGAAAAAATGTCATTTTTCTGCCATTTTTTATATTTTTCTGCCTCGTAGCACGGTTTTTGTTTGGTTTTTCGTGTTTTTTTACTACTTTTGCAACGAATTAATTAATGAATAGAAATGTTTAGAAATTTACCCCCCATTACAAAGAACCTACTTATCATCAATGTGATTTGTTTTTTTGCGGATTACGTATTTGAACGGTATGGCGTTAGCTTTTCTCGTATTTTTGGTTTGCACTATATAGCCGCTGCTGATTTTCATTTCTGGCAGCCCTTGACGTATATGTTTATGCATGCCAATTTTTCGCATATATTCTTTAATATGTTTGCGGTGATGATGTTTGCTCCAGCGTTGGAGGAACGTTGGGGCGGCAAACGCTTTTTGATATATTATTTAGTGACGGGAATAGGTGCAGGTGTGGTGCAGGAGGTTGTATGGGCGTTGCAGTTGCAGCCAGTATTGAATAGTGTAGATCCGATGTTGGCTTCTGCATTGGCCAATAGGGTGGTAACTATAGGTGCTAGTGGTGCTGTGTTTGGCATCTTGTTGGCATTTGGATGGTTGTTCCCCGATGTTCGAATGTTTATCATGTTCATACCTATTCCTATTCGCGCACGCACGCTGGTGATTATCTATGCTTTGGTTGAGTTGTTCACTGGCTTAGCGCCATCTGCAGGCGATAATGTGGCTCACTTTGCTCACTTGGGTGGTATGATTTTTGGTTGGTTGCTGATACTATGGTGGCGTTATCGTGGGTATGACGGTTTTGATTCCACTCCATGGCGTGACGGCTCGTTGCGTCGCTGGTGGGAGGGGGTAAAGCGTTGGTTGCGCGATAAGTGGGACGATAGGTTCCCTCCTCGCCATCCTCGTATCAATCGTGATAAGGACCAAAACTACCGCGATTATCACTACCACGAGTCGCTATAGGTTTGCCTATCTTTTGTTCGATTTTCTTCAAAAAAGTTTTCGTGTGCTGAAAGTACCACAAGTTTGCTGCGGGCTACGCGACCATTTCGCGACCACTGTTGCACATCTGTGGCTAATTATTGCCCTATCTGTGGGCGAAATCTTGGCATGCGAGATCTTCGCTTACCACTCGGTTACCACTCGCTTACCACTTAAATGTTCATGGGTGGCGGTTCGGCGAAAGGTTAGTTTCCCGTTTTCACTTTCTACATTTCCTATTTCTCATGTCCCAAAGGGATACCGAACCCTTACTAAAGGAGTGCCTAAATACGAGTAAGAAGAATAATAATATAATAACTCACCCCGCAAATCTGGTGACTTGCAGGGTGAGAATGTTTAGTTATTTTAGCCAAACTATAATAATATTACAGGAAAGTTTTGAAAACTTCAATCATTTCTGTTGGTGTTGCTTTTTCAGCTAATTGTTTTTCAAGGGTTGTTTTGTCAATAGTGCAATCCGCTTTTAGGAGATTCTCCATTAATGCACTAATGGCATCTAATGCTTTCCAATCCTCTAATACTCTTGACATCATCAGTTGGCTAACAACCTTCTTGTAAGCCATAAAGGTAGGTTTTTGCGTTAATTTAAGTGCTGCATATTGTTGTTGTATTTGAACCATATGAGTTGTAACTTCTTTTTTATAAGCATCTGTGAGTCCTTGAGGCTTTGCTGGTTTGGCTTTCTTGGCTTTTTCTATCTCTTGTTGGGATGCTGCTTCACTTTCATTAATATTATTTTCGGATTCACTGACAGATGTATATATTTGCTGAATAGGTTTAAATTGAGCTACTTGCATTTGAGAAGTATATGAAGCATTTAATTCTTTTTCTGCTATCATTTTAGCATCTTTGATGATAGGAATAAGTTTTGCTATATTTTCAATTTTAATACCTTTAGTTCGAGTGTATTGCACGCTGCGAACACCAAATTCATTGATACCATACCATTTTTTTCTAAAGATGACAGAAGCATCACCTTTAATGCCCCACATATCTTTGATGCCTTGAGAAAAATATACATCAATTCCGCCAGGAGCGGTATAGCTGATAGAAAAAACATCTTTTTTAGAAGCATTATTCGCAGTTAATACAATATTTTCTAAAGCGGTAATAAGATCTTGCACATTGTCCATATCAAGATAACCCAAAGGCTTTGCTGCCATATCTTCTTCCGATACTACTTGTGCACTCTTACCATCTGATGCTAAACTTGCTGCTATATTCATGGCTGTTCCTGCAGCTACTTGATTTTGTGTATAAAATTCAAGAGCAGCAATTCGTTTTCCACTGGTCAAATCAGTAAAAATCTTAGCATAAATTTCTACACCTTTACCAACATAGGATGTAATTTGATCTTCTCTTACAAAACTATGTTCCTTTAGGAACTGTTCTGCTTTTGTTTCCTGCATGGCAGCCTCAATTTCTGAATTTTGTGCGTTCGTGTTGCACAATAGCAACGTGGTCATTGCCACAGCTAAAAAAACTTTTTTCATTGTAGTAAAAATTTTAAGTTAAAAATTGAATTACATTGTTCCAATTCTGGAAATATCTTGTTAATAGATTAATATCATCACGACATAAGGTGATAATGTTTTTATCATCTCTACGAACTCCTGTTTATTAGGTTCTTTAGTGATATCTTGAATCTGTATTGGGGCGGCGTCTATTAATTGATGCAAATAACTACTTTTGATTGCATAACCAACATTATCTGCGCCTGGGATTCCCGCTGATGTTATTCCGACGAGGCGTCCATTCTTATCAAACATAGGACCTCCGCTATTACCAGGTTGGATTGGTGCTGAGATTTGATACATTGTAATAGATCCCTCGTATCCAGTCTTTGAACTAATGAGACCATCTGTGATTTTAATCTCCGTTCCCATTGCTTGCGCCATAGGATAGCCCATAGTAAATACAGATGTTCCAACATCAGAACTGCGGTATTGAATATTATAAGGAAGTGAATCCAACTTTTGGAAAGAAGTATCTTCAATAGTCACTAAAGCTAAATCATTTACTTTGTCTACGCAGAGCACTTTTGCGTCATAACTACTTACTTTTTGAGGCGTTTGAATAACTACCTCTATACGTTTGGCGTCTTGTACAACATGATTGTTCGTTGCAATGACATTTGAACTAACAAAGAAACCGCTACCATTTCCCTTGGGCTTATCTTCTTCAATGGTTGTGTTGGTTGTTTGCGCAGTTGATTCATCTATGTCGTACTCGGGATATAGTTTCATGAAAATGGTTTCAACATAGTTCTTGGCATCGTAGAGTGTGATTTTACGATTGCCATATTCCAAATAAAAATCTGCTTTGGTTGGTGTTTTGTTTTCTAGATACCAAGTATTAACCTTATAAAGGCCTGGGGTAGTGGTCGCTGTGAACGTACCCTTTAATTCTCCTTCTTCCCAAATGTTTTCATTTGAGCCACTAAGATAGATGATTTTATAAATTTGTCTTTCTTTTATAATGGCTAATCTATGACGTGTATCACCCCAATATTTAGTATTTGATGTTGCAACAAAGTTGTAAATTCCTTCTATTGGCGCACCTATTTTATTCTCCCATGTATCACGCAACTCGTTTTCAGTCCAATGTGTCTGTGGAGTGGTGTTCTTATTGTTAGGCGCAGAAATGTTTGCAGTAAAGGCAGGACAAACATAACTCCTACGCTTATATTCAGGATGCCCTATACCACCATAGAAATGTAGCGTGAACGAAGTTATACCAGCTGGAATACGGGGAAAATAAAAGGTAGCATGTGCAATTTTGTATTGATTGCCTCGATTGTAATAATTCCAGTTAGTAATATTCGTGTAACGATGCCATGGTTCGTAGTATCCTTCATATATTGATTCCACTAATCTTGCCTTCCCAAAACTGCCTGAAATATAAATGCTTGCATTTTTGTCAAAATCGTGTACTTCAAAACATCCTGCTTTGTTATTTAGAATAGTTATGTCACAGAAAATTGCAGTAAAATCATCGTTTGATGCGACTCCTGTAAGTTGCCATCTTTGATCTTCATTTTCAAAGATGATTTGTGCATACGATGCAATAGTTAGCATCAAAGAAATAGTTAGAAGAATAGTTTGTCTCATATCCATTTAGTTTTTGTATCCAATTATAAAGGCATACAAAAAGCGTGGAACCTTACCTTTGCTTATTCTCTCAATAGAGGTACTGGAAAACCTTTCCTATAAGAATAAGCAACGAACGCCCACGCCTGAATATGAAATGCCACCAAACAGAGCCATCCCGAAGGATGCTCTGCAGGCGGGATAGTCATATCCCAAAGGGCGTTTACTGCCTTCTTGCTTTGGATAGGTTAGAAAGTTTCCAGTTTTCTATTGACCAAAACAAGCGCTAATAAACGCTTTTTATTTATGTCTGCAAACCTTTCTTGGGTTTGCGACCGCAAAGTTACTATATTTTTTTGAATTGAGCAAGAGTAGTGCAAATAAAAATGCCATTTATGCAAAAATAGCATAAATGGCAGGGGTCTTATAACGCTATATTAAATATGTAGGGCAACGGTATCGTTGCAAGTTAGTTATGAACTATGAGTGATAAGTAATTTATGGGGTTAGTTATTTTTAGTATGTTGTTCCAATTCTTTTACTGTTCGCTCTACTACTTCTTCCAACTGATAGGTAGCCACGCCAAGAGGTTTGTTAATGTCTTGCAAAGACCACTCTACTATAGTACTCTTGGCGGTTTTGCATATCAGCAAACCTACTGTGGGATTATCCCCTTCACCACGTAACAATTTATCCGCTGCAGTGACATAGAAATTGAGTTTACCTGCAAACTCGGGCATAAACTTCACTGCTTTCAGTTCGATGATTACATAACGCTTTTGCGGTATGTGGTAAAATATCAAGTCAGGGAAGAAAGTTGTTTCATCATCAATGGATAGTTCCATTTGCCTTCCAACAAAAGCAAATCCTTGTCCTAATTCCAACAAGAAATGCGTGATGTTCGTAACGAGTGCATCTTCCAAATCCTTCTCGTCGTAATTCTCTTTGAGCGTTAAGAACTCAAAATGATAAGGATCTTTGAATAACTGTTGTGTCACTTGACTTTGCTCCGCAGGTAATGTGGATTCAAAATTCGAGCAGATAGCCCCTTGTGCTTGAAAGAGTTGCGAATCAATCTTAGCATTAAGCAGTGGTCTTGACCACCCGAAATCGGCTACTTGTTTAGCATAGAACAGAGCTTCGTCTAAAGTGGTAGAACGACAAATAATATCAATATGATGTCCCCATGGAACATTTTGAAATATTTCAGGCATTGATAAAAAGCCAACGGGTCGTTGACCTTTTTCTAAAGCGTCAGGTTGTTCTTCATTCGTAAAAATGTCAACGGGTCGTTGACTTTTTATAAGTAGTTCATTATAAAATGAGTACCAACGTTTCATGTACTTCACATTGGTATCCGAAAAACCTGTTGCATTAGGAAAAGCTTCTCGCATATCAAATGCGAATTGTTTGACAACGCCATCTCCCCAGCGGGCCTCTGCTTTGAGCATAACTAGGTCACGACCGATACTCCAATAAAATTCAAGCATCTCTGCATTTACTTTTACGAGAGCACGCCCTTGGCTCTGGCGAAAGCGTTTCTTCACGTCCGACAACCATTGGATATACTCGGTATCGGCTATCATATTTTCTCTTTTTACAAAATGAGGAGTTGTCATTTTTATTCACGGGTTAAATCAAATCTGTCCGAAAACTGATTACGACCGCAAAGGTAGTGAAATATTTTGAATTGAGCAAGAAAAGAGCGACTTTTTTCGCTATTTCCAGTTTGGGAAATGCTGCGCTAATATTTGAAGTTAAGAGGCGGGGGCATGAATACAACACGAGACTGCTGGTTGGCAGTCTCGTGATAGGATAGGATTATGAAGTATAATATTGCTTAGTATCGTGTAGCAGTGGGTTATAGTTCTTGTCCCATCATGTTGTAGGTCTTGCCATCGCGGAGGATGAGGAGTTGAGAATTATGAAGGACTTTTTGGCTATTAAGCCCCCCTCCGGCTTCTCCCTGAAGGGTGGAGAGATTAGGCAAAGCAGTTTCGTTCTTATCAAAGCGGACGGCTACATCATCATAAGCGAAGTAGGCGGGTGCGTTCAATCCCCAATCACCATACAAATCAGCCGAGCCAACAAGATTAAAACCAATTGACACTACTTCGCCCAATACAGACAAATCCCATTTCTGCCAAGTGGTAACTACGCTATCTTTTCCCAAATAGAGAGCAAACGATGTGCGACTAATCTCATTGCCATTGGCATCTTGACCGATGGCTACGATGTGGAAAGTAGTGGTGTCGGTAGCAGGAGGATTGAAGCCATCTCCATGCACCAGCGAATTGAGGGTGTAGCAGATATTGGTGACATACATGTGGTCAATCACACGCGCTTTGCCATCAGCGAAGGCAATGGTTTGGTAGGTGGTGTAAGCCGAATTGTAGTCATCCACATGTCCGTTGTGTACGCAGAAATTTTTCGAGCCATTGTTGCCACCGTGGAGTGTAGCGAACTGGAGTTCGTACCACGCGGTATTGGCAGGCAGGTGGTCATTGCTGTAGCCAGGGATGGTGAAGTTAGATATGGCATGCCCGCCTCCCCAATAAGGTGCTGTGAAACGGTGGGTTAAGAGTGTGTTGCCCTCGTCGCACCAAGTGTAAACGCCTCCAGTGGTGTAGGTGAGTGTGCCGTTGTACTGCGCATCGTCCACGAGGTCAGACCATGTGGCGATGGTGCGGTTGGCATAGTCGAGGGTGTAAGGCGCAAACTGAGCATCCGCATCCTCGAAAGTCAGGGTTCGCAACTCGTAGTCCTCCGCCATGAGGGCTACATTCATCAGGCATAAAGCCGAAAGAAAGAATGATTTCTTCATGTTGTTTGTTGTTTAAAATGGTTAATATTCTGTTGTTTAACAGGTGCTAACATTAACCACAATGTAGCCGACCATCTGCTCAATAGAGCAACATGGCAGGATGATGGTCGGCTGCAGTGCGGCAATATAAGCCACGAAGAAAAGAGCAACTAACCATCGGACACAACAAACGGGCACTTGACCAATCTGTCAACCGCCTATACGCGTACATGCGTACCATAGATACTATTGAAAACCATTGCGTCATGTCGTTGGCTCGATTCCCCGAGAGCGTTCAACTTCGCCAACTCCTCGTTGGCGGCACGCAGCAGGTCTTCTGACTTATCGCTCATTATTGCTTGCCTTCCCAGCGTAAACGCCAGTGACATATAGAGTTAGCAATATGATTGCGAATCACAGCAGCGGGACTGTGCAGGAATTGCACCTGCTTCCCTTGACTGAATGCGGTGCAAAGGTACAATAAATTTTTGATATGAGCAAGAATAGAGCGATTTTTTTCACTATTTTCAGTTTAGTGAACGTGCCCTTGGTGCTGCTATTTAGCGTTTAGATATTTTAGTCAATCTTAATAAAATGCACTTTTTGAGTTTGGGAGTTCCTTGGTTCGTCCTTGGTTCATCCTTGGTTCGTCCTTGGTTTTTAACAGCGTAAAGACAGGGAAAGGACAGGGAAAGGAAATCTTAAGAAAACGCCTTTTGGGGCTATACAAGATTGTGTTATCACCATCCGATAGTGGCGGTCAGAGGGTAGTGGTCGGAATAGGTGGCGTGATCCACACGGCAATTCAAAGGGCGCAACTGGCGCGAAGTGAATATATAATCGATGCGAATACCAATGCCTCGACGCCTATAAGTGGCTCCATAACGACCAACACTGCTCTCTGCAAAGCAATCACGCATGCCCAAATTCATAGTCCAATAGACCAACGAGATTGGCAAGGCATTGAAATCGCCTAATGCAATCACTGGATATGGCGAATGGTGGATGGCCTTGCGCACCTGTATGACCTGTTTGCGTCGCAACTCGCTAGTATGCGTGAGTTTGCGAACAAGCGAAGTTTCGGTGAAATGGCCCGAGGAGAGCGAGTCTAAATCAAAGTCTTGGCTCACCAAACCAAAACTCTCCAGATGGTTGACCATCAAACGAAGCGTATCGTTGCCAACCACTACATCGCATTGGCTACTGATGTTGGAGTTCGATTCGTAGCGGATAGTCTGCTTGTTGATAAGCGGATAGCGGGAAAAAACGACATTGCCAAACTGGCGATAGCGGTTGTACTTCTTGAAATCATAGTAGGTGTATGGGTACTGCCGCATCGCTTCACGCAGTGCAGGCAATGTGAGACGATTGCCCGATTTGTACACCAATACCTCTTGCAAACAGACAATATCCGCATCCATACGATTGATATGATTGAGCATAGCGTACTTGGCTTGCAGATTCTCGCCGACCATCATTCCACGAGTGTTGTAGGTAACCACACTCAGCTCGTGGCTATGCTTAGGCGAAGACTCCCACGGCAACTGATGCGAAAACAATGACCACGCAGCCCACAACAGCGTGCACACCACCAAACACCAGAAAATACGTCGGATAGTTCGAAACATAGCGTTTATTTGGGTTCAAGCGTTACGATTGGCACGAGCATCTCCTCCAAGGATATTCCTCCGTGCTGGAAGGTGTCGCGATAGAACTGTGCGTAGTGGTTGAAATTGTTAGGGTACGCAAAGAAATCATCGCTGGTGCAGAACACATAGCTGCTGCTGACATTGGGGCAAGGCAATCCTACTTGCTTGGGGCGGGTAATCTCAAAGCAGTTCTTGGACTGGCAGTTAAGTGCTTTGCCCACTTTGTAGCGCAGGTTGGTGTTGGTGTTCTTATCGCCAATAATCTGCACGGCGTTGGTCACGCGCGTCGTGCCATGGTCGGTGGTTAGCACTACTTTGTAGCCCAACGCAGCGATACGGCGGAACATCTCCGCAGTAGGCGAATGGCGCAGCCAACTGAGTGTGAGACTGCGGTAGGCTGCCTCATCATTGGCGAGCTCGCGCATCATCTTGCTCTCGGTGCGGGAGTGGGATAGCATATCTATGAAATTGAGTACCACCACATTCAGAGGTGTCTGCAATCCCTTGAACTGCTTGGTGATACGCTCGCAGAAGTCGCTCTCGTTCACCTTGAAATAGCTATAGCTGTAGCGTTTGCGGAAGCGGTCGAGTTGGGTCTGGATGAGGTCTTTCTCATTGTTGTTCTTGCTTTCCTCCTCGTCCTCATCAATCCACAGATGGGGGTACATCTCTTGTATCTGCAACGGACTGAGTCCCGCGAAAATAGCATTACGCGCGTACTGTGTGGCGGTAGGAAGGAGCGAGGTGTACATCTGTTCTTCCTTGACGGTAAACCACTCAGATAGAAAGGGTTGGATGGCTTTCCATTGGTCGTAGCGAAAGTTATCAATCACCACGAAGAACACCTTTTCGCCATTGTCCACCAGTGGGAAGACAAACTTCTTCATCACGTCTTGCGACATGGTTGGGCGGGTGGCAGGGTTAGTCCACCAACCTTCGTAGTTCTTGGCGATGAACTTGGCAAACGCCTTGTTAGCCTGTTCGCGTTGCATATGGAGCATCTCGTGCATAGCGGAATCCACATTCTCCAACTCCAATTCCCAACGTGTAAGGGTGCGCTCAATCGCCATCCACTCTTCGATGGTGTTGGCGGTATCAATCATATAGGTGATGTCGGAGAACTCTTGGCGATAGGTGGTGTTGGTGTGTTCCTCCACAATCTCGCGTTGGTGGATATGCTTCTTGAGGCACAGCAGGATCTGGCTCGGATTGACGGGCTTGATGAGATAATCGGCAATCTTTTGTCCAATGGCTTGCTCCATGATATGCTCTTCTTCGGATTTGGTAATCATCACTACTGGCAGGGTGGGGCAGAGCGTTTTAATCTCTTGCAATGCCTCTAAACCCGACAGACCAGGCATGTTCTCATCCAAGAAAACAATATCGAATTGCTGTTCGCGACAAGCATCAATAGCATCTTGTCCGTTGTTCACTGGGGTTACTTCGTATCCCTTCTCTTGCAGATAAATAATGTAGGGCTTCAGCAGATGAATCTCATCGTCCGCCCAAAGTATTCGGTTCATAGTTTCTCCATTTGTTTATTAGGTTTAACATATCTTCAGCCCAAGGGCTATCAAAGTGCATTCTTTCTCCCGTTCGGGGGTGGGTAAAGCCCAATGTCTTGGCATGCAACACTTGTCGTGGACAGAGGGCAAAGCAGTTGTGTATGTAGTGCTTGTATTTCTGCGTTGGCAAACCCTTCAGCACCTCCATGCCACCATACTTCTCATCGGCAAACAAGGGGTGTCCAATACTCTTCATGTGTACACGTATCTGGTGCGTGCGTCCTGTTTCTAATCGACATTCCACCAGTGTTACATACGGAAAACGCTCTAGTACGCGCCAATGGGTAATGGCCTCTTTGGCGTTTGGATTCTCCTCTAAATCCCATATACGGTATATCGTTCTATCACGGTTGTCGCGTGCGAGTGCTCCTTCTATCGTACCACTCTCCTCGGTGAATGTTCCCCAAACGAGGGCGTTGTAGGTGCGTTCGGTGGTGTGGTCGAAGAACTGCTTGCCGAGGTGTGTTTTGGCTTCGGGTGTCTTGGCAATGAGCAGTAGTCCGCTGGTGTCTTTATCGATGCGATGAACGAGTCCGATATTGGGGTCGTTGATGTCTAACTTGTCGCGGAAATAGTATGCCAGTGCGTTGAGCAGGGTATGTTCGTAGTTGCCGTGTCCAGGATGCACCACCATACCTGCGGGTTTGTTGATGACCAGCACATCATCGTCTTCGTAGATAACCTCTAATGGAATATCTTCAGGGTGGATGGTGTAGTCGTGTGGCTCGTGGTCAAGCAGCACTTGGATGATGTCGAAGGTTTTGACCTTGTAGTTGCTACTAACAGGTTTGCCATTCACCCATATATTGCCCGCATCTGCTGCATTTTGGATACGATTGCGCGAAGTACCTGTCATGTGCTCTGCTAAGTACTTATCAATGCGTTGTGGCGTCTGACCTTTGTCCACCTCGCATCGCCAGCGCTCCCACACTTCTTGTTGCTCTATATCTAAGTCTGTATATAAATTCTCCATCACAAATGAATTGTCAATTAGAAGAATTCCTCCTCATCTTGTTCGTTATCGGCTGTGACAATCTTCTCAATATCTAGCGATAGTTTGACGTTCACACTGCTGCCTTCTACAATTACTGTGCCACTGGCAGGGGATTGCGAGTATACGATATAGGACTGAACATTCTCTTCTGTAGGTGGTACATCGTATTCAACAACGCCCAATGTGAGGCGATGCGACAATAGCCACGAGCGTGCTTCGCTCAGAGACTTACCTACGATGGAAGGAATTGTTATCTCTTCAGTGCCTTTGCCTTGTCCTACCACCAAAGTCAGCGGTGTGTCTTCAGTGAGGCGAGTGCCCGCCAAGACGGCAATACCATCGATACGAATATCCAATACAATATCGCGATAGGTAGATGGTTCGTATTCGATGCTATCAACCTGCAATCCTAATGTAGATAGTGTGGTTTGTGCTTGGCGCAGACTGACATCGCGGAGTTCTGGCAAAATCACGGGACGACGGAACCGAGCATTCTGAATAGCGTAGATAGTACGTCCGTGCTTTACCTTAGAACCAGCTTCAGGATTCTGCTCTACGATAGTACCCAAAGGCGCTTTCTTAGAGTAGGTAGAGTCGATTACCTCAAGGTACAATCCATGAGCCTCCAACGTGATCTTTGCCTCTTCCAAATAGAGCTCGGTAATATTAGGGACATCAATCTCAATGTTGTGCTCGGTGTAATTACGCAAGCAAACCAGCAATACAATGATTGCTACTGCTACTACTGCTATTGCCACTAACAGATTGGTGAGTATAAAACCCAATTTGGTGTCTTTCCAGAAGTTATTTTTAGCCATATGATAGAAAAAATCAACAATTTTGCTGCAAAGTTACAATTTTTTTTGCGTATATGCAAAATTTATGTTACTTTTGCAGCGTTTTTGATTCATATGTCAAAAATAGGTAAACGTACAACTTTAATTTTTTAAAATTTTTAAGTGTTATGAAAAAGGTTTTGTTGATTGCAGCTGTAGCTCTTTGCGCTATGGGTTGCTGCAAAAAAGCAGAGAAGGGCGAGTGCACAAAAGACTGCTGCCCAAAAACTGAGTGTGTAGAGAAGACATGTTGCGAGGCTGATAGTTGCGCTGCTAAGGCAGCTTGCGCTACCCCTTGCGAGAAAGCAGATAGCTGCTGCGCAAAAGTAGAATGCGCAGAGCAAGTAGCAGAGTAATATCTGCACGTTGAATACAAAAAGACCGCCTCTCAGGCGGTCTTTTTGTATGTTAGGTGGTCTGTTGTATGTGTTAATTGATAAAAAACTACATGTTTGCGTTGTAATAGCGTGGATCGCCTGTCACTTCTTCACCCACGAAGGATGGCTTGCAGAATGGCTGTTGTTCGTTTTCCAATTCCAATTCTGCTATTATCGTCCCTGCTAATCGGCCGTGAAACTCATCCACTTCCCATGTCAGAGCTGACGAAGCGGCTTGTGGTTGCGTAGCAGGAATGAGCCAACGGGTTTTCTCTATCACACCTGGAAGGCACATGGCAATAAGTTGCTTAGCATCTGTTACATCAATCTCACGCTCCCATTCGAAGCGGGAAAATCCTACTTCATTAGGCTTGGATTTGATAGTGAGAAAAGCCTTTGCGATGCCATTCATGGGCGTTTTTATGCGCACCCTAATAGTGCGTTCGGGCTCTTTGCAAAGATAACCCTGAACGATGGTATAGTGGTCGATGGCCAAATGCTTATAATCTTCGCTTACTACCAAAAACTTTCGCTCAATCTCCAAATTCTTCATTCTCTAAACACTTAACTCTATTTCCTTTTGCTTGTTATATTTACCAAATGTGCGATGCTGTGGTATTCTATGCCAGAATGGGTAGTGAGGCCAATCTCGCAGGTACGTGAATTGCTCACGCCCATGGTGGCACCCGCTTTTTGAATTTGGGGTTTCAGTTTTCGTAATGCCCACTCGTTGAGCTCGGGATCTGTAAATCCTTTGTCACCTGCAAAAGCACAACAACCTATTTCCTCTGGTATCAGCACATTCGTTGCGCATGCTCTTGCTACGCGGATGATGGTTTGCGCTAAGCCCATTTGGCGTGTGGAGCAAGTCACATGCACAGCCACGCAAGCATCCAATGGAGTTATTTCTACTTCGCTGAGAACAAACTTATCAATGAACTCTGCTGGTTCGTATAAATGGAGATGTTGCATTGTATGGCGCATACGATGCAGACATGGACTCTGGTCGCACAATACTGGCCAACGACCATATTCGCTTGCCTTCAGTAGTGCTAATTCCAGTTCAGCTGCTTTGCGTTGTGCTTCGTCTGGCATACCTTTGCTCTCCCATATCGTACCGCAACATAGGTTTTCCATATTGGCAGGGAAAATCACTTCATAACCTGCTTTGTTGAGCAGTTCGGTCATGTCGTTGATAAGTGGCTTATCTGGTGTGCTGAGTCGCTGATTGAGGCACGAAGGGAAATACACCACTCGCTTGTCTTGCAGCCCCTTCAGGCCATGAACTACGCCATACTCACGAGCTGTTTGTATGTCGCGTTTGCCCACGGGACGTGGCAATGCTGGTGTCCATAGTGGTACCAATCCCCCACTGCCGTAGTGCATTGCTTTGCCTGTGATGGTGGTGAGTTTGTTGCCAAGCACTGTCTTAGCTACGTTGGCTACGCCCAGAATGCCAGTTAGCGCAGTACCTATATTCGCAAGGTTCTTGCCTGCCCAATAGCCGATGGCTTTGCCTTGTGGGCTCATATCCCATTCGCGCACAAGGTGGATATATTCGCCTACATTGATCTTGATTGGACATGAGGTGGAGCACAATCCATCGCCTGCGCAAAGGTCGCGTCCAATACGAGCAAAGTCGGCTTTGAGTCGCTTGGCCAATTTGGCATCGGCTTTGTTGCCTGCTGCTGCGGAGAGCTGCAAGCGTTTGAGTTCGCGTTGAACAACAATACGTTGGCGGCTTGACAATGCAAAACCGCAACTTACGCAATTCACTTCGCAGAAGCCACATTCGATACAGCGGTCAATCATCTCATGCACTTCGGGCAATGGTTTGATATGTTGCAAATACGATTTTGGGTCTTCGTTGAAGATCACTCCTGGGTTCATAATATTGTTTGGGTCGAAGAGTTGCTTCACCTCGCACATCAGTTCGTATGCCTCATTGCCCCACTCGCGGCGCACGAATGGTGCCATGTTGCGTCCCGTGCCGTGCTCGGCTTTCAGACTACCATGGTATTTATCCACCACCAGATCTACCACAGCGCGCATCATATGGTCATACTGCTCAATGGCTTCTGGTGTGTCGAAACGCTGATTGAGGATGAAGTGGTAATTGCCCTCCAAGGCATGTCCATAGATTACTGCTTCAGGGTAATTATGCTCGCGGAATAGCTGTTGCAGATCCAAGGTAGCTTCTGCCAAGTGTTCGATAGGGAACGCAATATCTTCGATTAGGCAGGTTGTTCCTACTTCGCGCGTACCGCCCACAGCAGGGAATATACCACTGCGCATAGCCCAATACTTGCCAGTCAGTTCTGGATCGGAGGTGAATAGTGCGTCTTGGCAAAGGGTATAACGGCTCAATACTTGTTGCAATCTGCCGTTCTTGTCATCCAGTTCTTCTTGTGTGGTAGCATCGGTACGGATAAGTACAGCACCAGCATCCTCAGGCAATCCTTGCAGTTCGGGGAAGTCTTTCTCTACTGTCTGCATGGCTTTTCTATCGAAGAACTCAGCCGCAGACAGCATGCCTGTGTTCTTCATTTCGATGATAGCTTCGCATGCTGCTTTTGTAGTAGGGAAGAGCAGCAAGGCAGATGCCGAGAATGGGCAGATGTCGGCGGTAGTCATAGTGATGGACGAGAGGAAAGCCAGTGTGCCCTCGCTACCCACCATCAGGTGCGCTATTATATCGAATGGGTCGTCATATTCCACGAATGGCAGAATAGTCAAACCTGTCACATTCTTGATGCTATATTTGCGCTTGATACGGTCGGTCAGTGCTTTGTTGCCTTTCACTTTGTGGCTCAAGTCGCTGATTTTGCGCACGAAGCGAGCATGTGTCATCAAGAAGTCTTGCTTGCTTTTCTTGTCGCTTGTGTCGAGCAATGTGCCATCGGGCAAGATGATTCTCACCGACTGCAATGCTCTATAGCTATTGGCATGTGTGCCGCAGCACATTCCCGATGCGTTGTTCATCACTATGCCACCCACCATAGCCGACTTGATACTAGCAGGGTCGGGAGTAAAATACTTGCCATAGGGTCGCAGAATATCATTCACCCGCTGACCGATGATACCAGGTTGCAAGGTGATAGTCTTTGCATCTTCGCCGACGGTGTATTGTTCCCATTTCTTGCCGCATACTACCAGCAGACTATCGCTGATGGCTTGTCCGCTCAGACTAGTACCTGCAGCACGGAAGGTGATATGTTTACCTTCCGTGTGAGCACGTTTGATGATGGCTTGCACATCTGCCTCTGAGGCAGGATGCAGCACTTCTTGTGGGATAAGACGGTAGAATCCCGCATCGGTTCCCCACGCCAATCGTTCGATATATTTTTTCATTGTCTCTATACTATAGCCCGACAGGGCGTTCTATAAACTAATAAAGGTAATATTTGCTACTTGCCTTGCGATACCAGTCCACATCTTTGTACCAGTACTCGCGAATATCTTCCCATTTATAGTTTTTGCCAAATGTTTCACGAATATATCCTGTTCCGCACACTTTGTCGAACATGTTGAAGCGTTGTTGATTGCATAGCTCGAACCAGTCTTTTTCTGGCCACAAGCGCATCATTTCTTGCACGATGATGAATTGCACTTCGCTCAGTTTGGCTGCCTCATAATCCAAGATATGTATCTGCACACCTTCGCAGAGTTCACCTTTGAATACACTATAGTAGGGCTTGAAGTATATTGGGCGGAACTCAATACCTGCCAACCCCAAGTCATTGAGTGCTGTGGCCAAACTATCGGCGTCAATCCATGGCGCACCCATAATCTCGAAAGGCAGGGTATAACCCACACCAATATTCACATAGCCAAACTCGCCGAAAATACCTGTCACAGAGTAGAACACAGCTGACTTCCCTTGTGGCACGTGGGGAGATGCTACAATCCATTCCAATCCTGTCTCGTCCCAGGTCATATCGCGTCGCCAGCCCTCCATTTCTACTACGTGCAATTTGCATTTGTTCTCATAATCAGTTGCATTCAAGTATAGTGCCAACTCGCCCGGAGTCTGACCATATACATAAGGGATGCGGAATTGGCTAACAAACGAGTAGTAGCCTTCTTCTACCACGTTACCTTCAATCTTCAGTCCTCCCAAGGGATTAGGGCGATCCAGCACCACCAACTCTTTGCCGTGCTCGATACATGCTTCCATCAGCATGCCCAATGTAGAAATATAGGTGTAACTACGACAACCATTGTCTTGAATGTCATACACCATCACATCTATTTCGTCCATCATTTCTTTGTTTGGTTTCTTTGTCTTGCCGTAGAGCGAGTACATGGGCAGCCCGGTCTTTGGATCTACGTCATTGGCCACCACGTCGCCTGCATGGATGTTTCCGCGCACGCCGTGTTCTGGACCGTAGAGGGCTACCAAGTTCACATTCTCTGCTTCCCAAAGAATGTCGATAGTTGATTTCAGTCGGCTATCCACACCCGTAGGGTTGGTGGTCAAGCCTACGCGCTTGCCTTCTAAACATTTGAAACCTTGTTCGCGAAGAACTTCAATACCTGTTTTCACATTCGCGCCTTGTGCGGTAATGGTCAGTAGCAGTAGGATTGCTACGAAGATTGATGAGATACGTTTCATTATTTCGATACGTTTTTTTGTGTTGTTTTTATGATAAAAGATACATTTTCCCAAAATACGCTGCAAAGATATAATTTTTTTGCGACATATGCAACATGTGGATAAATATTCCTTCTTGTTTCTTTCCTTACGATATGCTGATTTTAATTAGTGATTAATTAGTGATTAATTAGTGATTAATTAGTGATTAATTAGTGATTAGTTAGTGATTATCCTATCATTAACCAACCTTTTCCCTTGCTAATATTTCACAATCTTGCAATCTTTTTCTGTTTTACTTGCATATATGCAAAAATTTTTGTACCTTTGCGCGCTAAAATGGAAGTAATGTGTATTTTATTACAACTGCAAAATGAAAACTTTAAAACTTGTTCAATCTGACTCTTATCTGCGCCCTTATGCTTCGGCCATCGAAGGACGATACAACTATGCCCTTTATCAAGAGAAGAAACTGACTGGCGGTCAGAAGCTCAGCGATTGGGCAAATGGCTATATGTATTTCGGCCTTCATCAGGTGACAGGTGAGAACGGACAGCTGAAAGGTGGAAAGGGAAAACTAAAAGCTAACAACTATCAGTGGGTACTCCGCGAATGGGCACCTAATGCTACTGCAATATATATCCTCGGTGATTTCAATGATTGGAAGAAGTCCGAGAACTACCGTCTTCAGCCCGTTGGCAATGGTGTGTGGGAGGCAATACTTCCTGCAGATGCTATGAAGCATGAGCAATTATACAAACTGCTCGTAGAGTGGCAAGGTGGATGGGGAGAACGCATCCCCAGCTATGCTACCCGCGTGGTGCAAGACCCACAAACTAAACTCTTTGCTGCACAAGTATGGGAGTCCGCAGAGGTGAAAACTGAGAAGTTAAAGGTGAAAGGGGCAAAGCGTCGTAAAGCGGGAGACCCATTGTATATCTACGAATGCCATATCGGTATGTCGAGCGAGGAGGAGAAAGTCAACTCCTACGATGAGTTCCGCCGCGAGGTGCTCCCTCGTATTGCCAAATTGGGTTATAACTGCCTTCAAATCATGGCTATTCAAGAGCACCCGTATTACGGCAGTTTTGGCTACCACGTGTCGAATTTCTTTGCTGTGTCTTCGCGCCAAGGTACGCCTGAAGAACTCAAGCACCTCATTGCTGATGCA
This sequence comes from Paludibacteraceae bacterium, assembly GCA_017457295.1. GTDB lineage: Bacteria > Bacteroidota > Bacteroidia > Bacteroidales > Paludibacteraceae > Colicola. Next base: position 7,877 of record JAFTHS010000040.1, on the reverse strand, counting down.
CATGCCTACGGAATGGACGTAATCATGGATATTGTCCACTCGCATGCGGTGAAGAACGAGTTGGAGGGTTTGGGCAATTTCGATGGCACGCCATATCAATATTTCCACGGCGGTTCTCGTCGCGAGCATCCCGCATGGGATAGTTTGTGCTTCAACTATGGCAAGGATGAGGTGCTGCACTTCCTCTTGTCGAACTGCAAGTATTGGTTGGATGTATATGATTTTGATGGCTTCCGCTTTGATGGTGTGACCTCGATGATGTACAAGAGCCACGGCTTAGGAGAGGACTTTGTGGACTACTCCTGCTACTACAATGGCAACGAAGATGGCGATGCGATATGCTATCTGACATTAGCTAACAAACTCATTCACGAAGTTAAGAAGAACGCCATCACCATTGCCGAAGATATGTCGGGTATGCCTGGATTGGCTTGCCCTATCAAGGATGGCGGTATGGGCTTTGACTACCGATTGGCAATGGGTATTCCAGATTTCTGGATCAAGTATATCAAAGAGGTACGCGATGAGGATTGGAAAGCGGGGCATATCTTCTACGAGATGACCAACCGCCGTCAAGACGAAAAGACCATCTCTTATGCTGAGAGCCATGACCAAGCATTGGTAGGCGATAAGACGATAATCTTCCGTCTCTGCGATTCGGATATGTATTGGCACTTTGAGCATGGTCATGCCAACTATATGGTGGACCGCGGCTTAGCATTGCACAAGATGATTCGCCTGATTACAGCATCTACTATCAATGGTGGTTATCTCAATTTCATGGGTAACGAGTTTGGACACCCCGAGTGGATAGACTTCCCCCGTCAAGGTAATGGCTGGAGCCACAAGTATGCTCGCCGCCAATGGAGCTTGGTGGACAATCCACGCTACTACTATAGCAACCTCAATCTCTTTGATGAGAAGATGGTGCATCTGTTGCGTGATCACTTATTGCCAGTGAAGGACAAGAACGGATTGCACTTGCCTTGGGTGGACAAACTTTGCGACAACGAAGGCGATCAGGTGGTGGCATACCAACGTGGCGACTTAGTGTTTGTCTTCAATTGGAATGGCATCAAATCGTTCTCGGATTACGGCATACCAGTGCCTGCAGGTAAATACAAAGTGGTACTCAATACCGATGCCAAGGAGTTTGCGGGCTTTGGATTGTCGGACGATACAGTAGAGCACTTCACCCAACCCGATACGGGCTACCTGCCAGTAGAAAAAGGTTGGTTGCAATTGTATTTGCCAGCTCGTAGCGCAGTCGTACTGCAAAAAATGGATTAAAAAGGTTGGATGCACAGCGCGTCTAAACCACTAAAGACAAGAATTATTAATTAACATAAAACAATAGAATATCATGAGACTAATCGTTCAACCAAACTATGACCTGCTTTCAGAGTGGGCAGCTAACTATGTAGCAAAACGCATCAACGAGTTCGCACCAAAAGAGGGTACTCCTTTCGTGTTGGGTTTGCCAACAGGTTCTTCACCTCTCGGCATGTATCGCAATCTTATCCGCCTCTACCAAGAGGGTAAAGTGAGCTTCCGCAATGTGGTAACATTCAATATGGATGAGTATGTAGGTATTCCAGAGGATCACCCAGAGAGCTATCATAGCTTCATGTGGAAGAATTTCTTCTCACACATCGATATCCGCAAAGAGAATGTGAATATTCTCAATGGCAATGCAGATGATCTCGTAGCAGAGTGCGCGCGCTATGAGGAGAAAATCAAGAACTACGGTGGCATCATGCTCTTCCTCGGTGGTATCGGTCCTGATGGCCATATCGCTTTCAACGAGCCTGGTAGCTCACTCTCTTCTCGTACACGTATGAAAGAACTCACTACCGATACGATTATCGCTAACTCTCGCTTCTTCAACAACGATGTGAACCTCGTTCCAAAGACTGCGCTCACCGTAGGTGTAGGCACTATCATGGACGCTAAAGAGGTACTCATTATGGTGAATGGCCACAACAAAGCACGTGCCCTCCAACACGCAGTAGAGGAGCCAATCTCACACATGTGGACTATCTCTGCTTTGCAAATGCACCAACACGGTATCATCGTGGCTGATGAAGCAGCTTGCGCTGAAATCAAAGTGGGCACTTACAACTACTTCAAAGATATTGAGAAAAACAACCTCGATCCTAAAAGTTTGCTCTAATTTTTAATTAGACATTTATCTTATCATTGCGATATAATGTTACAAATATATAATACATTATCTAGACAAAAAGAGATCTTTCGCCCATTGCACGAAGGACACGTAGGCATGTATGTCTGCGGTCCTACCGTGTATGGCGATGCACACTTGGGACATGCGCGTCCCGCTATTACATTCGACTTGCTCTATCGTTACCTCCAGCACCTTGGCTACAAAGTGCGCTACGTGCGTAATATCACCGATGTGGGCCACTTGGAGCACGATGCGGATGAAGGCGAGGATAAGATTGCTAAGAAAGCACGCCTTGAGCAACTCGAACCAATGGAGGTCGTGCAATACTTCACCAACCGCTATCACCGCGATATGGAACTGCTGAACGTGCTCCCTCCTTCAATCGAGCCACACGCCAGCGGACATATCATCGAGCAGATTGCTTTTGTGCAGAAGATTATGGACAAAGGTTATGCGTATGTCAGCAACGGTAGCGTGTATATGGACGTCGAGAAATACGCCAAGGATTATCCTTATGGCAAACTCTCGGGTCGTAACCTTGAAGACATCGTTACCGAGACCCGCGAGCTTGATGGCCAGCAAGAGAAGAAGCATAGCTTCGACTTTGCCCTTTGGAAAAAAGCGGCGCCAGAGCATATCATGCATTGGCCAAGTCCTTGGAGCGAAGGTTTCCCCGGCTGGCATATGGAATGCTCGGCTATGGGTACGAAGTACCTCGGTGAGCAGTTTGATATCCACGGTGGTGGTATGGACCTTATGTTCCCTCACCACGAGGCAGAGATTGCACAGAGTTGCGCTGCGTTGGGACATGACAGTGTCCACTATTGGATGCACAACAATATGATTACCATTGCGGGCAAGAAGATGGGTAAGAGCTACAACAACTTCATCACCCTTGAGCAATTCTTCGAGGGCAAACATGAATTGTTGGAGCAACCATTCTCACCAATGACCATTCGTTTCTTTATCCTTCAAGCGCACTATCGTTCTACCGTTGATTTCTCCAACGATGCGCTCGTGGCAGCGGAGAAGGGATTGGCTCGTTTGACCGAGGCATACCAACGACTGATGAAGCTCCAAGCATCTGCTACATCTACCGTCGAGATTGGTAACCTCCGCGAGCGTTGCCAAGAAGCAATGGACGACGATCTCAACTCGCCAATCGTGATTTCTCACCTCTTTGATTCCGCGCGTGCTATCAATACGGTATTTGATGGCAAAGGCACTATCAGCGAGGCAGATCTCAAGGAGCTGCGCGAAGTGTGGAAGACCTACGCAATGGATATTCTCGGCTTGCAACTTGATGGTGCACAAGATGCAGGTGCTGGTATGGACGCATACAAAGGAGCTATTGACATGCTCCTCAACATGCGCCTCGAAGCGAAACGAAACAAGGATTGGGCTACTAGCGACAAGATTCGCAACGAACTGACTGCGCTTGGTTTCACTATCAAAGATACCAAAGACGGCTTCGAATGGAGTTTGTAACTCTAAAACATATAAACTCTGAAACTCTAAAACATTGAAACTTTTCAACATTGAAATGCATAAATTAAAATTAGTCCTGCAACCTGCAGGACTAATTTTAGTGTTGCTGGGGTTAATCTTCGTTTTCCCCGCTTGCGGTAATCATTCCTCTAACCATTCAGCACTCAATACTCCACTCATTGAGGACACCATGGTGTCTTATCCAGGCCGTACTTTCAGCTACAAGGATAAGTTCCGCGACTCTCAGGCCAAACAGGTGCAAGCCGCGCAAGCTATCGGTTTGAAGACTCCTCCGCAAAATCGCCAAGAGGCAGCACGAATGCGTAGCCAGTTGAAGCTCATCAATAGCAACGACAACTATATCGTGGATTCGCTTACGCATTCCATACCCTACCTTGTGCCTGCTGCTGCGGCAGAACTAGAGCGCATTGGTGCTGAGTTCGCAGATATCCTGCAACGCAATGGATTACCCCACTATCAGTTCTATGTCACTAGCGTGCTCCGAACAAAAGAGGATATCAAACAACTACAAAAAAGTGGTAACATCAATGCTACCACTAATTCTTGCCACAACTATGGCACTACGTTCGACTTGGCATACTTCCGTTTTAATAAGGTAACGCGCACGCGCGAGTACATGCATCAGGATAATCTAAAACTCGTGCTTGGTCAAGTCCTCCTCAACGAACAACGTGCAGGGCGTATCTACGTGAAGTACGAATACAAACAGGCATGTTTCCACATTACTGTGCGAAAGTAATCTTCTACTTCTTTCTTTTCTACCGCACAGCCAGCTGACTATTCTATTGTCTGTTGGTCAAGTCGCGGTTGATACCTTCGATATAGGCAATCAACTCAGATTCGCCAATACTCTTTTCTGCCGAAGTGATAAAGATTGGTGGCAACTCCACCCATGTCTCCAGCAGTTTCTGCTTATAACTCTCTACATTAGTTGCTAACTTGCCTTTACCCAATTTATCTGCTTTGGTAAAGACGATAGAGAAGGGTATCTCGTTCTCGCCCAACCATTCCATAAACTCCAAGTCTATTTGCTGCGGTTCGTGGCGGCAATCTACCAGTACAAACAAACTCACCAATGCTTCACGCAACAGACAATAGCGCTCAATCATTGTCTTGAGTTTAGCGCGTTGTTTCTTGCCTGCTTGCGCAAAACCATAGCCAGGCAAATCCACCAGATGCCAATGGGTATCTGTACCTCCATTAATCAGAAAGTGGTTAATCAGCAATGTTTTACCTGGCTTCTGACTGGTCTTTGCCAACTTAGGATTATGCGTGAGCATATTGATCAAACTAGACTTACCCACATTGCTTCGACCAATGAAAGCATATTCTGGAATACTCGTCTGTGGACATTGCATCACGTCCGGACTAGAGATCACAAAAGAAGCAGATTGTATCATATAATTCTTAATTGACGTTAATTGTCTTAAAATTTGTTTTCTTTTTCCAATAGGCAAAGCCAATGAGCAATGCCAACGTAGTCATACCTGCAATCAGGTATGCTACCCAACTCAAACCAAGTTTGGCGAGATGAAAGCCCTCTGGCGCAATGAAGATATAGCTCACACTTACCATGGTCATAAACAGCGCAGGAATCAGCGCAATAAGGTAGGCGTAGGGGTATTTCTTAATCGTTCGCGAGTTTTTATAGAGGAATACTGTTCCTGCCCACAACGTGAAGACGGCCAATGTCTGATTGGTCCATGCGAAATAGCGCCAAACGACATTGAAATCGACGAACACCATACCAAACACGCACACAAATAGCGGAATAGCAATCATCAGTCGGTTGCGGATGGGGCGTTGGTTCAGGTGCATAAAGTCGGCTACAATCAGTCGAGCCGAACGCAATGCCGTATCACCCGAAGTGATAGGAGCGGCAATCACACCAATAATTGCTAAGATGCCACCTATCGTACCCAACCACGAACGGGATACTTTATCCACCACTAGTGCCGCGATATTCTCGCCAGGGTGCGCTGCGGCGAAGGCCTGGAGCCCGTCTATCCCGTACAAACCTGTCTCTGGATCGGCAAACATCGTACCTGCTGCAGCCGCCCAAATCAATGCCAAGATTCCCTCTGCTACCATGGCACCATAGAAGATCCAACGCCCTTGGCGTTCGTTGGTCATGCAGCGAGCCATCAATGGCGACTGCGTACCATGGAAACCAGAGATAGCACCACATGCAATGCTGACAAACATCATCGGAAAGAGGGGCAAACCATTGGTCTGACGATTATGCAAGCCGTCTGTGAGTTCGGGCATCTCTGCACCAAACTGGCTAAGCATGACCACCATAATACCAATGCCCATAAACAGCAATACACCGCCAAAAATAGGGTAGAAGCGTCCGATGAGTTTATCTACTGGTACCACCGTTGCCAATGTATAATAGCCGAAGATAATCAATACCCATACTATCGGGATCAGATGCCCATGGAAGGTCATCGTGCCCAAACCTGCCAACCCTTGGAGTAGGGTAGCAGGGCCCGACAAGAAGGTGGTAGTCAGCAATACCAGCAATACGATGGAAAGCAGTCGCATAAAGATCTGTACACCCTTGCCCAATTCCGTACCTACTACTTCGGGTAGTGATGCGCCACCTTTGCGCAGCGAAATCATACCGCTGAGGTAGTCATGCACACCGCCTGCAAAGATCGTTCCTAATACAATCCATAGGAAGGCCGAAGGACCATAGAAGATGCCCATGATAGCACCGAAGATAGGACCTAATCCTGCGATGTTGAGAAACTGAATCAGGAAGATTCGCCACGGTTTCATTGGCACAAAATCCACACCATCTGCCTGAGTGACTGCAGGTGTCTGCGCCTTGGGGTCAATACCAAACACACGCTCAACGAACGTGCCGTAGAGAACAAATCCTACCACTAGGGCAATGAGTGAGATGATAAATGTGATCATAAGTAGCTACATTTAACTTGCTGCAAAGGTACAACAAAAAATGCACATGTGCAAGTAAGCGAACACTTTTTATAAGAAAACGATAGATTAATCAATCTATTTGTACTATTTTTATCCCACTATGGGAACTTGCTCACAGTAGTGAGGATAAAAGTAGTACAACAAGGTGAAGCCGATTTTCTTATAAAAGTGTGAGTGTCTGTAACATGGGCTGCATCGTGCGAATGTAGCTACGAGGGAATTGCATCAGCAAAACCGATGCTCAGTCGTTTGTGTGTGATAAGTATATGGTTGTTAGCTTGCGCCTTTTTTCTCTTCACAAAGACCTTGGCTAATAGTGGTTCGTCTCCAACCGCATGTATTTGTCCAGCAATTTGCGGTAAAATAAGATTGTACCATTATTTGATAAGATAGTGTATAACCAAATCAAAAACTTGCAGTATCTTTGCAGCGATTTTTCAAAGTCCCATGAAAGTACCTATATATATGCATACGAAGCATACTTATTAACATTTAAAATATATTGATATGAAAAAAATCTTTACTTTTTTGGCCAGCATACTGATAAGCGCAGGTATGTTTGCAGTTGATTTTTTAAGATTTGGTTTCTTTCGTTTTGCTATATGGTGCGCAATTTCACCGAGAGGCAACTCTGAGAATTCCCTGAAAACTCCCTGACACTGCCCAAACCGAAAAAGTGCTATTTGTTATGATTGCTCATGCCATCGCTCATTTTTCCATTATCCCCGTATCCCATGCGGGTGTCCTTGTGTACCTCTTGGGCCTTGTGTTCCCGCCACTTGTTGTGTTTTTGCCAGTAGTCTGGCAAATAACCTCGTCGTTATCCTCTCATCTCGTCGCTCGCCATTAGTTTAGTGCTCGGCGATTTCCCGCCGAGTATTCCTTCGTTCCCTTCCGGTCACTCCGGAATCTCCGGAACTGCCGTTCCCCTTCCTCTTGGCACTCCCGCTCTGCGGGGTCCCCGAAACGCTCGTGGCGTTTTGGGGTGCACTTCGCGGTTCCGCCCGCGAGAATTTCACCACTACGTGTTTGTTTATTGTCTCGAATATGCATTCGAGTCTTCTTCGTTTTCCCCTCTCTTCCCATCCGGTCACTCTGTCTTATACTGAAATAGGTTTACTCATAAAACGAAGAAAAAGTATCAATTATTAAGAATTAAGTTTTATGGAACGAGGCTTAAACAACAGTTATCCCGAGTCATTTCGGCAACAAGTATTGGAAGATTATTTTAGTAGTA
>JAFTHS010000096.1 GCA_017457295.1 Paludibacteraceae bacterium | reverse complement strand
TCCTCGCCTATGTATTTTTTGTTTTCAATAATACGGGCAATCATATTTTTGTTCCAAACGTTTTTCTCTTGATAAAAAATGACTCCACGCTCAGTAAGGTCATCCGCGATGGCTTTAAGGATTTCTCCCGCTCCGTAACGCCGAAAGATCTCAACCACTACTCTCGCTTCTTCATCGTTGACAGTAAGAATACCGTTGACCATTTTATACCCATAGCTAATCATACGAAGTGCCATCACTTCACCTCCATTCTTAATTGAAGTTCGCCAAGCAAGCAGAATGTTATATCGCCATTTTGTTCTGCGTAAATATTTGTCACAATAGAAGTAAAAAGTTCTTTGTCTATCTCTGATAACGTTTTCGGAGAATCATTCAGTATGCGCTTTAAGTGGCGAAGTTCCTCAATACACCGCTCATCTTCATCCTCAGACAGCAATTTGTTTCTTCTAACTCGAAGATCTTCTATCTGCTTTTTGATACTATCCGTTTTTTCAAAGTAAGTTACGTCATCAATAATACCTTTGGTATGCAGTTTGGAATACATTGAGTTTTGTTCACTCAAGCTTGCTATCTCACCGTCGATTTCTGCTACCTGTGAGTTCCCCATTGTGATCTTTGTCTTGAGATTTTGCAGTTGCGTTATTGTTTCGTCCAACAACACTTTTTCATTTTGACGAAAGCGATTATACATTTGGACAAAAGCTGAAAACACCTCTGCATCTGAATAAGCACGGCTTTTACAAGCTATACCGGAATTGCCTTTTTTACTGCAAACCCAAAACACTTCCTCTTTGCGAATCAGCTTTTTATAAACCCATCCGCACTCTCTGCATCGTACCTTACCGCTCAAAAAAAGTTTCTCGCCGTTGCCTTGCTTCAAATACTTTTCTTCACGTCTACGACGTAGCGTTTGAGCCGCTTCATAATCTTCTTTTGATATAATCGCTTCGTGTGTATCTTCTGCGTAATACTTCGGGCGTTCACCTCTATTGGGGCGATTTCGGAGTGGTAGCATAGGGGGCGTATATGTTTTTTGCATCATAGTATCACCTATATATTTCTCATTGGAAAGAATATAGCGGATATGACACACCGCCCAAAACGGTTCCTCCAAATCTCGGTTGAGTGTTGCCGCAATAGCGTTCATTCCTACTCCTGCTAAGTACCAAGCAAATATTTTCTTTACAATTTCCGCTTCTTCGGGACAAACTATCAGTTGTTTATCTATAAGGCGATAACCGTATGGAGCGCTCGTTGCAACAAACGTACCATCTTCCATCTTCATTCTAAAAGATGTTGACATTCGTTTCGATGCCGAAATAGATTCTCCCTGCGCAAATGCACTCTTTATATAAAGAATCATTTCAGAGTTCATATTTTTCGTGTCTATGTTATCGCTCTCAAAATAAACGCTAACTCCACACTCTGCCAAAACACGAACACTTTCAATGCACTCAAGCGAGTTTCTTGCAAATCTCTGAACGCTCTTTACAAGCACCCGGTCGATCTTACGATTTTGGCAATCCTTAAGCATTCGCTTAAATTCGTCTCGCTTATTTACACAAGTTCCCGTTATGCCTTCGTCGGCATATATATCTACAAAGACCATACTTTCATGATTTCGGATATAATCGCTATAATAGCGCATCTGCGCAATAAATGAATTGATCTGATCCGAAGAATCTGTACTAACTCTGCAATATGCCGCAACTCTTAATTTGCGTTCAGCATTTGCACCAAGCGTTGGCTTTATAACTCTTACTTCTCTTATTCCGTTATTCATACGGCTACCTCCTCTCTTTTGTACTATAATTTTACTGTTTTTCGCAAATTCCTCAAGGATGCGATTTTTATGCGATTTCGATCACCGCACAATTTGTTTTTTCTGCATTTCTTTTGTTTAAGCGATCAAGTATCTTCCTATCCACTCCACGTTTTGCAAGCCTGCGAAGAACATCAAGGGATACAAGATAGATCATTTGATTTTTGCTTTGTTCACTCATTTACTCTCCCCCCATACTGACCTTCAACGCTTGGTCAACAGCCTCCATCGACTCTTTGCTTGCTCGTCCGACATATCGAGTAAGCCTTGTTTTGTCTACCGTCCTTACCTGCTCTGCAAGTGCAATCGAACTCATAGAAAGATCGCTGCTTTCGATAGGAATGTGGGTAGGCATATATTTTTTCTTTTGGCAACGGCTTGTGATTGCAAGCACGATTACAGTAGGACTATGCGTATTTCCTACGTTATTTTGAATGACCAACACGGGGCGCTCTCCGCCCTGCTCCGATCCGATAACGGGGTCAAGGTCGGCAATGTAAATCTCACCGCGTCTTATTTTTCTATCCATATCTATGAACCTCCTTTGTTTTGCCGAAAACGGCTATGTAAGACAAGAGCCGCCCAAACAGTTTGCTTGGGCGGTTCTCGTAAGAAAAGAAGTGAAAAGAAAGGAGATTTTCACTGTTTAACATTCTTCACAGCACCGACGCTGACTCTTGGTGATCAGAAGTGCGAGGTAGTCGCAAAAGTCGTCGTCAATGGGTTCGTGATTATTCTGCTTGCGGCAGAACTCAAGGAAGTGGAACATCGCATCCATATCCGCACCGATATATATTTGAATCATCAATCCGGTAACAGGACTTTTGAAAATGCAAGGTTCATCATTAAGCCACCGTCCCAGATTTTCGTTCTTATCATTGAACATGTGCATACATTTCTTGTAAGCCCACCGTCCATGATTCATTCTCGTTTCCTTTGTTGCGCTATCAGTGTCATCTGTCGCAGCTTCTAATCCGTCTCGCATTGCCATCATATATCTCACAAACTCTCGTCTCTTATCCATTTGATTTAACCTTCCTTTTTAAGTAGTTTTTTGATGCCGTCTTGTGCGGCTCTGATCTTTTTGATACGCCCCTCTAAATGGGCGATGGTCTCTTGGATTTCTTCGTTGCTTGTTGCGTAGTAATAGCCTTGATTGCTTGAGCAAATAGGAACGCCTTTACATCTAAGCTCGTTCACCATTCGT
>JAFTHS010000095.1 GCA_017457295.1 Paludibacteraceae bacterium | reverse complement strand
GTCACGACCAACGATCTATGCAATGGCAGGGGATGCCTTTGGTGTGTATGTGGAATACGAGATCAAGATACCCTTTGAGCTTTTCAATAGGAAGATCACAGATATTACGGTTCCCATCACCATCGTATCCCAATTCAAACAGAAATAAGGAGGAAACGAATGAAGAAAAACAAAGCAAATATCATTTGTGCGGTGATCTGCATTGTTGTTACGCTTGCTATTGTGGGTGGGGCAGTAGTTGGAGTTCTGAGCAACAGCAACAACGAAGGTAATAATCCCAATACCGAAGAAACCACCAACGATGACAAGATGCAGAGTCCCGATGAAACAGATGGGAATAAGGAAAGTGAAAACACAAGCGGAGATTTCACAGATATTCCCACAATCAGAGATGACCCCAAACTTCCCGACGTTCAAGGACAGCCGAGTATCGACGTTGAAGAAATGACGAAAAACCCCGAGGCTGAGGTTGTTGGAAGTAAAGTCGAATACGGAACAAAGGAGAGTGGTACAAATGCTGAATAATAAATTGATAATTGCTATCATAGCGATTATCCTTGTAATTGGATTGGTTGTGGGTGGAGTATTGTTTTTTACGAATAAGGACGATCAACCGGATACCCCCGATAATACCGATACAACCAATCCTAACGAAACAAATCCTCCCGATATTGATGTGCCAAGCGATACTGTCAAAGTAGAGGATGAAACAAAACCCGGCATTTCCTCTACTCCGTTTGTGGATATTGAGGAAGGGAATGAAATCTATTTTGATGCCGATGTCGTTGAAAAGCTTTCACTTCTCCATGAAGAAGGTGATGAGGATCTCGTAAACGGTATGCTTGATTGGATTTCGGGCTTTATCAATTATTTTGCCTCCAAGGGTTATTCACACACAGCAATCTGTCAGATTCAGCGGTTATTTATAATCACCTCTGAAGATATGATGGCGTTGGATTTTGATATTGCTTGCCTTAATATCACACGTTGTATTCCTGCAACGGGAGCCAGTGAAAGCAGCTTTGAAAATGACGTGTTCAAAGCCTTTGAATGGACAACGCCTTACGACTATTCCTATGTGTTTGAAGTGGAGGTGTCCGAATGAAACGAGGTGTGTTAAAAGCACTTTTTGTTCTCTCGTTTGTATTCTGTGCAATGTTCGCATTTAGTATTTCGTCGAGCGCGGCTACCTACGAGCCGGATGGAGGAACCGTAACTCAGTATGAGTATGATTCAAGTGAGTGCAACAGAACCATTGTAGTCTCTTGCGTTGATGAAAGTGGCAATCTGCTTAAAAAAGTCAACATTAAGACTAAACATGGAGCTGATGACCTGTGCTTTGTCAGCATCTATAACTATGACCCGATCTCTTTTTCAAGCGATCAAGGTCTGTGGGAAACGTGTAAGCTGATGTGGACAAGTGGTGGTATGCACTGTGAAGGCGACATTGATATTGACTATTATTTCCGCACTGCACTAAGTAAGAAAACCATCAATGTCACGGTTAGAATGCGACCTTTCGATCAGATCACAATCAAAGAGAAGCACTATAAGGAACAGCGTATTGGCACAAACGGTTCTATCAGAAACGATATTCTCTCGGATTCAAAGTCAACAAATCTCTATTGTGGAGATTATTTTAGCACGAGAGCAAAAACCTATACCGGATATACCTTAAACAGCGAATATTGGTCGTCACTGAGTGGATATTGGTCGATGTCCATGTTTGGAAAACCAAAAAATATGAGCTCTGTAATAAGCTCAATGGAGTGGGATATTATAGACGAAACGTGGGAAATGGACGGAAAGGATTATCCGAGGTGGACGGAGTTTGATGAAACCAAAGACGGAATACTCGGTCACATGGAGAACCGTGTCATAACGATTGAGTATAAGTACGAGGTAGATTGGTGTACGTTTACCTTTAATGCCAATGGTGGTAGTGGAGCACCAAGTGAAAAGATTGAGTGGTGGTACAACCACGATATAACCATTCCAAGTACCGTTCCTACGCGCTCGGGATATACGTTCCAAGGATGGGGGACTTCCTCGACGGATACCACGCCTGATTATCAGCCCGGGCAAGCAACAACTATGGGAACAACGAAAACTCTGTATGCGATTTGGAAAGCTAACACTTACACGGTATCGTACAATGCAAACGGTGGGTCGGGAGCTCCGTCAAGTCAAACCAAGACGCACAACGTAACGCTTACTTTGCGAAGCAATACTCCCACAAGAAGCGGATATACCTTTAAGGGGTGGTCAACAAGCTCCTCTGCAACAAGCGCATCCTATTCAGCAGGGGGAAGTTTTACAACTAATGCGAATACCACACTGTATGCGGTATGGCAGAAGAATGCGGCAACGACTTACACGGTGTCATACAATGCAAACGGAGGAACCGGCGCTCCTTCAAGTCAGACAAAGACGCACAATGTTACACTAACCTTGAGGACTACTACTCCTACAAGAAGCGGTTACTCATTCCTCGGATGGAGCACAAGCAGTACAGCAACCTCGCCAACTTACTATGCAGGGGGAAGCTATACCGCTAATGCTTCTGCTACCTTGTATGCGGTGTGGTCATATAATGCTCCAACGGTTTATACCATTAGCTTTAACGCTAATGGCGGTAGTGGGGCTCCAAGTTCGGTAACAAAGACTCATGGCGTGACGTTGTACCTTCCTTCAACCGAGCCGACCCGCACAAATTATGACTTCCTTGGTTGGAGCACGAGTAGCACAGCGACTACTCCGACTTATTATGCAGGCGGTAGTTTCACGCAAAATGCCAACACAACCTTGTATGCAGTTTGGAAATATGACCCTGCAACCTATCGCGTCAATTACAACGCTAATGGAGGTAGCGGAGCACCGTCCTCTCAGACAAAGACTTATGGTGTGAGTCTTACGTTGTCCTCGGTTATTCCTACAAGAAGCGGGTATGATTTCCTTGGTTGGAGTACAAGCAGTACGGCAACAAGTGCGACCTATGATCCCGGTGACAGTTATACGACAAATGCTTCGGTAACGCTTTATGCGGTATGGCAGGAAACAAATTACGACTTCTCCATTTCCAATTTGACCGTCTCCAATAGTGAACCGTACAAGTACGATCAGATTACCGTCAAGGTGAGAACGGACAGTTGGGATCAAGTCAATGCGTATTCGGACATTCCCGTTCAGCTTTACTATGACGGTAGATTGGTTTCCACACAGTACGTGGATTTCTCCGTGTACGGAGTAGCCAATATCACCTTTACTCTCAATGTTGGAAGTTCGGTAGGCAACAAGACCATTGAAGCGCGTATAAATTGGGCAGATCACAATAGCGAAACGAGGACGGGAAACAACACCGTTTCCACAACCATCAACGTGCAGGACTACGATTATGAAGTAACGGCAGATCCCGTTTCATCGGCAGGGTATTATTGCGAGGGAATGGAAGTTATCAGTAGCTTCTATGTGGCAAACAACAGCGACTATGATATTATCCCGAGTATGCACAATACCGCGAGATTCACCGCTTACTATTATAACGGTTCTCAAAAGGTTGTGATCTCCACGCAGGATTGGGATGATGTTGTGATTCCCGCCGCAGGAACGAATCTTGTTTATTTCAAGTGGACAGTTCCTACGGGTCTCAACGGCAAGACAGTTTATCTTGATTGTACGGTCAATGCCGATAGGCACATGAACGAAACCAATTATGATAATAACACCGCATCTTTCTCGACAACGATTTCTACCGTGGCAAATTCGCAGACTCCCAATACACGCTTTGAGAGCGAGGCACCGAGTTCTTATCAGAACGTAAGCGCACCCGCTGTCAGCACCGACAAGGCTACTTGGACGATGTGGGAATATGAGAACGGCAGCTTTGTTTTGAAAAGATACGGAGTTCAGATCTCGTCTGTATCTCCCGT
>JAFTHS010000094.1 GCA_017457295.1 Paludibacteraceae bacterium | reverse complement strand
ATACGATGCTTGTAAGGCTATATTTCCAGATGCGCAGGTAATCGTACATATCGATAATGCCTACGAAAATAATAATTGGTTCTTCCGTAAACTCAAGCAAAATGGTGGTAAGTTTGATATGATCGGTTTGAGCCATTATCCAATGATGAAGCAATGGTCGGGCAAAGATTGGGATGAAATGAACGAACTTGCGGCTGCAAATATTAAATTATTGTATGGTGAGTTTAATTGCCCAATAATGGTGGTAGAAATTGGTACTATGGCTTCATCAGAAGCAAAAGCGGTGGAAGTGATTGCCGATTTCCGTCAACGAGTAGATACGTTGGATTATATGAAGGGTATTTTCTATTGGGAACCACAAGTATATAATAATTGGCGACCAAAAGAGTATATCGAATTAGGGTGGGGTGCATACAATATGGGCGCTTTTACCTCTAAAGGACAACCGAATAATGCTTTAAAAACACTTTGGAAAAGATAATTCATAATTCAAAATTCATCATTCAATGACTCTCCTGATTTTAGCAATCACTTCTCTGCTCACTTCATGGCAATTTACCATGGAGCAGAATGACCACCAAATGCCAGTAGCGGAAGATAAAAACTGGCAAGAAGTAACTATACCCCACGATTGGGCTATCTATGGCCCATTTGACCGTGCGAATGACTTACAGAATGTCACCGTCTGGCAGAATGGCGAGACCTTCCCATCTATCAAGACGGGCCGCACAGGTGGACTACCATACATGGGTAGCGCATGGTACAAAACCATTCTTCCCCTTCAGGGGGAGTTAGAGGGGGCTTATTTCCTCCTATTCGATGGAGCTATGAGTGAGGCAGAAGTGTTTGTGAATGGCGAGAAAGTATGCTTCTGGCCATACGGCTATAATGCCTTCCATTGTGATATTACGAACGCACTCCGTGAAGGAGATAATGAAATTGCTGTACGTCTGCAAAACCGTGAGCAAAGTAGCCGTTGGTATCCTGGTGCTGGACTCTTCCGTAATGTACACCTGATTCAAAAGCCCAATGTCTATGTACCTATATGGGGTACACATATCACCACGCCATACGTTACCGAGCAATTGGCAAGCATCAATATCAAGACACGCGTTGAGAACGCACTCAACAAGCATATTGAACTGCACACAACGCTGATTAGCAAAACAACAGGAGAAGTGATCGATTCATTAGTGAGCGGCTATGATGTCAAGCATAATTTGCCTCTCGAGCAAAATATCACTATCAATAATCCTGCTCTTTGGGCGCCTGAAACACCTAATCTATATGTCGCTCACACGCGAGTATATGCGGATGATGTATATCAAGAAGACGTTGAAACAACGTTTGGTGTCCGTAGTGTGCAGATTGTCCCTAATGTGGGATTCCTGCTGAATGGCAAAGTGCGCAAGATACAAGGTGTATGTCTGCACCATGATTTAGGTCCTTTAGGATCAGCAGTTAGTCGCGATGCGTTGCGCCGTCAATTACTGATGCTAAAAGAAATGGGGTGCGATGCTATTCGCACATCTCACAATATGCCTGCACCAGAACAAATCGAGCTCTGCGATGAACTCGGACTTATGGTGATGTGTGAACCATTCGATGAGTGGGATTGGGCGAAATGCAAGAATGGCTACCACCGTTTCTTCAACGAATGGGCAGAGCGCGATATGGTGAATATGTTACACCACTTCCGCAACAACCCAAGTATCGTCATGTGGTCTATCGGTAACGAAGTGCCTACACAGTGCGCCCCTGAGGGATATAAGATTGCCAAAATGCTCCAAGATATCTGCTTGCGCGAGGATGGCACACGTCCTTGCACCGCAGGTATGGACCAAGTGACTTGTGTACTCGAAAATGGCTTTGCCAGTGTGCTGCAAATAGTAGGACTCAATTACCGTCCACATCGTTATCTGGAATCCTACCAACGTACACCTCAACACCTCATTCTTGGCTCAGAGACTGCCTCTACCGTCTCTTCGCGCGGTGTATATCTCTTGCCTGCTATTCCTGATGATACCGACCATATCACCAATATGAATCATCCAGGTGGCAATAGCAAAACCAACCAATGTTCGGGTTATGACTTGCAATATTGTCCATGGAGTAATGTGCCAGACGAGGACTTCCGTAATATGGATGACTATACATGGACGATTGGTCAATTCGTTTGGACGGGCTTTGACTACTTGGGCGAACCTTCGCCTTGGGATACCGATGCATGGCCTAGTCACTCTTCATATTTCGGTATTATAGACTTGGCAGGTATTCCTAAAGACCGCTACTATCTCTATCGCTCAATGTGGCGTAAGGATGTACATACCGTACACCTGCTCCCTCATTGGAATTGGAATGCGGGTGATACCCTCCCTGTTATGGCATATACCGATGCTACTGAAGGCGAACTATTTGTCAATGGCAAGAGCATGGGTAAGGTACGCAAACTCACCCGCGAGGAGTCTGAGGCAGCCATCAAAGCAGGTGACCCATTGGGCTTGCAACGTCGCTATCGCCTCATATGGGATAACATTCCATTCGAGGCAGGCGAAATCAAAGTGGTTACTCCTTATGGTGAAGATATGCGCGTAACAGCAGGCAAACCTCATCATATAGAGATGTATGTGGAAGATATACCTGCAACAGACAACAAACCACTTCACTTTGTACGAGTACGTGTATGCGATGTAAACGGCAATCTATGTCCGCATGCCGATAACCTTATTCAATTCACCACAAAAGGTGAGGGTACATTCCGAGCTGCGGCTAATGGAGATGCTGCAAACTTAGATTTATTCCATATGCCTAAGCATCATGCCTTCTCTGGTGAGCTAACTGCTATTGTTGAGGGTAATTGCACATTAACTGCTTCAGCAAAAGGACTTAAAAAAGCTATATTAACAATTCAATAATTATTTATGCCATGACAATCGATCAACTTAAATCTGCTTACGAAGCAGCGTATCAAAAATCAGCAACCGACATTTTCTTTTCTCCTGGTCGTGTAAACTTAATTGGCGAACATACCGACTATAATGGGGGTTTTGTATTCCCATGTGCATTGAGTTTTGGTACCTACCTGTTGATGGCTCCTAACAATGAGCAAAAGATTAACTTTCGTTCATTGAATATAGATGCTGTCTATTCACTCGAACTTACGCAACTCACCACTCCATTGCCAAACAAGGCATGGGCTAACTACCCAATGGGAGTGATTGCGCAATTCATCAAACGTGGCGTATCCATTACACAGGGCTATGATATCCTTTTCTGGGGCAATGTGCCTGCTGGTGCAGGACTCAGTAGTAGTGCGGCTATGGAAGTGGTAACTGCTTTTGCTTTTAACGAATTATTAGGTACGGGATACGACCGCACCGAATTGGCAAAGATTGGTCAGGCTGCTGAACATGAGTTTGCTGGTGTAATGTGTGGCATTATGGATCAGTTTGCTTCCGCGCAAGGTCAGAAAGACCATGCTATTTATCTCAACTGCGATACATTGGAGTTTGATTTAGTGCCTGTTAAATTGGAAGGTATCAAAGTGGTAGTGTCGAATACTCACTCGCCTCACCACCTTGATTCAGGTGCTTACAACGACCGCGTGCGTCAATGCCAATTGGCTGTTCAGCAGATTAGTGCTGTTCGCCCAATCAAGAACTTGGCAGAACTCTCTCAAGCCGATTTCAATCAAGTAGAACATACCATCACTGATGAAGTAGCCCATCGTCGTGCACGCCACGTCGTGGGCGAAGTACAACGCACCAAGGATGCGGTAGAGGCATTGCAACATGGGGATATTGCTACTTTTGGCACACTGATGACACAAAGTCATATATCGTTACGTGATGATTATGAAGTAACGGGCCTACAACTCGATTCATTGGCAGAGGCCGCATGGAAAGTAGATGGCGTATTGGGTAGTCGTATGACGGGTGGTGGATTTGGCGGTTGCACCGTATCATTGGTGCGCGATGAAGCAATACCTACGTTCATTGAGCAAGTAGGTGCCGAATATACCAAGAAAACAGGATTGAAAGCAGATTTCTATATTGCTGAGATTGGCGATGGTGCACATCGTATAGTTGAATAAATTAGTAATATTGCATAGTAAATATACGTTTTTCTTGCGCATGTACAATTTTTTTTGTACCTTTGCAGCGAAATTGGCGAAAGGGCATTTGTTAGCCCCAAGCCGTAAACATTTGTAGGTTTATTTAAAAGAAAAACATGATTAAAATCACTTTTCCGGACGGAGGCGTCCGCGAGTACGAGAGCGGTATCACCGCTTATGAAGTAGCTGCAAGCATCAGCAGCCGTTTGGCACAAGACATCCTTGTAGCCAGTGTGAAAACTCCTAACCAAGAGGAGTGGCAAATAGTAGAACTAAATGCACCAATCACCGAAGATTGCGAAATCAAACTCCACAAGTGGGAGGACAATGAGGCGAAGCATGCCTTTTGGCACACCTCATCGCACTTGATGGCAGAGGCATTGCAGGAGTTGTATCCTGGCATCCAATTTGGTATTGGTCCCGCTATCGAAAATGGTTTCTACTACGACGTATATCCTGCTGAGGGACAAACGATCAAGGATAGCGACTTTGCTGCAATCGAACAAAAAATGGCAGAGCTTCGCGCTAAGAAAGAGCCATTGGTAAAGAAATCTATCGCAAAAGCCGATGCACTGGCTGAGTTTGGCGCAAAAGGTCAGACATACAAGTGCGAGCTAATCAGCGAACTGGAAGACGGACATATCTCTACCTATACACAAGGTGCGTTCACGGACCTCTGTAAAGGTCCTCACTTGGTATCTACTGAGGCCATCAAGGCTATCAAAGTGCTCAGTTGCGCAGCTGCATACTGGCGTGGCGACGATTCTCGCCCAATGATGACCCGTATCTACGGTATCACTTTCCCAAAGAAAGCGATGTTGGACGAATACTTGACCCTTCTCGAAGAGGCCAAGAAACGCGACCATCGCAAGATCGGTAAAGAGTTGGAGCTCTTTATGTTCTCTGACATGGTGGGTAAAGGTTTGCCAATCTGGTTGCCAAAGGGAACTGCACTCCGCTTGCGCCTTGAGGACTTTTTGAAGAAGATTCAAAAACGCTATGGCTATCAACAAGTTATAACCCCACATATCGGAAACAAGAACTTGTACATCACTTCTGGTCACTGGGATCACTATGGTAAGGACTCCTTCCAACCAATCACCACTCCAGAGGAAGGCGAGGTATATCTGCTCAAGCCAATGAACTGCCCTCACCACTGTACAATCTTCAAGAATACCCCTCACTCGTACAAAGACCTGCCATTGCGTATTGCAGAGTTTGGTACTGTATATCGCTACGAACAATCGGGTGAGTTGCACGGTTTGACACGTGTACGTAGCTTTACCCAAGATGATGCACACATCTTCTGTCGTCCTGACCAAGTGAAGAGCGAGTTTATTCGCGTGATGGAGATTATCGAGATTATCTTCAAAGCGTTGAACTTTGAGAACTTTGAGGCACAAATCTCACTCCGTGACCCTAACAACACCACCAAGTACGTAGGTTCAGACGAAGTTTGGGAGAAGGCAGAGCAAGCCATCATCGAGGCATGCCAAGAGAAGGGCCTTCCTGCACGCGTGGAAACAGGCGAGGCAGCGTTCTATGGCCCAAAGCTCGACTTTATGGTAAAAGATGCCCTCGGTCGTCGTTGGCAATTGGGTACTATCCAAGTGGACTACAACTTGCCAGAGCGTTTTGAGCTTGAATATGTAGGCGAAGACAACCAAAAGCACCGCCCTGTGATGATTCACCGTGCGCCATTCGGAAGTATGGAGCGTTTCGTGGCTGTACTCATTGAGCACACCGCAGGTAAGTTCCCATTGTGGTTGACACCAGACCAGGCAGTGGTACTCCCAATCTCTGAGAAGAGCAACGAGTATGCACACAAAGTGAAAGAGATGCTTGAGGCACAAGACGTGCGCGCTATCGTGGATGACCGCAACGAGAAACTGGGTCGTAAGATCCGCGACAACGAACTCAAACGTATCCCATACATGCTCATCGTAGGCGAGAAAGAGGCAGAGCAAGGACTTGTTTCTGTTCGCCAACAAGGTGCAGAGGAAAAAGGTCAGATGACAGTGCAAGAATTTGCTGACATGATTACCGCTACTGTAAAAGAGCAGATGAATGCATATTAATTTGGTATAAATTATACAAAATAAGAGTTTTTTGCGAAAAAATTAAATGTAAATTTGCAAATATCAAATATATTTTGTACCTTTGCAGTCGAAATGAATGAGGGGACCTGAAAGAGGTTCCCTCTATTTTATAAAAAGCAAAATAAACTGAATAAAAATGGCTATAGACAAGTTATATCTACAGAATCTCGTAACAGAGAAATTACAGGGCACGAATTATGAGGTAATCACGCTGAATGTGAGTGCTCAAGACGATATTCTTCTTGAGGTAGATTGCTTGGAAGGTGTTGATCTTGAATTTTGCGCAACACTAAATCATTATTTGACAGAGCAATTAGATGCTGCAGGTATATTAGATTATTCCTTAGAAGTGGGGGGTGTCTGCTTGACAGATCCTTTCAAAACAAAAATGCAATACAACAAGCATTTGAATCACGATGTAGAGGTGCTTGCAAAGGATGGAAAAAAATATCATGGCGTTCTTGTTAGCGTAGATGAGGATACTTTTTCTGTTGATGTAGAAAGAATGGTATCTGTGGAGGGAAAGAAACGCAAACAGAAAGAAATCCAAACCCTCACTTTTGCTTATGCAGATGTGAAATATACGCGTTATGATTTGAAGGTGTAATAAAAAATACAATAATTGAAAATATATAACAAAAAAATACAATGGCAACAAAACAACAACAGTCAATCAACTTGATTGATATTTTTTCAGAGTTCAAAGAACTCAAAAACATTGACCGCCAAACATTTATCAATGTATTGGAGGACTCTTTCCGCAATGTGATTACCAAAATGTATGGTACTGATGCTAACTATGATGTGATTATCAATCCAGACAAAGGCGACTTGGAGATTTATCGCAACCGCCTTGTTATGGAAGATGATGACGTGGCAAATCCAGATACTCAAGTGGGTATCACCGAGGCGTTGCAGTTGGATGATGAAGCTGAGATTGGTGATGAAGTTACAGACAAAGTAGAGTTTACCTCTTTTGGCCGTCGTATGATTCTCAATCTTCGACAAACTTTGGCAAGCCGCATTTTGGATTTGCAAAAGGAGAATCTCTATTTGCGTTATTCAGAGATGCTGGGGCAGGTAGTTAGCGGTGAGTTGTATCAGGTATGGAAGAAGGAAATGTTGCTCCTTGATGAAGATGGAAACGAACTATACTTGCCAAAGCAAAATCAGATTCCTACTGATTATTATCGTAAAGGCGATACTGTGCGTGCGGTTGTAGTGCAAGTAGATAATAAAAATCAAAATCCTAAGATTATTCTTTCTCGTACTTCTCCTTTGTTCTTGCAACGTCTATTTGAACAAGAGGTTCCAGAGGTACACGATGGCCTAATTGCAATTAAGAATATTGCTCGTATTCCAGGAGAACGTGCTAAGGTAGCAGTTGAATCATTTGATGATCGTATTGATCCTGTAGGAGCTTGTGTGGGTATTAAGGGTGCACGTATTCATGGTATTGTTCGTGAGTTGCGCAATGAGAATATCGACGTAATACACTATACTTCTAATATCAATCTCTATGTACAGCGTGCTTTAGCACCTGCTAAAATTTCATCTATGAATATCAATGAAGAGGAGAAGAGAGTAGAGGTATATTTGCAACCAGATGAGGTATCTCTTGCTATTGGTAAGGGCGGATACAATATCAAGCTGGCTAGCATGTTGATTGGTTATCAAATTGATGTTTATCGTGAAATGGATGAAGCTGATAGCGAAGATATTTATTTGGACGAATTCAACGATGAAATCGATCAATGGGTATTGGATGCTTTCAAAGCAATAGGTTTAGATACTGCTAAAGCTGTTTTAAATGTATCAAAAGATGATTTGATTAAGCGTGTTGATTTGGAAGAGGAAACCATTGATGAGGTTCTCCAAATTCTTGCGGCTGAGTTTGAAGACTAATAAATATAAATAATAAAAACCCCTCCCGGAATGGAGGCCCTCCTTACTCAAATCCGCGAAAACTAACGAGAAGTTCGTGGCTTTGAGTTAAAAGGAGGAATGGCGGTCGCCTTAATTCGCCAAGCGAATTCTTTGCGACAAGCCAATTCCGACGATATGGCAATAAAACTTATCAAAGCTTGTAAAGAATTAAACATCGGCATGTCCACCGCCGTGGAATTCTGTAAAAAGCAGGGTAAGGAAATCGCTACGGATCCGAATACCCGTATCGATGACGACTTGTACCTACTGCTCGCTAAAGAATTCAACAAAGACATGGCGTTGAAGTTGGAGGCAGAGCGTCAGGCGCAAGAGCGTCAAGAACGCGATATTCCTAAATCAGTGGCTATTGACGAGCCAAAGAAACCTGAACATATCCCTACTGAGGTACCCAAGCCAAAGATGGTAGGTAAGATTGACCTTGATGCAGATAAGAAACGCAAGGCAGAGGAAGAAGCAGCCCTCAAGGCTGCGGAAGAGGCTAGAAAAGCTGAAGAGGCTAGGATTGCTGCCGAGAAAATTGCTGCAGAACAAGCAGCTAAAGCCAAAGCAGAGGCAGAAAAGGTGGCTAAAGAAACCGCTGAGAAGGCTGCAAAAGAGGCTGCTCAAAAGGCTGAAGAAATAGCTGCATCTGCGCCTGAGCAATCAGTAAAGGAGCATAAAGAAGAGATATTTACTCTTGGTAAACCTGTGCTGAAAAATGCACCTAAGGTGTTGGGTAAGATTGACTTAAATAGCATCAATACGGCTACTCATCCAACCAAGAAAACCAAAGAGGAGAAGCGCAAAGAGCGCGAGGCACGTGAGCAACAACGCAAAGCCAACAAACCTGCTGCCAACAACGGTGGCAATGCTGGCAATGGCGCAAATGCCTCTAAAGATGGCGAGAAACGCAAGCGTGAGCGCATCAAACAAAACAAGGTGGACATCAATGATGCGCGCAATCAAAAACCTCAAAAGAAAAACAACAAAGCCAAGGGCTTCAAAGTGGAAGTCGATGACGAGGAGGTACAACGCCAAATCAAAGAGACTATCCAACGTCTCCAAGGCAACAAAGGTAAGAGTACTACCAGCAAACACAAACGTGAGCGTCGCGAGTTAGAGCGCGAGAAGATGGCGCAAGAGCGCGCTGCGGAGCAAGAGCAAAGCAAGGTGCTCAAACTCACCGAGTTTGTGACCGCCAACGACCTCGCCGTTATGATGAACGTGCCTGTGACCAAGGTCATCGGTACGTGTATGATGCTCGGCGTCATGGTTAGTATCAACCAGCGTCTAGATGCAGAAACCATCAATCTCGTAGCCGAGGAGTTTGGCTTCTCTACTGAGTTCGTTTCTGCCGAAGTGGTTGAGGAAATCAATGCCGATGAGGTAATCAACGAAGAGGATATCACCGAACGCTGCCCAATCGTAACCGTCATGGGTCACGTGGACCACGGTAAGACATCGCTCCTCGACCATATCCGT
>JAFTHS010000039.1 GCA_017457295.1 Paludibacteraceae bacterium | reverse complement strand
CGTCAAAATAGAATAAACCATGCCAACCGCTATTGTCTTATCATTGACCAAGTACTCCGACACGGGGAGTATAGCGCACCTCTACACTGCCGAGCAGGGGCGTATGCAGTATGCGGTATATGGCAATAAATACAAAGGCATTCTGCGCCCACTATCCATCGTGGAGTTTACCTCTGCTAAACGGCAAAACGCTCCACAGCAGATGGGCAGCATCACCTCCGCCTCATTATCTTACACACCGCAACTATTGTCAATAGATGTACAACGCCAATGCGTGGCGATGTTCATTGCTGAGATACTGAGTACCACCCTGCGCCACCCTATGAGCGATCAGCCATTGTTTGACTGGCTATGTGAGCTGATAAAACATCTTGACACCGATACAGACATCAGTAACCTACACCTGCATTTCCTCATTGAGTACGCTAGCCATTTGGGCATTGGTATCGACGATATGGAGCACTCCGATTGGTATCAAGCACCTACCTCGCGCCAACAACGCCAACAGCGCTTGCGTGCGCTATGCCTCTACTACTGCGAACACATAGAGGACTTTCGCACGCCGAAGTCGCTAGACGTGCTGATGGAAGTCTTTGATTAAGTGAGCATAAAAAACCCTTCTCCTGTTAAATCTTCATCATTTCTTTTATCAACTCATCAGGAGTAAGGTCCGTAGCATTATTGATACGGGTTTTGTAGGTATAAATGGTATTAATAGAATAATCCAACAAATTGGCTATCTGCGCATTATCATTAATACCCAACCGCATCAAAGCGAATATTCTAAGCTCGGCATTCAACATCTCATTGCACTTAATCTTGATGCGGTAATCCTCTTTTAGCAGCAGATTAAAGCGCTCTACAAAATTCGGATAAATATGCAAAAACATCGTGTCGAAACGCTTGTAGAAATCATTCTTCATTGTCCTCACATCCGCATAAACAGGTATCATTTGCAACTCCTCCCACTTCTTGTCTTGTGCCTTACGTTTCACGTAACGCTGATATTTCTCTAGTGTACTATATACCGAGTTCTCATTGCGCAAGAATGTGGCGATACACTCCTCCTTAATCTTGTTGGCTTCAGTCAACTGCTGGTTAGTGGACTGGATATTCTGTTCCGCCCGCACCAATGCACGGTGACGGTTGTAAAGCATGAAAAATGCTACTAGAATACCCGCAATCAGCACGTACAAACATATATTGAGCAACGTAATACGTCTATTCTGCTGCTGCTCAATCAACAATTGTTGCTGCTCAATAATTGGCATTACCTTACTGATTTTCACTTGCCTATGACGTGCGTTGTAGAAGTTCGCATCGTCCAGTGCCACCTGAATAAACTGCGCCGCCTGCTGTACATGTCCCTGCGCAAACGCATTCTGTGCCACAATACCCATCGCCACAGTCTCTTTAGTACAACTCTTAATATCGGCAATAGCCGCTAATACGATATTGTGATTTGCCAACACCGTATCACCCATGTTTTGATAAATGAATGCCAAAGACGAATATGCTATTGCTTTCTGGTGTTCCGTGATCTTCGAGGTCTCCAACACACGATTAAAACGCTGAATAGCCAAGTGCTCCTCTCCCATCTTCATAGCCAACAACGCCGCAGTGGACCAATAGCGAATCGTGTCTTGAGGCGAAATACGCGCCAACGCCTCATGGCTCAGTGCGTTGCCCATACTGATGTAGTCATAACTAATCTTGCCATGTGCATAATCCGCCATATCATATAGCAAACGGGCATAGTGGATATAGTACTCCGCCTGAACATCAATATTACAGGGCGCAATGACAATGGACTGAAAAATATCCGAACTCTCCTTAAACAGACCTGAACTCAGATACAGAAATGCCTGTTTGATTTGTGCCTGCGCAATCTTATCTGCCTCTTTGGATAGCAATGCCTCATCGATGAGTTTCTCCACATAAATAGTAGCCGTATCATAGGAATACGACTGGTATTCTTCCGTAAGTGCCAATAGGCGTTGATAATTACTCATGGGCGCACGTTGAAGATCTTCGATGCGTTGCTGCTTTTGTTGTTGATACACACAGCGTTGCTCCAGCACCGCCTGTAGCATAGCGAGGTCACTATCGATATTGGCTACTATATGCATCATTGAGAAGCACATAGCGCATATGATTCCTATTCTTTTCATGGTACAATTATTTTCTGCATCTGCTTGTCGCTTCCTACGATATACACTCCACCTTGCTTGGTATTTGTTACGGATCTCCCCATGATGTCGTATGCCTGCGTTGTCTCTGAAAGGGGTGGCAGCACGAGATCCTCCACATCGCTTCCCATGCAATCCACCGACAATTGCCAACTCCAAAAATTGGGCTGATACGAACCCCACTCCTGCTCTACATTCTGACAATAGATGTCGCAGTACGTAGCATATCCCTTCGCATTGGCAAAATAAAATGCCGTGGCTGCTTTTTGCACATGAATAGACCTTAATTGCAGATTCTCAATGGGATTGGCTCCTGCTGCAATATAAAAACCATGTTGCCGTGAATCGACTACGTCCAGGTTCTCAATCTGTATGTTTTTGACGGTATATTTGATAGTAGGACCAATATTAAACGCCCCTTGCATATTCCCCCAGAAGTCTCCGGAAGTACCTTTTGTACCACGTTTGCAGCCCGCATGGACAATCGTGATGTCATGCAGGCGAATCGTACCCTCATCGCCAAATCCTTTGCCATCGAAATCGGCATTGATACGCACACCAGATTCCAGAGGGTCAAAGATGGCTATATGATGTGCGTAGTGATTCGTACCACCGAAGAATCCGAGCGATGAGGCGCGCCAGTTGTTCTCGGCTGTACAATAGGCATACGTGACGTTTTTGCACATGCGAGCAGTGGTCCACGAAGCCATGTCGTCGTCGCCGTTATTGCGGAACGAACAGTACTGAATCGTATGCCCTATGGACGCGTGTGCAGCGTTGAAGCCATCGGCATAGTGATTGCGAAAACGACAATGTTCCACGAGTAGGTTCTCGCTGCCTGTAGCCGAATAATCTGCTATCCATGCTCCACATTCAAAGTGCTCGGTCCAGCAATCACGAATCACCGAGTTCTTGCCCCACGAACCCATAAAGGTTTTCCCTACTTGCTTAGAGTTGTCGTTGTTGTAATACCGTTGATTGTTGATGGTGTTGATATACATCCCTTCAATGCGAATATGACTGCGGTTGGTTTCAAAACCTCGTTGATGATACGTAGAAGAGTTGTCGGATGGGGCAGAAAAGAAAATCTCAGTGTACCACATACCAGCTCCCACCAATTCTGTGCTATCGTAATTGATGTGAATACGCTTGTCCACTTCCCATCTCCCTGCAGGGATATAGATAATCTTACCACGATGCTTACTCACAAAATCCTGCAGACTACTGCCGTCGTATTGTACCTTGTTGCCTTCGATACTCTCAAATGTCACGGGCTCAGGCACCATCTCAAGTTCCACAAAGTCTATGGTATAGGGCACCATGTTGTCATCTGCTTTCACCACACGCAATTCTTCGCCATGTACCAGAGGACGTGACAAACGCACATGTTGCTCGTCAAATCGCATACGTATCACGCAGTTCACAGTGGGCTTGTTCACAGGGTACGTTCCTGTACAGTACTGCCATGCCCAATAACTATCTAGTGTCATTTCGCCCACTTTCTCTTCGCCAGCATACACGTGTATCGTACCCTTTGTGCCTATTCCCTCCTCATTATCGGGTAAAGAGAAACGTATAGTCAGTCCATCACCTGGCATGTTCACGCGCCATGCTACATAGTCGTTCTTAGCCATCAGTTGTACGGCTTGCTGATGTGTTGCCTCAGATTGTAGCATACGCTGATCATCTGTTGCCTCCAAAAACGCTCCGTTGCTGACACACCAACCTGGCTCTGCCTCGTAGCGCTCATATGGACGATTGTAATAACCACGTTGCAGACTATCTGTGGAGAAAAGGTACACATCCGTTTCTAAATCAGATTGTGCAATACTACAACTTGCTATACCAAAAAGCAAGGAAAGGAAGTAAATACGATACTTTGCCATAATAATATAGATGATTTATAGTTTTTCTGCACAAAGGTAGTCATTTTTTTTCAAACACAAAAATCAATGACAATACATTACCCTCATTTAGATAAAATATAGTCATTTTTTATTTATAAATTATCTATATTTTTCTCGCACATATTTGCATTTTTATTATTCTAAAGAATAATACTACAAATTATCGCTACAATTTTTCTATATATTTATTATATTATTTGATAGTGACGAAAATATCTACTAACTTTGCAATGTCAAAAGACAAATGCATTGTTTTGTGATGCAATTAGTATTAACCTTTTTAATTTATCAACACAATGAAAAAATTTACTTTTATTTTGGCTGCTGCGCTTGTAAGTTTTAGCGCAATGGCTCAACACACATTGAACAACCCCGTAGGTGCAGACGGTCGCTACATCGTTAAGTACGACTGCGCAAATGATCAATTTGCAGCATCTAATGACATGGAAGTGGATGAGACTTTCACTTTCGCAGTTGACGTCACTGGAACTTGGTTGGAAGATTTCCTCAAAGGTACACCTGCTGCAGAAGGCGCAAGTCGTGCTATCGCTATTAACAAATGGACTAGCAAAGGTGACGTAAGTGGCGAGACCAACCGTATGAAACAAATCAAAGGCAACATCTATGGTATGACCGTCAACTATGCCCAAATCTTTGTTAACCAAGACGTGTTGGCATCTGACGTATTGAAGGCAGACTCTGTACTCTATATCTATGGTCAAATCTTCGGTTTTGAATACACAGCAGACAACCCAGGTGCTGGCTGGTGGATGTGGGAGAACCAAGAAGTTAATACAACCCAAGCTCCTGGTTCAGACTGCTTGTTTGCTTTCCTTCCTTACACAGGTGCCAAGACTTCTTCTGAATTCTTTGCAGACGACTATGAGGATGGCATTTATGGCAGTGACCAGAAGGGATTTGCAGCTCCTTGCGTGGATGCAGTAACCGCTGTTGAGGACGTTGTCATAAAGAAACAAGGTGCTAAGATCATTGAGAACGGTCAATTGTACATCTTGCACAATGGCGTTAAATACAACGCTTTGGGTGCAGAAGTGAAATAAAAAAAATTCTTTTCTCTACATTATCTGGGCAGCGAATACTGCCCAGATAATCTTAAATGTATGCGCACATGCGCGCATGTCTGTTGAATTATATATCCCTAATCGCATGAATCATACACTACACCGAGCACTTTGCACCCTGCTACTGCTCATTTTGGGTTGGCATGTCTATGCTAAACCCATCGAAGGTACAGTATCCGACGCTGCGGGTAATCCTATTATTGGAGCCACAGTTATCGAAGTTTCCACCTCCAATGGTACTGTGACCGATATAGATGGTCAATTCTTTTTTGATGTGGAGGACGGCAAGAATATCCAAATATCTTATGTGGGTTATCGCATGGAGACCATCACCATTCAATCTGGCAAATCCTTCTATCCCGTTGTACTGATTGAGGACAGCGAATTGTTGGATGATGTGGTAGTCATTGGCTATGGCACCCAACGTCGTAGCGATGTTACGGGTTCTATCTCTTCAGTATCAGCCAAAGACATTGCCGACTTTTCCTCCAAATCACTAGCAGAGTCGCTGCAAGGTTTGGCCGCGGGTGTCACTGTTACCAAGGGTAGCGGTTCACCTGGCGAATCGGCAGACATTCTGATTCGTGGTGCGGGGTCTCTCAACGGTATGGCACCTCTTTACGTAGTGGATGGTGTGGCACAATCTACGGGATTCAACTTCAATATGCGCGATGTGGAAAGCATCGAGGTGCTTAAAGATGCAGGTTCTGCAGCCATCTATGGTTCGAAAGCTGCAGGCGGTGTGATTCTCATCACCACCAAGAAAGGCAAAAGCCAACGCACACAAGTGGATTTGAATGCGCGCGTTGGATGGCGCAATATAACATCCAACATCAAGCTCCTCGGTACCGAAGATTGGATACGTGCACGTGATATCTGGGGTACAGGTAGCACGTTAGATGTATTAGGAGCTACTTCTATCGAAGAACTTCCCAATACCGATTGGATGGACGTGATGTTCGGCACAGGTATTGAACAAGAATACAACGTTTCGGTTAGTGGCGGTGGCGAAAAAACTAAAATGTTCCTTTCTATCGGCTATTTAGATGAGAAGGGTACATATCTAGACACTCGCGCAAAACGCTATTCTTTTCGTACCAATCTCGACCATAAGATTGGCAAACATGTCACCATTGGCGAATCTATCTATGGTGCCATGACTTCGTCCAACCCATCTACCAACTCTTCTATTTACAATCACACGGTACCCTTCCGCACCGTACCAGTGGCAGAAGTTCTGGATGAAAACGGTGATTATGCACAGACACCTATGTCCGTGGGATCTGGTCCTAACTTCGCAGGTCTTGAAGCTGCCTACCACGATATTCAGGACAAGAACTACCACCTCAACGCACAAGCCTACCTTAATGTAGAATTTATTCCTGGACTGACGTGGCATACCACTGGTTCTGCCACGTTGGGTGCATACTCCAAACGCTTCTTTACCGAGTACAAAGATTTTGGTCCCGTACAAGTGGGTATTGATGGTGGACAACTGGATTCCTACGCAGGTACCAATCTACGACTGATGTTCAACTCCGTATTGACCTACGATGCAGAGTGGGGCGATCATAGCTTCAAAGCCATGGTGGGTACCGAATGGTGGAAATATGACGGCTATGACCTCTCTGTCAATAGTTATGGTTTCTCTATTCCCATTGCTCAATCCATCGCTCTCGCCACAGCTGGGGCTACCAAGGATGCATCGGATGGTATTCCACAAGAACGTCGCGGCTCGGCCTTCGCCCGTATCAACTACGATTATCAAGGCAAATACCTGCTTACTGCTAACTTCCGTGCAGATGCGTCCGACCGATTTGTCAAGAAACATCGTTGGGGATTCTTTCCATCTGTTAATGTGGGTTGGCGCTTGAGCGAAGAGAGTTGGATTAAGGACAATGCATCCGATTGGCTATCCAATGCCAAACTTCGTGCATCGTGGGGTATTTTGGGTAACGATAATATACCACAATACATGTACTCCTCTATTTATTCGCTTAGTGGCGTGAGCCATGCTTTCGACAATAGTGCCATTGGCCAGACAGGAGCGTGGATTGCCATTTTGGGTAACGAAGACCTCAAATGGGAAGAAGTCAATCAAACGGATATAGGGCTTGATTTAGGTTTCTTCAAGAATCGTTTGACCTTTACCTACGACTACTACAACCGCCAAACCCGTGATATGCTCTATCAGGGCTCGCTCTGTCTTACTAGTGGTATGAGCTATTACTTCAGCTCGGATGATCCTGCCAATACGGTTCCTGTATATTTCAACGCAGGATTGGTACAGAACCAAGGACACGAAATCACACTGCAATGGCAGGACAAACGCAACGAAGTACAATACAGCGTAAGCGTAAACATGTCATTCAACCAAAATATGGTGAAGCAAGTGGGCGACAAACCAGGTGCTAGCATCATCGACAAGGGACTGGATGCATCATGGCCATTGCTTGCTCGCACCGAGGACAACCACCCTATGTCTATGTTCTATGGCTATGAGGTACTTGGCATCTTCCAAAATCAAGAGCAAGTGGATGAATACAACCAATATGCTCTCGATCAATGGCGACTACGCAACCCAGAGCATCCTTATGGTTATGCCGACAATGGGCAACCACTTAATGCTGATGGCAAGGAGATTGGTATTTATTATCAAAAAGCCAATACAAGTGTTGGTGACCTTATTTACGATGACAACGGACAGGGTATGGTCAATGCGGCAAGCCGCAAGTATATCGGCAATCCATGGCCACTTATGACCATGGGTATCAATGCCTCGGTAGCATACAAAGGATTTGACATAGCTATAGTATTCTCTGGTGCTTTTGGTTTCGATATAATGAACCTCGTGAAGCCATATACACACATGTTTATGAGCGACAACACTACCGCAGCCATCTTCACTACTTCTTGCTTCGGCAAAGACAACACAACCATCACTGAGAATCCGCGTGTGGGTTATCTAGATGCTGATGGTAAAGTCATAGGCGATGGTGCTGCTAACCGCAACTACTCTACCGTATCGGGATATATGGTAGAAAAAGGCGACTACCTCAAACTCAAAAATCTATCCATCGGTTATACACTACCACAGAAATACAGCCGCAAAGCCAAGATGGAACGCTTGCGCATCTATTTCTCAGCGCAAAATCTATTTACCATCACCAAGTATTCAGGTATAGACCCTGAGATAGGCGGCAATAGTCTCATGTACAACGTAGATCATCAAAATCGTTATCTACCATCTAGACTATATTCATTTGGATTAGACTTATCTTTCTAACAAACTTCTAATATACTTACAGTCATGAAAAAGAATCTTGTTAGTTTACTACTCGCAGCACTAGTATGTTTCACCAGTTGCTCCGATTTCTTCAATATCTCTAACCCACAGACCTTATCTACTGATAATTTCCCTGCTACTATGGCTCAGGTTGACCAATTGGTAACATCTGCCTATGCACAAAGTCATAGCATCGGTATGTATGCGTTCTATTGGTTTCCTATGGGCGTATGGCTCTACGATCATACTACCGATTTGTATGGTTCATACGATGAACGCGCTACATCGCAGGACAATTATACCAGTATCGATTCGCGCTATATCACTACCACATACACCGACCTATGCAAATGGATGAAACTCTCTTCTACCGCCATAGAAGGAATAGAGTTCTATCGCCAGAAATATGCCAAACAGAATGAGATAGCACAACTGGACTATGCATTAGGAGAGTGCTATTTCAACCGTGCATTAGTATATTGGCACGCACAGATATTCTTCGAAATGGACCCCAATGCATTAGGATTCCCTATTATTGACCGAATCATTTCAGACGTTGAAGGTCTCAAACTAAGCCGTGCAACCGTCAAAGATACATGGCAATTTGTCATCCAAGACCTAGTGCGTGCAGATAGTCTGCTCACGGGATACAATGACGATACGTTCCGCGCTACCGAATGGGCGGCCAAAGGATTACTAGCCAAAGTGTACATGCAATCACTCTATATATTCCCCGAGAATAAGGAAAAAGCCCAAGCACTCATGGAAGAAATCATACACAATAGCGGCAAACAATTAGTATCCTATGATATCTATGCAGATATGTTTTATGGCAACGAAGCCAACGAACATAATGAGGAGTCACTCTACGAGCTCACCATGACTTCCAATCCTAACCAAGATGGTCCATGGGAAAACTACACTACAGGTTCTGGTATGCCAATGGTATATGCCCCTTGGTATGTGGATTTGGATATTCGTTTCCGCAAAGGCAAAGAGGATAAAGTGGATCCTCTCACGCAAGAGAATGATATCATCATTTCCAAGAAGTCATCGCAATGGGGCAACAACTATGTGCACGATAAGAATATCGCACGTTTCGGATTTGCCAATTTCTATGGCGATACCGTACCACGTCTCACTTTCAACCCAGACTATAATTATAGTGGTACTCGCTCACTCGACAACTATCCATACATGATAGCTACACCTAACTACCGTGCCGAAGCATTGGCTCTCAAGCGCGACAAGTCTAAGGTGGACCCACGTCTTATGCTCTGTGCAGGACAACCTTATGTAGATGAATATGTTGATGGCAAAGGACGTATCACCGTCTATGACCGCTCATCAGAGTGCAATAGTCGCCCAGAAGTACTCGGTTGGCAACATCGCAAGTATACCAATACGCGTGGTATAGAGATGGGCGCACCTCCTTACGGACTCAACGAATCTAGCAACTGCAATTTCTATATTATCCGATTGGCAGATATCTATCTACTCTATGCTGAACTGATGGCTGATTCCGACCCTGCTACAGCATTGGAGTATATAAACAAAGTGCACCGCCGTGCATATGGATTAGACCCTAATACTACTTCGATATATGATTATCAAACACTAAGTGACCGCACACGTGCCTATCACAACGATGATCCTCTCGCCAATGATCCACTCAAATATGAACGATGGGCAGAACTCTTTGCTGAAGGACAATGGTGGTTAGATATCCGTAGATACCGC
The DNA here is from genome assembly GCA_017457295.1 of Paludibacteraceae bacterium. Taxonomy (GTDB): domain Bacteria; phylum Bacteroidota; class Bacteroidia; order Bacteroidales; family Paludibacteraceae; genus Colicola. Next base: position 9,720 of record JAFTHS010000039.1, on the reverse strand, counting down.
AATGGTGACACCGAAGCTGCTTACTTCCAAAAGACTTCGCACGGGCCTATCACATGGAAAGGCGAAGTTAGTTATGTGCAACCTATTCCACAATTGGAACTAGAACGAAACCATAATATTCAACAATCAAATGGATATCCAGGAATTTAGTGTTTAGATATATGAAAACGAGTCAATTTTTATTAGGCATTTTCTTGTGCTTTTCATTGGTAGCATGCCAACCACAAACATCCGTATCCTCACCAGATGGAAACATATCGGTGGAATGTACTATAGATAGTATTGGCACACCTATGTATCGCGTTATTTGTAACGGAAAAGAGGTGATAACTCCATCTTCTTTGGGATTACAATTTGCGCATACCGACCTTACAAGCGGATTTATGATAAAGTCATCAAAGTGCAATGAGTACAACGATACTTGGGAAACAACCTGGGGAGAAGACCATTACATTGTTAATCATTACAACGAATTGTTATTCACCCTCCAACATACCTCTGGTACCGAGATGGGAATTTGTTTCCGCATCTTTAATGACGGATGGGCTATGCGATATGTATTACCCGAATTGGCAGATACGGTGCTCGTGAAAGAGTGTACCAGTTATCGTTTTGCGCAACCCCCCACGGTATGGTCTATTCCATGGGAGACGGAATACTACGAGGCATTGTGGCAACCACAGCGCATAAGTGAGATTGATACTGTATGTTCGCCTATTACACTGGAGTGGGAAGATGGTTTGTATGCATGGATGCACGAGGCCGCGTTGCATGATTATCCTGCGCAGAACTATTATTATGCAAATGGGCAGCTAAATACCTATCTCACTCCATGGCAATCGGGCGATGCAGCATATATTCAAACTCCATTTGCTACACCATGGCGAATGATGGTGCTCACTTCGAAGCTTAGCGGACTCGTAGAATCGCGCATGCTGCTCAACCTCAACGAACCTTGTAAGATTGAAGACACCTCATGGATCAAACCTATGAAGTTCATCGGTATATGGTGGGGTATGCACCTCAAGACGATGACGTGGCATCAAGGACCACTACACGGTGCTACGACCGAGAATATGAAACGCTATATCGACTTTGCTGCTGATAATGGTTTTGGAGGCGTGCTGGCTGAAGGTTGGAACATCGGCTGGGAAGACTGGGGAAAGGAAGATGTAGTAGCACAATTCTCATTTACCGAACCCTATTCTGATTACGATATCAAATACCTCACCGATTATGCCCATCAACGTGGCGTACAGATTATTTTCCACCACGAGACGCAAGGCAACGCAGCTTCCTACCAACGTCAACTAGATACTGCGTTCGCCTATATGCAGCAGCATGGTATGCATGCGGTCAAAACGGGTTATGTCGCACCTACCATCCAAACCATCGATGGCGTACAATACAACCGTTCACAGTCGGGCGTACGCCACTACCGCAAGGTCATTGAGACTGCAGCCAAGTACCAAGTCAGCATTGACAACCACGAGCCAGTCATGCCTACAGGACTACAACGCACTTACCCCAATCTCATGACACAAGAGGGTATTCGTGGACAAGAGTGGAATGCATGGTCAGTGGATGGAGGTAGCCCTGCCGAACACGTCACTGTGCTGCCGTTCACTCGCATGCTCGCGGGACCTGCTGACTATACGCCAGGTGTATTCAATTTCGACAACCCTGTGCATCCTAACACACGCGTACATGCTACCCTCGCCAATCAGCTGGGACTCTTTGTCGTTCTTTATTCGCCATTGCAGATGGCGTGCGACTTACCAGAGAACTATATGTTGCACCCCGATGAATTTGAGTTTATTCGCCGTGTACCATGCGATTGGGAAAAATCTTTGCTGTTAGATGGCAAGATTGGAGACTACGTTGTCATGGCACGGCAAGAGCGAAATACACATAACTGGTATGTAGGTGCGGTTACCGATGAACAACCACGTATCGTAACTATCCACTGGAATGAATTTCTAGAAGAAGGTGATTACCAGGCAATCATCTATCGAGATTCAGCCAATGCCGATTGGCAGAGCAATCCATATGCTACCAACATTGACACATTATTAGTCAATAAAAAAAGCCAACCTCTATCTATTCACATGGCAGCAGGTGGAGGATTTGCTATTCGGGTAGAAGAATAAGACCATTGATAAATTATTTTATCTCTTAATATGTAACACTATACTCACTTCATAATTGAGAATAATCACCTAGTTATTCTCAATTTGTTTTTACAATCTACTTTATTGATTGGCACGAATTTTGCATAGTAGATTTCGGCTATGCAAAAATGGACCTTATACATATTAGTGAGTTGGTTGCTGATAGTAACCAACTCGCTTTTTGCTAAACCTAAAAACGATATTCCTGATTCGCTAAAAGTAGTTCGTTTTGAAGTGAATGGTGTGCCATTTAGTATGCAACGAATAGAAAAAGGAGTATTTATAATGGGCGGTACACGCGAGCAACATCGTGAACCTATATCTACTGATCTTCCTACCCATACCGTCGCCCTTGATGCCTACTATATAGGCAATACTGAAGTAACACAAGCCTTATGGCAAGCCGTTATGCCCGAATGGGAAATCATAGATGAATGGCATAATCCGAATCACCCCATCACGGATGTTAGTTGGTATGATTGTCAAGTATTTATTCATCGATTAGATAGTATCACAGGTATGCCATTTCGCCTACCTACAGAAGCAGAATGGGAATTTGCAGCCCGAGGAGGAAATAAAAGCAGATATTTTCGATTTGCGGGAAGCAATATAGCCGATAGTGTGGGTTGGGGATTAAGTAATGCAGGATTTCGTAAACATACAGTTGGACTAAAAATACCTAATGAATTGGGACTTTATGATATGACTGGTAATGTGAGCGAATGGTGTAGTGATTGGTATGCACCCTATTATTTGGGAACAGAACCTAACCCAAAAGGACCTATCACAGGTAGTGAAAAAATTGTCCGAGGTAGCAGTTTTGACAACTGTCAAGCCAATAGTCATATCTCATATAGGCATTATCAACAACCCGAAGAAGCAACCAACTATTGCGGATTACGATTGGCACTCACTCTGCCCAATGAGCCGACATTGCAAGTGGAAGAGGAATTAACCATTGTGAAAAAGGTGAAAATAAAGAATCTACAAATAAAATTGCTATATGTGCCCGCAGAGCAACCTTATTATATATCTGAAAAACCTATCACATGGCGTTTATGGAACAAAATCACCAATGAAGAACTAACCGAGAAATGGTCGCAGCCAGTTATAGATAAAACAGATGATGAATGGAATCAGTGGTTAGAGAAATGCAGAAAACTATCGCATGAACCCATTATATTTGCTACATCAAACGAAATAGATACTGCTATTACGCAAAATATTATTGAGCAACCTCATATTAAAACAAAGAAACAACGCCATTGGGAAAAAGACACACGCAGTATTCAACGGCATCGCAAGAACACCCAAAAAGCTCAAAAATGGGCAGACTTGATAGGAGTACAACTGAAGACTACAGAAGACCCTACATTACTGCAATATTCCACACAACAAAAGAATAACCAACCTAGATGGCTGGTTATTCGATAAGAGTATTTCGTATTTCTTATTCTACTAAAGTAAACGGAATATATTGTCCTTCCGCAGCATTTGGTGCAATCCATACGTGAAAGTCACCTTTCTCTGCCGAGAACGCATATTCGCCATCGCTACCCAATGTCACGCCTTCTGCCAAATGCCAGTATGCCAAATCTTGCTCTGAGATCTCGAAGCTGACGGTGCGGGTTTCGCCGGCTGGTATATTCACACGTTGGAAACCCTTGAGTTCGCGTAGAGGACGTGTGAGCGTACCTACCACATCGCGGATGTATAGTTGTGGTACAGCCACGGCATCGCACTTGCCAGTATTGGTGATTTCACAGGAAGCAGTTAGGGGATGAGACGATGAGGCAAGGAGAGTGTCGGACAACACGACTGGACCATACTTAAAGGTCGTATAAGTCAAGCCATAGCCGAAAGGATAAAGCGGTTTGTTGCCATACTCCAACCAGTAACTAGACTCGCCCACAGAGAATTGGTACGCACGAAGCGGTATGTCGTTGATTAGTTTGGGTGACTTGGCCATTAGGCGGCTTGGCATCTTATAATTGTAGTAGAACGGTATTTGTCCTTCGCCCATAGGGAAAGTCATAGGCAAGCGTCCTGATGGTGCTACCTTACCCATAATCAGATTAGCCAAAGCGGGACCTTGCATCGTGCCACCATGGAAGGCGTAGAGCACTGCATCCACGCGATCTATATCCTCTTTAATACACAATGGACGACCTGCCATCACGGTAAGCACGATAGGTTTGCCTGTAGCTTTGATAGCACGGATCTGTTCCGATTGGTCGCCTGGCAGGTTGAGCACGGCACGGCTGCGTGCTTCGCCCGAAAGGATACTTTCCTCGCCACCAAAATATAACACTATATCGGCTTGCTTTGCCAATCGAGCAAGATTTGTAATATTCTCCTTGTTAAACTCGCGTGACCAATGCTCACCAGGTTGCTCAATGAGGCGGATTTTTCCCTCTTTCGCCAACTCGCGGAATGCCATCATAGGAGTAATGGTCATAGCATCATCTTTATCAAAACACCATGTACCGTTCTGCTCGTGAGGGGCGTTGGCCATCGGACCGCAGACGAGGATGGTTAATTTTGAATTATTATTTAATGGTAAGATGCCGTTGTTCTTGAGCAATACTGCGGACTCTTCTGCTGCTTTTTGGGCTGCGGCAAGGGCTTCAGGAGTGAAATACTCAGGGTTGTCTGTATAGCAATAGGGGTTGTCAAAGAGTCCGAGGCGGAACTTCATGCGGAGGATATTGCGCACACAATTATCAATGACCTGCTCACTCACTTTACCTTCTTCTACCAACTCCTTCAAATGGCGAGGATAACCTTTGCTCTCCATATCCATATCCATTTGGGCATTGATACTGAGTTGGGTAGCTTCTTTCAGGTTGGCGGAATTGCCTTGGTTGTTCATATTCTGCAATGAAGCCCAATCTGATACTAGAACACCATCAAATTGCCATTCGTTACGAAGTATATCCACATTCAAATGTTTATTACCCGAAGCAGGAACACCATTCAGATCATTGAAGGCACACATGATGGATAGCGACCCCGCATCAATAGCCGCCTTGAAAGGTGGCAAGTATGTTTCGCGAAGCTGAATCTCAGGAATCCATGTCGAGTTATAATCGCGTCCGCCTTCAGAAGCAGCATAACCTGCAAAGTGCTTCACGCAAGCAGCCATGCGGACAACAGAGTCATTACCTTGATAGCCACGTACCGCAGCTGCACCCATAATAGATGCCAAATAAGTATCTTCGCCATAGCCTTCGGCTACACGTCCCCAACGAGGGTCACGCGCTACATCGACCATTGGTGAGAAGGTCCATCGCAATCCTGCTTGGATAGCTTCTTCGGCTGCTATGCGTGCGCCTTCTTCCACAATGTCAGGGTCGAAGGTAGCAGCTTGTCCTAATGGGATAGGGAAAATAGTACGAAAGCCGTGTATCACGTCACGCGCAAATATCATAGGAATACCCAAACGGGATTCTTCTACTGCAATATGTTGATAATAATCTGCTTCTGCGCCTACACTATTAAGCATCGAGCCAGCACCATTACGAATCTGCTCGGCTATATTATCCGAGATTTGTCCGCCGCAGACTTGTGTCATTTGAGCAATCTTCTCTTCGAGTGTCATTTGTGACAATAATTTGTCTATCCTACGCTCAACGGGGTCTTTAGATTGACAAGAAACCATCGCTACTAAAGCGATAAGAAGAAAAATGCGTGATTTCATTTGGTATTAGTTAATTAGATTGTTAAACGAATTAACGGATGATTTCTACATTATCTATTCTTTCACCTGAATGAATTGTATAAGTGGAAATATGAAGTGTATTTGGAGTAACTAAAATATGTTCATATACAGGTTCGCCAGATAACGATGCCTCGTATTTTTTGTTTTCTTTTACAGGATATTTCTTTGTGGAAGCATTCGTTCCTATAAAGATAGTTGGCTCCTCTTTCTTCCAAAATCTAGCTTTGTAATGCTCAGTATGACGAGCATAGTTATGGTCGTGACCAGAGAATACTACATCTGCCTCGCGCATAGCGCTATGAAAAGCCAACCACATCAACGGGTTGCTTCTGCCTTGGGCAAAACTATATACAGGGTGATGCATCATCACAACCGTAAATTTCTTACCTGCATTTCGCAAGGTATTTTTTAGCCAGAATGCTACTTGTGTATAGTCAGATACACGGTGCAGACCATCAGTATCTAAAGCGATAAAACGCAGTTGTGGGAAATCCACATAATAAGTCGTACCTAAAAATCTAGCAGGACCATTTTGCGGATTAGGAAAAATACTTTTCCACTGCTCAGGCAAGGTTTTTACTACGCCTTTGAGATATTCGTGATTACCCGGAATAGCTACGATAGGCAGCGAATCAAGACGCGTACCCAGTAACGATTGGTACATCATCTGCTCATAGCAAAGATAAGGTCTCTCCATCCAGTCGCCCGTTTGTGCCCAGAATTGAATGTCAGGATGCCGCTCCGATAACAGCGACATATCGCTATTAGTAAGCGAGTTATGAATATCTCCTAAAAGAAGAAACGACAATGTGTCACGTTGCAAAGCATGCAACACACTATCATTATTAAAAGTCTTAAACTGATGCGTGATAATAGGTTCTGTCCATTCTGGCTCAGGTGGATTACCAAACCATGCTTCCCAACGGATGGCGCAAGTAGTAGCGCCACCCGCGAGAATGCATAAGATTATTATCCATCCTATCCAGCGACGCATTAGAATGGGAGATCAGTAGTTTCATCTACGCCTGCAGCAGCGTCAAAAGTTTCCACATTAGCTTGTGGAGCAGCTACTGGTTGCGCTGCAGGAACGACTTGTGGAGCAGCAGCGTCAACTACACCTTGTTGGATTTTCCATGCACGAATGGAAGTGTACCAACGACCGTTGAACTCGCGGCTTTCAATATCGAAACTAACAGTTACAATATCATCCAATTGGCATGGATTAGCTTTGATGCGGTCCTCGCCAAACACCTCAAAGTGCACCTTACGAGGATATTGCTCCTGTGTCTCAAGTACATAAGCTTGGAGTTTCCACTCCTTACCAGAGGTTTTGCTTACGCCACCTTGTTCTGGCAATACTTGTATAATCTTACCTGAAATTTCCATACTGCTTATCCTTTGATTGCTGCTACACCTGGGAGTATTTTACCCTCGATAGCCTCGAGCAATGCGCCACCACCAGTAGAGATATAACTTACGCGATCAGCCATGCCGAACTTGTTCACGCATGCTACGCTGTCACCACCACCAATCAAACTATATGCACCTTCGTCGGTTGCTTTAGCAATTGCCTCAGCGATTGCCTTAGAACCAGCAGCAAAGTTGTCGAACTCAAACACACCTGCTGGACCATTCCAAAGGATAGTCTTTGCACCTTCGATGGCAGCAGCAAATGCTTTGCGGCTCTCTGGACCAGCGTCCACACCTTCCCAACCCTCTGGGATAGCGTTGCTTGGGCATACTTGTGTGTTCGCATCATTAGAGAATGCGTCAGCAGCTACGCAGTCAGTAGCCAATACGAGGTTCACACCTTTGGCTTTAGCTTGAGCTACAATATCGAGTGCGAGCTCGAGTTTGTCATTCTCGCAGATAGAGTTACCAATCTCGCCACCGTTTGCCTTAGCGAAAGTATAGGTCATACCACCACAGAGGATGAGGTTGTCCACCTTGTCCATGAGGTTCTCGATGATACCAATCTTGGTAGAAACCTTAGAGCCACCCATGATAGCGGTGAAAGGACGTTTGATGTTAGAGAGGATATTATCCACAGCTTGTACCTCTTTCTCCATGAGGTAGCCGAGCATCTTGTTGTCAGCATCGAAGTAGTCAGCAATCACAGCAGTAGAAGCGTGTTTGCGGTGAGCAGTACCGAAAGCATCGTTTACATAGCAGTCAGCGTAGCTTGCGAGGGTCTTAGCGAACTCTTTTTGGCTTGCTTTCATAGCTTTCTTTGCCTCTTCGTATGCAGGATCCTCTTTGTCGATACCTACTGGTTTGCCTTCCTCTTCTGGATAGTAGCGGAGGTTCTCAAGGAGAAGCACTTCTCCTGATTTGAGTGCAGCAGCTTGTTCAGCAGCCTTAGCGCAATCCTCAGCAAATTGTACTGGAGCACCGAGTGCAGCACTAACAGCGTCAACTATTTGCTTCAAGCTATATTTAGCAACTACTTTGCCTTTTGGTTTACCCATGTGGCTCATGATGATGAGCGCACCGCCCTCTTCGAGGATGTGTTTGAGGGTTGGCAACGCACCACGGATACGGGTGTCATCAGTAATTTCTCCATTTTCGTTCAATGGCACATTAAAGTCCACGCGAACAATCGCTTTCTTTCCAGCGAATTTGTAATCATTAATTGTCATAGCACTATATATTTATATTATTAATTTGCCTATTACTTGTTTTACTCAATATCGGGTACAAAGGTACAAATAAATTCTTACTTATACAAATTTTATTTCATCTTTTCAAAGATTGCAAAACAGAATTACCACTTAAAAATAAAAATAGAATTAATTAAAGATTCTTTTATTATTATTGGTTGGTGAAAATGTGGATAAGTTGCGTATTTATTTTGTTATTAGTATGTTATAAAGAATGTTTTTTAGCATTTAATTGTTGATAAGATTGATAAGTTTGGGTTATCAAATCTCATCAACAATATAAGTTAGCCATTGTTGAAAACTTGTTTATAACCACTTCTTCAACTTGAAAATGAGTAAGATAGCTAGTGTGAAAACAAGCATTAGTCCGATAGCAAACGGATAGCCGAGTTTCCAACTGAGTTCGGGCATAAAGTCGAAGTTCATACCGTACATACTAGCAATCAATGTAGGTGGGAGGAATACCACATTCACCACGGTGAAGATCTTGATAATCTTGTTCTGCTCGATATTAACAAGACCGAGGAAAGTATCCTGGAGGTAGTCTAGACGGTCAAAACCAAAGCGGGTGTAATCGAACAGAGAATTGATATCTTTGATAATCATTGTGAGGCGAGGTTGTAGTTCCATTGGGAAGAAGTCGCACTTGAGGAAGTTGCTAATCACACGTTGTTTATCCATGATATTCTGACGGATAATGGTGACTTTTTCCTGAAGGTCCTTGATTTGGATAAGTACCTCTTCGTCCACGTGGTCTTTGGCGTTGATTTCACCAGAAAGTTTGGTGATGAGGTCGGTAGTATCCTCAATCATATCCGCATCTTTTTCGACACGTGTTTCCATGAGTGAAACAAGTACGTGGTAGCCCGTTGGGAAGTTGCGTGTGTTCACAAGCATCTTCTTGACCGTCTCGTTGAAACTGGCGAGTTCAACGTCGCGCGTGGTGACAAGGATACTGTTTTTGAGGATAAAATTGACGGGCTCTACCTCGAAGTTATCGCGGAGGAAGTTGGAGTTAGCCACGATGGAATCGTCGGTTTGGATATAACGAGATGACATCTCAATCTCTTCCATCTCTTCGTCCTCTTGGATGTCGATTTTGAGGAAGTCCTCGAGCACGCCCTCTGTTCGGTCGCTTACGTCTAACAGGTCGATCCAGATGATATCG
>JAFTHS010000038.1 GCA_017457295.1 Paludibacteraceae bacterium | reverse complement strand
TCTACCAACTGAGCTATGGTGGCAATTTGATTTTCAGCGATTTACATCGCAATTCAATCCATTTTGGCTCAATTTTCAGCTTCTAAACCGGCGACCCACGCATTACGAATGCGTTGCTCTACCAACTGAGCCACAATGGCAACGTAGTCGTTTTCGGCAATTGATTAGTGTTGCCCGAACGCGACTGCAAAAGTACTGCTTTTTTTTGAAATACACAAATATTTTTGGTGAATTGCATATTTTTTTGTAATTTTGCAGGCAGAAATGAGAAAAGTATATGCTATATTGTTCTTTTGCTGTTTGACATTCCCCGTATGGGCGCAATATCAGACGCGCGTGTTACATCCTAATGTTCATACACTCCGCATGCGATATGCAGAAGAAGATGCTGTGCTACAGCGCCCTTATCTGATACTTGATAATAGTGGAGTGGTGGATGGCAGCGATCCGCAAAATGCGTTGGATATATCGTTCGATGAGTTTAGTCATGATGCACGAATGTATTCTTATACAGTATTGCATCTTAATTATGATTGGACTCCTTCGGACTTGAGCAGCTACGAATATCTAAATGGTTATACTACGGCTGATATAATCGATTATATGCAGTCGCTCAATACGCAACAGATATATACCAACTATCGCTTCACTTTCCCTAACGAAGATATGCAGCTGACTAAGAGCGGAAACTACGTGCTAATTATTTATGAAGATGGCGATGTGAATAATGCTGTAGCACATGTGTGTTTCTCCGTAGTAGAACCATTAGCGGGCATTTCGGTTGAGGTACGAGGCAATACCGATACAGAATATAATGGTAGATACCAGCAATTGGATATCGATGTTCAAACGGCTAACTTAGATGTGCGTAATCCTCAGGATATCAAATTGGTAGTTCGCCAAAATAATAGAAGCGATAACCAAGTCGTTGTTGCTAAGCCGACTTTTGTAGAACCTAACCGATTGCGTTATCAAAATCAATCGGCATTGATTTTTGAAGGTGGAAACGAATTTCGTCACTTTGATACATATTCTACCTACTATGCGGGGTATCATGTCAATAGAATTCGCTATGCGCAAGGCGAATATCATGCAGTTTTAGAGCTAGACGAAGTGCGCGGTACAATGGGGCGTGGCGCAGGCAGAGAAGGGCTGCCATACCTTACAGAACAAGATGCTAATGGTCAGTGGGTTGTCAATTGCGAGAAGTCAGATGATGTGAATACAGAAGCTGATTATATGTGGGTGCACTTCTGCTTGCCGGTAAGCGAACCCATAATGAATGGGTATGTGTTTATAGGAGGCGATGTGTTTGATAATCAGTACTCTGCGGTCAATAAGATGGAATATGATGCGGAACAAAAATGCTATTATCTATATGCCTATTTGAAGCAAGGCGGATACGACTATATGTACTATGTGGTGCGTGCAAACGGCGTAACCACCTTGCCTCTCGAGGGATCGCATTGGCAAACGCAAAACGAATATACGCTCGATGTATATTACCGCCCCTTTGGCGGAAGATATGACCAATTAGTAGGCCGTAAGGTACTTTGAGATTCCAATGCCGATTGATGACAATCACAGTGTTAAATAAATATTAAAAAAAATAGAAAATGCAATAGTTTTTGCATATGTCGAATATTTTTTGTACCTTTGCACGGAATTTTGCACACTATTGGCATGAAGATTGTTATTCGTTGGTTAAGAGGTGTGAAACGAAATTTAATAATGAACTAATATGGTAGAACATTTTAAACAAATATATTTATGAGTACGGGCGGTAAAATAGTAACTAGTGTTGCAAGCATTTTGGTGCTTGGTTTGGCTATCTTCGTGTTTTTTAAGTTTTTCTTCGTATATAGCGAGGGAACCAACGAAGGCGATATCAACTATTTTCAACGCGAGGGATTTATTTTCAAAACCTATGAGGGCAAGATGATTCAAACGGGATATAACTCTCACAATACGAGTGCTACAATTCAGTCGAATGAATTCAAGTTTTCGGTTGTGGATGACCGTATCGCAGAACAAATAGACAGCAATTCCAGCCGTCAGATTAAATTGCATTGGAAACGCTATTTGGGTACTCTGCCATGGCGCGGAAATAGCCAATATGTGGTAGATTCTATCATCTCTGTTAAAAATGCGCCTGCAGTAGAAGATAACCTGTTGGATATTCCTGCTCCTGTGGATGTTCCGCTTGGAAATTAAGATATTGAATTGATAAAACATATGTTATGCTGAATAAGCCAGAAGAAAATCTAATAAAGATATACGAAAATTCCTTCCGTCAACATTGGGATTTGGAGGCGGTTTCTGATTTCGGAACAACCATAGTATTGACGTATGGGCAGATGGCTGAGCGTATCGCTCGTATGCATCTGCTATTCAAACATTGTGGTATAAAAGAAGGTGATAGAATAGCCGTGATGGGCAAGAATAATAGCAATTGGGTGATTACTTACTTGGCTACTATCACTTATGGCGCAGTGATTGTACCTATATTACAAGATTTCAAGGCCAACGATGCTATACATATCATCAATCACTCTGAATCGAAGCTATTGTTTATCACAGATCTGATATGGGAGAATATTGATGCGGAACAAGTGCCTGATTTGCAGGCAGTTTTGTCGCTCAACAATATGGAGCTGATACTGAGTCGCATGTCCAAGTCGCAAGCTGTTGATACGATGACGATTGAGGATTTGTTTGCAGAGGCATATCCAAATGGCTTTAGCAAAGACAATGTGAAATACATAGAGCGTAGCAATGCCGAAGTAGCATCAATCAACTACACATCAGGCACTACGGGCTTCTCAAAAGGTGTCATCACGCCTGCTAATGCGCTAGCGGGAAACATACTATTTGGTTTTAAAACAGGTTTGGTATATCCGGGTTGCCGCCATGTGGCATTTTTGCCCTTGGCACATGCCTATGGTTGTGCATTCGATTTCTTGGCATGTCTGGCCGCTGGTGGACATACACATTTGATAGGAAGAACTCCTTCGCCAAAAATATTGATGAAGGCGTTTGCAGAAGTGAAACCAACTGTGATTTTGTCGGTTCCGCTGATTCTGGAAAAGATTTATAAGAAGATGATTCAGCCACAAATATCACGAACAGCCGTTAGTTGGGTGCTAAAAATGCCATTGCTGGATAAGGTGGTGTTAAATAAGATTCGTGAGACATTGGTGAATGCGTTTGGTGGTGAGTTCTCTGAAATCATCATCGGTGGTGCACCGTTGAACGCAGAAGTAGAAGCGTTCTTAAAGCGTATCAAATTCCCATTAACAGTTGGTTACGGTATGACCGAAACGGCTCCGCTGATTAGTTTTGCTCACTGGGATAAATTCAAATCACAATCGTGCGGACAAGTGTTGGACGGACTGATGGAAGTGCGTATTGCTAGTCCTGATGGCGATGGAGTAGGAGAGATTCAGGTGCGTGGAGAGCATGTGATGTTGGGCTACTACAAGAATGAACAAGCTACCAAAGAAAGCTTTACCGAAGATGGTTGGTTGCGCACTGGCGACTTGGGTACAGTGGATGCCGATGGTTTTATATATATTAAAGGTCGCTGCAAGACGATGTTGCTTGGCGCTTCTGGACAAAATATATATCCAGAGGAGATTGAAGCAAAAATCAATAATATGCCATATGTGTTGGAATCTCTTGTGCTGCAGAAAGATACTAAATTGGTAGCCCTTGTTTGTCCAGATTTTGAGGCTGTAGATGCAGACCATCTCACACAAACTCAATTGGAAGTGCTGATGGAGGAGAATCGTAAGTTGGTTAATCAACAATTAGCAACCTACGAACAAATCAACGAGATTAGGATATTCAACCACGAGTTTGAGAAGACTCCAAAGAAGAGTATCAAGCGCTTCTTGTATGAAGCATAACGTGAAAACTGAAAACGGAAAACTGAAAAGTTAGAAGTGGTATAAAAGATATGAATCTGTGTATTGATCAAGGCAATTCGCGCACAAAAGTTGCACTGTTTAAGGATGGTAGAATAGTCAAGAACTTGATATACAAGTCCTTTACGAGTGCGGATGTAGAGCGTTTGTTCTCTTTGTATCCAATCACAGATAGCATAGTGTCATCGGTGGCCAATATAGAGCCTGCTGTGGTGAATGCATTGCATAGATTGTCAAAGCACTTTATATTGTTTGACCACTTAACTCCGTTGCCTATTGCTAATTACTATCAAACCCCTGATACGTTGGGACATGATCGTATAGCATCAGCAGTAGGTGCTTCGTATCTGTGTCCTGACAAGAATTTGCTGATTGTAGATGCAGGTTCGGCTGTGACCTATGACTTTGTATCTGCCGATCGAAGGTTCATGGGTGGAAATATTGCTCCAGGCATCAAGATGCGACTGACTGTACTCAATCAGATGACAAAGAAATTGCCAAGAATTGAAGTGGAAGAGAATGCTTTACGTCCATTATTTGGCAAGAATACGCATGAAGCAATTGCTGCAGGAGTGGTTAGGGGAATCATATTTGAGGTGAAAGGATACATGCGCGCCTTGAAAGAACAAAACATATCTTATGAGGTATATGTGACTGGTGGGCATGCCCCTTATATATTGAGTGCTATGAAATCGGAAGTAAGATCCGAACCACATTTGGTATTGATAGGACTGAACTGTATATTAGAGTATAATAAGGAAATAAAACAATAAATAGAGTGAAAAAATACGTATTAATCATAGCAGCATCGTTGATGACGATTGCAGTATGGGCACAGAATGCCACATCTTCTCCTTCATCACGCTTTGGCTATGGCGAACTGAATGATAATTTGCCAAGCGCCTATCGCGCTATGGGTGGAGTGGGGATAGGTATGCGTTCGAACAAGGCTATCAACCCTGCACAACCTGCTTCCTACACATCCTGCGACTCCATGACATTTATGTTTGATTTGGCGGGTTCGTTTTTATATACCAACTACGGCGATTCGTATGGACAACGCAATCGTGTAAATGGAAATCTAGAGTATATCACATTACAGATGCCTATTTGGCGTCAGCATATTGCTTTGTCTGCGGGTGTAATGCCATATTCTGCTGTGGGATACAATTTTTCATTGTCGGATTCTATCAACTCGGATTTCCATTACACCCATACTTATTCTGGTGAAGGTGGATTCACGCAAGTTTATGGTGGTTTGAGTTTTAATATCTGCAATTGGTTTGCATTTGGCGCAAATGCATATTATATGTTTGGCGATTTGACGAAGTCTCGTACTCAAACTTTCGCAGAAACCGATGCGAAAGGAGCTTCTCAAACAGATTACTTGTCCATTAGCAGTTTGCGACTTCGCTATGGAGCACAACTATTTCATACGTTTGGCAAACATACCATAGTACTTGGTGGTGTATTCGAAAATAAACAACGATTCTCACGTAGCGAGTATCAGCAAATAGAAACTACTACAGAAGATACCGTCAGTATGCTAGATAATGCTTTTGAAATGCCTATGATGTATGGAGCTGGTCTTAGTTATACTTATGATGGGCGTTTAGTGATATCATGTGATTATCAATGCCAAGATTGGAGCAAAACGAAGTACTTTAATGAGGAAAATGTACTCAAGGTGCGCCAACGTTGGGCGGCGGGTGTAGAATATCGACATAATCCAATGAGCCGAAACTATGCAGAACGAATGTATTGGAGATTAGGTGCCAACTATACTACTGCGTATTCAATGGCAACCTCCATGCCAGAGATAGGAGTCACTTTGGGAATAGGATTCCCTTTGCGAACCGTAGGCACAATTGTAAACACCACTTTGGAGTATGGACATAGAGGTGATATGACGGGAGGTGCATTAGCAGAAAATTATCTTCGCTTTGTAATCAGTGCTTCTATAGCAGAGAATTGGTTCTTCAAGAGAAAACTATAATAACATAAATATTAAATAATATGAAGAAATTATTGATTATCGCACTATGCGTTGCAGTGCCAATGGCAGGTTTTGCTCAAAAGAAAAAAGGCAAAAAGAAACCTGCGCAAGAAGAAGTAGTAGCTGCTCCTGTAGTTGAAGTATTAGACGATGAGGAGTGCCTAATGTTGCTCTCATTGAGTCACGAATCAGTAAAAGGCGAATTGTATGATGATGCCTACGAAAACTGGTCGAAATTGTATAAGAGTCGCCCAGATTTCAATAAGACTATTTTTACTGATGGTGACAAGATTCTAGAGTATAAATGGGAAAATGCTCAAACTCCTGAAGAGAAGAACCAATGGCGTGAGATGATTATGCGTTTGCATGATGAGCGTATTAAGTTCTTTGATGATCCTAAATATCCTGATGCATATGTATTAGGATTGAAGGGTATGGACTATTTAACTCATTATCCAGAAGATGAGTTGGCATTGCCTGCATATGAATATTTGAAGCAATCTGTAGCCGGAATGGGTGAAAATTCGCAAATCACTGTTCTTCGCAAACTGGTAGAAGTGAGCTACAATATCTATAAGTCAAACCAAGATCAATATAGTAATCAGTTCTTGGCGGATTATCAAAATGTAGCAGCATTGTTGGATGCTATTGCAGCAAAGGGTGGCAAAAATGCTCATCATGCTCAAAGCCAAAAGGCATATGTGGATCGTTTGTATGCGGCTTCTGGTGCTGCTGATTGCGGTCAAATGGACCAAATGTATGCTAGCGTAGTGGCTGAGAGTGCTACTGATTTAGAGAAGTTAGGTTCGATTATGAAACTGTATCGTCGTCTTGGCTGTACAGAGAGTGACGTATATTTTGCAGCAGCTGAGAATGCACACAAATTGCAACCTACTGCAGAGTCTGCTGCAGGTTGTGCACAAATGTGTATCAAGAAAGAAGACTATGTTGGTGCTGTCGATTACTACAAACAAGCACTCTCAATGGTAGATAATGATGAGGATAAGGCAGATTATTTATATCGCATGGCAAATGTTTATGTTGCTATGAAGAACTATCAACAAGGTGCAGCTATTGCACAACAAGCATTGGATGTAAATGCTGAGGATGGCCGTTGCTATTTGTTGTTGGGCATTTGCTATGCTAGTGCTAAAATCTATGATGATCCTATTTTGGCTCGTTCTGTTTTCTGGGTAGCATGCGATATGTTCCGCAAAGCAAAAACTGTGGATTCATCTTGCTCAAGCGATGCTAATAAGTTGATTGCTACTTATTCACAATATTTCCCATCTAAAGAAGATGTGTTCTTCCATCGCGATTTGAATGAAGGTGCTCCTTTCCGCGTAGGAGGATGGGTGAATAAGACTACCACTTGCCGCTCAAAGGCAGAATAATTCAATCGATTGTCAATCGTTTTGAAAATAAAACTAACACATACTATCGAGGGAATCACGCGAGTGGTTCTCTCGATGTTGTTGTGTGTCTCTATCACAGCATGCAGCCGACAGGAGGTGCGCCATCGTGCAGCAGCTATTGCTGATAGAGCAGCAATGCCTGTACTAGAAGGAGAGAATGTAAATACATTGATATCGGACTCTGGTATCACAAGATACCGCATTAAAGCGCAAAAATGGCTTGTTTTTGATAAGGCTGATACCCCTTATTGGGAGTTTCCTAATGGCATTTACCTTGAGAAATTCAATTTGAATTTAGAGGCTGATGCAACTGTTGAAGCCGATTATGCGTACTATAATGAGACTGCTCAGCGATGGAAATTGGTGGGCAATGTAAAAGCCATGAATCTGGAAGGTGAAACCTTTGAGACACCATTACTATTTTGGGATCAGCGTTCAGAATCGGTGTATTCTGATTCCTCAATTGTGATTACACGAGAGAAATCTATAATCAAGGGTATTGGTTTTACCTCCAATCAAGAAATGACCAAATATACAATTTTGCGTCCTACAGGCGTATTCCCTATTAAGGAATAATTTATTTTGTTTAACTATGAAATTTCGACATTCTTTTATTGTTCCCTACCAAGATGTAGATGCATCTAGACGGTTGCGTCTATATACAATGGAAAATTATTTGCTAAATATAGCAGGTAAAGTGGCAGATGAGATGGGTATCGGTATTCCTAGTCTATTACCGATGAATTATACTTGGATTATTACTCATTTGAATATGGAGATGCTCTATCTGCCTATGCACAACGAAGAACTGATTGTTGAGACGTGGATAGAGCGCAATGCTCATATGTTGTCAATACGTGATTTCCGTATCTATAAACCACAGCATGATGGTTCAGAGCAGTTGATTGGTTGTGCTAAATCTGTGTGGGCAGTATTGGATTTGAGTTCGCGAGAGATTGTGAATATTTTCGATCATCCTATGTTTGATGGTGCTGTGGATGGTGAAGTACTGAATATGACTCGAGCACCAAAGATGCGTCCTATCATGCTAGATGATTTGGAAGACGATAGCAATGCTTTACGCGTGGGTGAGGTATTGCATGAAATACAATACTCTGATGTTGATTACAATCGACATTGCAATTCTTGTAAATACTTAGAATGGATGCTTAATGCTGTTCAATTAGCTGATAATCAAAGGCCATTCAGATTAGATATAAATTATGTGAAAGAATTGTATCAAGGAGAGCAAATGTACACTCGGTTTGTAAAAACTGCGCAATCTACTCAGTATCAGCAAGTAGATGAAAATGGTACTACTTGTTGTAGCGCAAAAATCACACAAATAGACAAACTGACCTGTTGATAACTTTTCTAAAACGGAAAACTTTTTATGTTCTTAAAAATCGCAATTTGCTGATTATATGCAGATTGCGATTTTGTTTTGGACAACTTTTTATTTGTGTTGAAAACTTTTTATGTTCAAAAACTTGCATAGTTCATAAATATGTAGTACCTTTGCACTCGATTTCCGTTTGTACAAACGGGATGTATATTTTGTAATAAATAGTGATACTACATAATTATATCATGGAAAAGAAAGTTTACACTCAAAAAGAGGCTGAAAAAGCATCGGTGGATTATTTCGGTGGAGATGAATTAGCTGCTCGTGTATGGAGTACAAAGTATGCGTTGAAAGATTCATTTGGCAACTTGTATGAGTTGACCCCAGATGACATGCACCACCGTTTGGCCGGCGAAATCGCTCGTATCGAACAGAAGTATGCCAATCCAATGTCAGAGGCAGAATTGTTTGAATTGCTACGCGATTTCAAGTATATTGTGCCTGCTGGTAGTCCTATGACTGGTATTGGAAACGATTTTCAAGTTGCCAGTTTGAGCAACTGCTTTGTTATTGGTCAAGATGGTAGTGCAGATAGTTATGGCGCGATTATTCAAATTGATGAAGAGCAAGTTCAGTTGATGAAACGTAGAGGTGGAGTAGGTCATGATCTCAGTCATATTCGTCCTTACGGTAGTCCTGTGAAAAACTCTGCTCTGACATCTACTGGCTTGGTGCCATTCATGGAACGCTATAGCAACTCTACTCGTGAAGTAGCACAAGACGGTCGTCGTGGAGCACTGATGCTTAGCGTTAGCGTGAAGCACCCTGATAGTGAATCGTTTATTGATGCTAAGATGGAATCAGGTAAGGTAACTGGAGCTAATGTATCGGTGAAGATGCATGATGATTTCATGGAAGCTGCTATTGCCAATAAGACCTATTTGCAACAGTATCCTATTGATGCAGAA
Source organism: Paludibacteraceae bacterium (assembly GCA_017457295.1). Classification (GTDB taxonomy): domain Bacteria; phylum Bacteroidota; class Bacteroidia; order Bacteroidales; family Paludibacteraceae; genus Colicola. Next base: position 27,159 of record JAFTHS010000038.1, on the reverse strand, counting down.
AATCCTATACACACCAAGGAAGTGGATGCTGCTAAGTTGTGGAAAAAAGTAATCCACAATGCTTGGAAATCAGCAGAACCAGGAGTGCTTTTCTGGGATACTATTACCCGTGAGTCTGTGCCTGATTGCTATGCAGATTTGGGCTACAAGACTGTCAGCACAAACCCTTGCGGAGAAATCCCTTTGTGCCCATACGATAGTTGTCGTCTGTTGGCTATTAATCTATATAGCTATGTGAAGAATCCATTTACACCTCAAGCTGAGTTTGATTTCGACCTCTTCAAAAAGCATGTGGCTGTGGCACAGCGCATGATGGATGATATTATTGACCTCGAAGTGGAGAAGATTGAGAAAATTCTAACTAAGGTTAATTCTGACCCAGAAGCAGAGTCTATCAAACGTACCGAGCGTGAGTTGTGGGAGAAGATTATGGCTAAAACCACCCAAGGCCGTCGTACTGGTGTAGGTACAACAGCTGAAGGCGATATGCTTGCCGCTATGGGATTGCGCTATGGTACTCCAGAGGCAACTGCATTCTCAGTGGAAGTACACAAGACACTTGCCTTGGCTGCATATAGAAGCAGTGTGATGATGGCGAAAGAGCGTGGAGCATTCAAGGTATATGATGCTAAACGCGAGGAAAATAATCCATACATCCAACGTATCAAAGAGGCAGATCCTGAGTTGTACGAACTGATGGTGCAATATGGTCGTCGCAACATTGCTTGCTTGACTATTGCTCCTACTGGTACCACCAGTATCATGACTCAAACTACCAGTGGTATTGAGCCAGTATTCCAACCTGTATATCGTCGTCGCCGCAAAGTAAATCCAAACGATAAAAATGTGCATGTGGACCTTGTGGATGAAGTTGGCGATAGCTTCGAGGAATATGTAGTGTTCCACCATAAGTTTATTACTTGGATGAATGCTAATGGCTATACCTACGATGCATCTCACCGTTATACTCCAGCAGAGATTGATGAATTAGTACAGAAGTCTCCTTATTACAAAGCTACAGCTAATGACGTAGATTGGATGGAGAAAGTGCATATGCAAGGTGCTATCCAGAAGTGGGTGGATCACTCTATCTCTGTGACAATCAACCTGCCTAACGATGTAAGCGAAGAGCTCGTAGGCAAGCTGTACGAAGAGGCATGGCGTTGTGGCTGCAAGGGTTGTACGGTTTATCGCGATGGCTCACGAACAGGTGTGCTAGAGGGTATAAAAGAGAAGAAGAAAGAAGAAAAGCATGATCATAAGGAAGAAAAGAATTGTGTCTGCTTCGACAACAAAGTGCGCATACGTCCTGCTGAGTTGGAGTGTGATGTAGTACGATTCCAAAACAATAAAGATAAATGGATTGCTTTTGTTGGACTCAAGGAAGGCGTTCCATACGAGATTTTTACTGGTCTTGCAGACGATGAGGAAGGTATTTTGTTGCCAAAATCTGTAACTAAAGGTAAGATTATTCGTGTAGTTCAAGAGGATGGCACCAAACGCTATGACTTCCAATTTGTTAACTCACGTGGCTTTAAAACTACCATGGAAGGACTGAGCTACAAGTTTGATAAGGAATTCTGGAACTATGCTAAACTCATTTCTGGTGTCTTACGTTATGGTATGCCTATTGATCAAGTAATCAAGATGATTAGCAGTTTGCAAATGGACTCTGAAACCATCAACTCGTGGAAAGTAGGTGTTGAGCGTGCTCTCAAGAAGTATATTCAAGATGGGACTGTAGTACAAGGTCAGGTATGTCCCAACTGCGGCCAACCACTCATTTTTGAAGAAGGGTGTATGCACTGTCGCGAGTGTGGCTATAGCCGTTGTGGTGGATAATCTGCTGCTTTCGGCAAAAGAATTATATATTTCTAATAAAGAGGGTGTGTCAATTGACACACCCTCTTTATTTCATTATTTTGCTGCTTTTTACGCACTATTCACGCACAATAGACGCACAATACACGGACAATACACGCACTATTGTGCTCATCCCATCGCACCATTAACGGAAATCACCTGTCCCGATACGTAGGATGACAAATCAGATGCTAAGAACAGTGCTACTTTGGCTACTTCTTCGGGTTCTCCACAGCGGCGCATAGGAACCATCTTTACCATTTCTGCACGCGTAGTTTCAGGCAAAGCAAGCGTCATGTCGGTAAGAATAAAACCTGGAGCAATAGCATTAGCACGGATATTACGGCTACCAAGTTCTTTACTCAGCGATTTGATAAATCCAATGATACCTGCTTTAGAAGCAGCATAGTTGGCTTGTCCAGCATTACCACCAATACCTACTACAGATGACATGGCTATGATAGAGCCACTACGTTGACGTATCATTTGTGGAGTAGCTGCATGACAATAGTTGAACACTGATTTCAGATTGACATTCAATACATTATCCCATTGCTGCTCCGACATACGCATGAGCAATGTATCTTGAGCAATGCCCGCATTGCATACTAGAATGTCAAGTTTACCGAACTCGGTAATCACTTGCTCTACAACTGCGTGAGCCGACTCAAAATCTGCTGCATCGCTATTAATGCATAGCACTTTTACTCCCTTTGATTGAAGTTCTTTGGTCAACTTCGCTGCTTCTTGATCTTCGTATATGTAGGTGAATGCAATATCGCAACCATATTCAGCATATAGTAGGGCAATAGTGCGACCTATACCGCGCGATGCGCCTGTGATTAAAGCTGATTTTCCTTGTAAGTTTATCATCTTATGTTATATGAATGTATATATTTTTATTATGTATATGTTGTTTTCGTTAATATTGCTTATTCTTTGAGCCACTTGTCGAGCCAAGAGAAGAAAGTGCGCTGCCAAAGTATTCCATTTTGTGGCTTGAGTACCCAGTGGTTTTCGTCTGGGAAAATCAATAGTTGTGCAGGTACACCACGCATCTTGGCAGCATCAAAAGCTGCCATTCCTTGATTGGCAAGGATACGATAATCTTTCTCGCCGTGGATACAGAGAATAGGAGTATCCCACTTATCTACAAACAAGTGTGGCGAGTTGGCAAAGGTGCGTTGCGCAATCTTGTTCTTTTTATCCCAATATGCGCCACCCATATCCCAATTAGCAAACCATTTTTCTTCTGTTTCTAGGTATTGCATCTCCATATTGAAGATACCATCGTGGGCGATAAACGCCTTGAAGCGTTTTTCGTGATGACCCGCCAACCAATACACACTAAAACCTCCAAACGAGGCTCCTACGCAACCCAAATGGTCTTTATCCACATATGGCTCGTTAGCCACAAACTCATCGATAGCCGATAGATAGTCCTTCATGCATTGTCCACCATAATCACCGCTGATTTGCTCGTTCCATTCGTTTCCGAAACCAGGTAAACCACGACGGTTAGGCGCAACGACTATATAATCGTTGGCTGCCATCATCATGAAATTCCAACGGAAACTCCAGAACTGGCTTACTGGAGATTGAGGGCCACCTTCACAATAGAGCAGAGTAGGGTATTTCTTGTTTGGATCGAAATGAGGAGGATAAATCACCCACGTGAGCATATCTTTGTTGTCGGTGGTCTTTTGCCAACGTGGCACTACTGTACCCATTTCTATCTGTGAGTAGATATTGTCGTTCTCATGGCTGATTTGCACAGGGGCTTCCCCTTTGCAGAAACGGAAAATCTCGTTGGCCTCACGCATTGAATGGCGCAAACAATAGTAGGTGTTGCCAACGTTAGCAGCAGGCACATAATCGTATTGCCCCGTCGTGAGGCACTCAAAATCACCCTCAAAACTTTTAGAATCTTCAATACTTTTCAACCCCTCAATGTTTATCTCATAGAGCATAGAGGTTCCATGCCATACGGCACTGAAAACGAGCGTGTTGTCGTCTTTCCAATAGTAGGAATCGACATTGGTGTTGAGCCCTTTGCTCAAGTAGATTTGCTCGCCTGTAGCAAGATTGTGAATCATCAGTCTATTCTCATCGCTCTCGTATCCATCGCGCTCCATCGATTGCCAAGCTATGTATTGACCATTAGGAGAGTAAGAAGGATTGGTGTCATATCCCTTGTTGGCTTTCGTGATATTGCTATGTGTGGCTGTAGCAATATCGTAGAGATAAATATCGGAATTGGTGGAAACCGCATAGTCTAATCCCACTTTCTTGCGGCAGGTGTATGCTATTTGTTTGCCATCTGGACTCCAAGCCAATTGCTCGACACCGCCAAAAGGTTTCATAGGAGATTCGTAGGGAGTGGAATCTAGAATATCCACCAAATTGTTTACTACCAACGATTTACCATTGAATGTAAGATCTCCCACAAAAGGATGTGGGGCCGTCTCTGTCCATTCATCCCAATGCTTGTACATCAGGTCATCTACCACACGCCCCGAAGCCAAAGGCAAGTCGGGGTGCTTGTCTAAAGTAGATGCTACGGTTTTCACCTGGGCAATAAGGATGATTCTGTCTCCTTGTGGCGAAATTAGAAATCCGTCAATGTCTTTGTCAAACCCTTGAAGAGCAATGTCTTTCTTATCTCCTTTAATATATAGTTTGCCTGCGTTGAGATATGCGATTTTGTCATTCCACCATGCTGGTTCGTATCCTACCCATTCGCTTTGTGTTTCTAGTTTTCCATTCTCCGTTTCTTTTGCTACGCGAATCCACGAGGTAGAGCGGTTTTCCTCTACACTGTAGTAGCTGACGGTATAGGCAAGTAGGTTGGTTGATTCGTTGGGCAAAACGGAGTTGATTCGTCCCATAGCCCAAAGAGCTTCAGGAGTAAAACGACCACCTTCGATAGTGATTTGTGGTTTGGTAATAGGTGCTTTAGTGGTATCCTCTTTCGTTTGACAAGAGGCAGCCAATAGGGCAAGTGTAGCCATAAAAATCAATTTTCGCATAGTTGTTGTAGTTATCTAAATCTTTCGCAAAGGTACTACTTTTTTGGGAAATATACAAAATATTATCTGCTTTTCTTGCTCAATTCGAAAAAAATCTGTACCTTTGCTGCCGATTCCTACGCTGGAGGGATATATGTCCTGCGGAAAGTGTTTCGCAATTGTGTATCTCTAGGGTATCTTGAGTGCTCAACAGGGTAGGTTCGGACATATTGATAGCGTTTATTGACGCTTTGCGTTTGACCAATAGAAAACTTCGCAACTTTTCAAACAAAAACAGTCAAAATCAAAGTATTCAATAGATGCCTATGGGTATGATTATATCCATACTACATCTCAATTGGGTGTAGTGTGTTTTCATACCAGCGTAGGTTTCCTGTTGTTTATTTGACTGTTTGGGTAATGCGAAGACCTCTATTGGTGAATAATCAACGGAGGTCTGCGCTTTTTTGTGTCTATATGCCTACAAAATACAACAATTAACAACAATATTAACCATTACAATTAAAGAGTATGAGAAAGTTTTTCATTCTTTTCGTGGCACTCTTTGCCACGTCTGCCCTTTGGGCACAAGAATTCGAAGCAGGCGATGGGCTTCGCTACGCGGTTACTAGTGAATCAACCGTAGAAGTTGTGGGGTACAATTGGTATGACAATGTTTTAGAAATCCCATCAGAAGTGAATGGTCCTGCTTTTCCAAACGCAGCATTACCTGATTTGCCTAATCCTGGCGCGGGGAAAGTGACAATTTGTGTACAGGTTCCACAACCTCTTTGCGAGGGTATGGGTATTGCAATTCCAGGTACTATTACTACATGGTCTGAAGGACCTGCAGGTGCAAATGGTCAATGGATTAACAAAGTGGATGGTACAGATACCTGGTATGCAGGTACTTTTGATTGGAAAGGAGATGAGTCAAGTGATAATCCAAGATTCAAAATTGTGCCCGCAAATGCAGATGGTAGTTGGACTTGGGATTATCAAGCTTATGATTTAGACTTTGTTAAAGGCGATGTATGGAGAGAATACGAGGGCGGTGATGTGTATGTCGGTGTTGATAATCAAGTTATTTATATACGCGTATTAGGATGGCAAAATATAGTTTGTACAGACGAATCAAATCTTGAACAAACTACCTATCAAGTAACAGGCATTGCTCCTTATGCTTTTTCAGGAATACAATCTCATGTTGCACTAACTATTCCAAGTAGCATATCGTATATAGGAGAAGGTGCTTTTTCTGAATTTTATGGAAGTGTAGTTATAGAGGGAACAATTCCTCCTTCAGGATATAATGGTGCGTTTCACCCAGATGCATCCATTTGTGTTCCTTGTTCCGCATTAGAAAACTTTTTTAACAGCGTGGAAGGTTACCCCCCTACTTTGGTAGGAGTGAATCATAGATTAAGTCTTGCTACTGATGCGGCCGGAACATATGTTCACGTTATTGAATCAGTTTGTGAAACAGGAAGTGTAACCATTGAAGCATATGGGGCTAATGAGTTTGTTTCATTCAGCCAATGGAGCGATGGCAATACAGACAATCCTCGTACGCTGACCCTTACTCAAGATACTACTATCATCGCTCATTATATTGAGAAACCTAGTTATAATGTAAGACTCGAAGGATATAATCTCCGCGCATATTGGGACGGTCGTTGGGGATATGAAGAAATGACTGGTGAGTCAATAGAATTTACAGTATATGATGGAACAAAAATAACAGTTGAAGATTATCTTTCTGAGTTTGCTTCATTCAGCCAATGGAGCGATGGCATTACAGAAAACCCTCGTACGATCATTATTACTCAAGATACTGTAATTAAGTCTCAATATGTCGAGAAACCTACTTATAACGTAACACTTAAAGGAAATAATCTCCACGCATCATGGAATGGTCGCTGGGGATATGAAGAAATGTGGGGGGAGAATATTGAATTTATAGCATATGAGGGAACTACAGTTGATTTCTCTGAAGAATCGGGTTGTGGTACATGGTTAGGATGGAGTGATGGAGAGATGGAACAATGGCGTTCTATCGTTGTTACGTCTGATACAGTTATTACTTCTCGCTTCGATGTAGCTACATATTCTGTTCGCATTGTTGCTGAAGAAGGTGGATACTTAGAAAATTATGAATATATAGTTGGAGGCTATGGTGAAGAAATGATAGTACCAGATTTTTCGGAATGTCATCCTAGTATTAATTGCTGTGTATATACTAATAATGAAGAATATATGTTTATGGGATGGAGCAATGGTAATATGGACCAATGTCTTTACTTAGACTTTTATATACTACATTCCGACACTACTATAGTTGCTAAATTTGCAAGATTTGATCAATGTGGTGATAGTCTCACTTGGGAATATGATCCTCTAACGACCACTCTTACCATTACAGGAACAGGAGATATGTACGACTACATCTACGAAGGAGGACCTTGGGCTGCATATGCACCTGAAATAACGAAAGTGGTACTTCCTGAAGGGTTAACCAGCATAGGTAGTTATGCTTTCCGCAATTGCAACTCTCTCGTTTCTATTGCCATTCCTTCTACGGTTACAACAATAAATGATTATGCTTTTGCTTATTGCTCTGTACTTTCTTCAATCAATCTTCCTGTAGGATTAACTCATGTTGGAAATTATGCATTTGAGGGATGCTCTTCTATCACTTCAGTTTCCATTCCTGACGGTGTTACGTATTTAGGTACAGGGGCATTCGCTGGTTGCTCTGAACTAACATACTTATCTATTCCTAGCTCTGTTGATTTTGTATATGTGGACCAATACGGTTGGGTTTCTTACAATTATTCAATGTGGATTATTGGTCAATGTTATAAACTGAAAACACTTATTGCTCCTGCCGATTTCTTTGGTGCAATTGATGAAGAATACGCAGAAATTGTTGGCGAAGAAATGCCATACTTTACAAATATTTTAGAGTCATTAACTATCATTAGTGGAGATGAATTGCATCCTCTTACTTTTGATTTCATCAACCACAACCATCGTAACATTAAGCACATTGATTTGTCTGCTTCAACTAGTACTACGTTGGCAGAAGAAGCATTCGAGAATTGTTACAAACTAGACTCATTAGTTCTACCTGCTCAATTGGAGAAAATCCCATACATGGCTGTAGCAGAATGTGTTAACTTACAATCAATTGTAATTCCTGCTAGTGTTGTTGAGATTGATGACCGCGCATTCGAGAACTGCCGTATGCTTTCTTCTATTACATTTGCAGAAGATGGTGAATTATCCAGAATCGGCAATTGGGCATTCTACAACAACCATGAGTTGACCAATATTGTTATTCCTGAGGGTGTTACAGAGATTGGGCATGCCGCTTTCTATGGTTGCACCTATCTCAACGAACTTACTTTACCAAGTACAATGCAACAAGTTGCAGATAATGGTTTTGCTCTTTGTGGTAAGTTGAAGAAGATGACGGTAAAAGCAATGACACCTCCTGCTATTCATGCTAAAACATTCTTTGACGTTGACCGCCAAATTCCAGTATATGTTCCAGATGAAGTGGTAGATACATACAAAAACGATCCATATTGGAAAGAATTTAATATCCAAGGCAAGAGCAACGCTCCTACTTCGGTGGAAAATACTGTAGCTAATGGGTCTAACGTACAGAAGATTGTTCGTGATGGTCAATTGCTAATCCTTCGCGAAGGTAAGACCTACAGCGTGATGGGACAAGAGATGTAATCTTTGTTTAGAGAATGGCACGTAGCGCCTACAGAACGCGGTAAAGCCGTTATAGTTTAGAGAGCAAGTGCGGACAGAAGTGCCCGCACTTGTTTTATAGTTATTTGTTTCTTCGGGGTATTATAACCGCCACGAATTGTGCGGTAATAGTACGGTTATTGTACGGTTATTGTGCGGTGCGAGAGGGAAAAAATCACTTCTTAGTATATACAGCGAAAGTATATGGATAAGGATTCTTCTCGTCTGCTTCGTGATGCTCCTCGCTCACGCATTGCCAGAGCGCAGGATCAATCTCAGGGAAGAATGTATCGGCATCTTCCCACGAATGGTGAATGTGGGTGATATAAAGTTTATCTACCAGAGGTAGAAACTGGCGATATACCATTCCACCGCCAATGATAAATGCTTGCTCATCAGGCGCAACGGCTGCCTGTGCCTCTGGAATAGAGTGTACCACCTCTGTATTATCAAAGGTGAAGTCAGCGCGGTCGGAAAGCACAATATTGCGGCGATTAGGCAGTGGATGCTTGGGCAGCGAGAAGAAAGTGCGCTCCCCCATGATGACCGTGCAACCAGAAGTTTGGCGTTTGAAGTATTGTAAGTCACTTGGCATATGGCAGAGCAAATCACCTGCTTTGCCAATGGCATTGTTTTCAGCAATAGCTACGATAAGATTGAGCATATATTATAAAGGTTTTAAGAGTTTCAAAAGGATAAGGAGATGTATATTACACGGCTACGACGCCTGCTATGTGTGGATGTGGGTCATAGTCTGTGAGTGTGAAATCCTCGAACTTGAAGTCGAACAAATCTTTCACGTCGGGGTTGATAAGCATCTTTGGTAGCGGACGCGGATCACGTGTGAGTTGTAGTTTCACTTGCTCAATGTGGTTTAGATAAATATGTGCATCGCCAAAAGTATGTACAAAATCACCCGCTTTTAGTCCTGTAACCTGAGCCATCATTTGCAGAAGCAAAGCATAAGACGCGATATTGAATGGTACACCAAGGAATATATCTGCAGAGCGTTGATAGAGTTGCAACGAGAGACGACCATCTGCCACATAGAATTGGAACAATGTATGGCAAGGAGGCAATGCCATGTTGTTGACTTCTGCAACGTTCCATGCGCTAACGATATGACGGCGAGAGTCTGGATTGCGTTTGATTTGCTCCACCAATTGTGCTATCTGATCAATATGACCACCTTGATAATCAGGCCACGAACGCCATTGGTGGCCATACACAGGACCTAATTCGCCATTCTCATCAGCCCATTCGTTCCAAATACGTACACCATGTTCCTGCAGATATTTCACATTAGTATCTCCCTTGAGAAACCATAAGAGTTCGTAAATGATGGACTTGAGATGGAGCTTTTTGGTGGTCAATAATGGAAATCCTTCCTCCAAATTAAAACGCATTTGATGACCAAAAACAGAAATGGTGCCCGTACCTGTACGATCGTGCTTCTCTGTTCCTTCACGAAGTACACGTTCACATAAGTCAAGATATTGTTTCATATTGTGTATATTTAAGTAATCTTAATAAAGGTTGTACGTAGTTTTGAGTACACGAAACTCGGTACGACGATTGAGCGAATGGCATATCTCCTGTTGCTCGGGGAGTAGAGTAGTGATAAATGCTTCGTCTAATGCTTGATCTACAGGCAGATATGGATATTGCTTGTGCAAAGCATCATCCACTACTACTGGTTTTTCTTCGCCATATCCTACTGGCGTTAGACGCTCACTTTCTATACCATGCTTGATCAGATAATTTACCACCGATTGTGCACGTTGCAACGACAATTGTTTGTTGGCAGCATCGTTACCAACCATGTCCGTATGGGCAGATAATTCGATGGTGATATTGGGATTGTCGTTGAGCAATTGTACGAGTTCGTTTAGCCCTTTCTCGGAATCGGCAGTGAGTGTCCATTTGCCAAACTCGTAGAAGACATTGCTCATTTTCACGGGCTTGGAAATAGGTGCCAGAGTGAAGTCTTGCAGGTATGAGTAGCTGTCTGTTAGTCCCGTAGTAGCCAACTCGTGCTTTTGATTGAGGAATCCACGCGATGTAACAAGCATGGCATAGCGCGTATCTTTTTGCAACTTAAGGCGATATGTTCCGTCACGGCGAATTTGTGCCTTCACGTTGGTGCCATCATCGCCCACCAAACGAATGGTGGCTTCGCTCAGATGCTCGCCATTGCTATCATATACATTGCCCTCAACAATGAATTCTATTGCGGGTAACGAAAACTCATAAATCAGATCATATCCCTTCTTTTGGCCTCGATTAGAGGAGAAAAAGCCGTTCTCGGATTTTCCTGCAAAAGCAATACCAAAATCATCGTTCTGAGAATTGAATGGTGCCCCCATGTTGTAAACACTCCATGTGGTGTCATTAGGAATGGCGTAAAACAAATCTAATCCACCATATCCAGGATGACCCTTTGATGAGAAATACAAACGTCCATCATGGCGCATATATGGATACAACTCATCATCCGCTGTATTGATTTTTGGACCAAGGTTCTGTATGTCAGTCCATTCACTACCATCTTGCACTGCCATATAGATATCTTTGCCTCCAAATCCATTGGGTGCATCACTAACGAAATACAACGTGTCGCCAGAAGCATTTAATGACGGATGACCAACAGTTATGCTACTATCATTGAATAGTTTCAGTTCGCGACCTTCGCTCCATTCTCCTCCAGCACGCGTAGAAGTGTAGATTTTAGCACCTAAATCTTGTCCGTTGACTGGTCGTGAATAGGTGTAATACATTGTCTTACCGTCTGGAGAAAAACAGCAGACACCTAGCTCCACCATGCTTGATTTTTTCTGAAATCCTGTGCCCTCTTCGCTATCCTCGCTTTCGGCTTCTTCGTATAATCCAAGACATACCTCGATATCTTCCCATACTCCGGCTGCATTCTTACGCGCGGAATAGAGATTGTAAGGAGAAACGCCCGTAACGGGTGATGTGCGAATCTTCTGTTTCTTATCAGTGGTTTTTTCTTGGCGATTGGACGTGAATACCAGTGCATCTCCATCTTCAGATGTGAAAGAAGGTGCGAAACTTGACGAACGCTTTGCATTAAACGCCTTCGCAGGAACCACCTTGTAGCGAGAAGGTTCTTTACGCCAATTCTCCACTTGTAAGCAAGCATATTTACCTGCTTGAGCTACATAATCATTAGGATGGTTGAGCAAGTAAATATCGTATTGCTTAATCGCATCTTTGTACTTGCCTTGATATTGCAGCACCTGTGCGTAATGAAGATATACAATAGAATCGGGATAGTTGTTGCGTATAGCGTTTTTATAAGCATTAGCTGCTTTCGAATTATTAAGAATTCGTTGGCTCTCGGCTTGCATAAAAGCCACGTGAGCGCGCATCTTTTTGTCTTTTGTAGATACTCGACGATATGTTTGACGATATATTTCCCCCGCCTCATAGTATTCGCCTATGGCATATTTTTTATCTGCTTTTTTGATGCGGGCATTGATACTACAAGAAGTTAATCCCACAAATAGAAAACAAAATATGATGAGTGATGAAAAATTGCGCATATATGTTTTAGAGTTGATTTACATTTATCTTGTTTTTATTCTTTCTTCTGGTTTCTCTGTCCTGCGACGTGGCGCAGTGAATTCCATCCTCACGCATTCTTCGATTTTCAGAAATATGTTGGCTGCTAAAAGTGCCATTTTTCTTTAGTATTATTCTGATACTCAATAGCAAAAACGCAAGTGCTATAGCGGATATTACAATAATAATTTCTTTCATATATGAAATGTACCAAAAATATCTTGCAAAAGTACTACTTTTTTTTCAAATAACCTAATTTTACAACAATATTTTTATAAAAATGCTCGTGCGCTTGCACGTGTGAGATATTTTTTGTACCTTTGCAGGCTACTTTTTGAGAAGCATGTTAATTTGTAAATAATAACCGCTAAAAAATAATAAAGATGGCTACAGTACAACAAAATGCAGGTACTTTGTATAATGCCCTTACATCGGGTAGTAAGATTATTGGTACAATCATCACAGATAGCGATATTCGTATCGATGGCACAATCGAAGGCGATGTGAAATGCTCTGGCAAATTGGTGGTAGGTGAACAAGGTAAGATAAAAGGTACCGTGGAATGCCACAATGCAGAGATTATGGGCAGCCTTGATGGCAAGATTGATGTGAAAAATGCATTATCTTTGCGCTCTACAGGAAATATCAAGGGTGATATTAACACACAAACCTTAATGGTAGAGCCCAACGCAATCTTCAACGGCTCGTGTACAATGGGAAAAGTGATGCCTCAATCTTCAAACCAAAAATAATTAATCTATTACGCTATGAAAGTAAAACCATTTCGTGGTATTCGTCCTCCTCAGTCACTAGCAAAGCAAGTGAGTAGTCGTCCTTACGACGTGTTAAACTCGGAAGAGGCACGCCAGGAGGCAGAGAATAATCCAATGTCATTATATCACATTATCAAACCTGAAATCAATTTCGTAGAGCATGTTGACGAGCACGATGAGCGTGTATATGCCGTTGCACGTCAGCAATTTGATATGTTTAGAGAAAAAGGTTGGTTGGTGCAAGATGAGCAAGACTGCTACTATGTATATGCCCAAACCATGGAAGGGCGCACTCAGTATGGATTGGTGTTAGCTGCATGGGTAGATGACTATATGGAGGGCCGAATTATGAAGCATGAGCTGACACGTCGCGACAAGGAAGAAGATCGTATGAAACATGTACGTGTGAATGATGCAAATGTGGAACCAGTATTCTTTGCATATCCCCATCGTGATGATCTGGATACCATTATTGCATCGGTGGTGGCTACTACTCCAGAATATGATTTCGTTTCTGATTTGGATGGTTTTGGTCATACGTTTTGGGTAATTAAAGATGCGGCTACCATAGCTCGCATTACTGAAATCATTAACGATATTCCTGCTATGTATATTGCTGATGGTCACCATCGTAGTGCAGCAGCTGCTTTGGTTGGAAACGAAAGGAAACTGCAAAATCCAAATCATCAGGGCGATGAAGAGTATAACTATTTCTTAGCGGTTTGCTTCCCTGATAATCAACTACATATCATGGACTATAATCGCGTGGTACGCGATTTGAATGGTATGAGTGCTGATGAATTTTTGCAGGCACTTCGCGAAGATTTTGAAGTAGTAGATATGGGTACTGATATTTATCGCCCCGAAGCATTACATACCTTTGCGTTGTATTTGGCGGGACATTGGTATAAATTGGTTGCCAAAGAAGGTAGATACGACGACCAAGATCCTATAGGCGTATTGGATGTTACTATTTCTTCTAATCTTATTTTGGACAAACTGCTTGGTATCAAAGATTTGCGTTCTGATAAACGCATTGATTTCGTAGGTGGTATCCGCGGTTTAGGCGAGTTGAGTGCACGCGTAGATTCTGGCGAAATGCAAATGGCATTGGCATTATATCCTGTGACGATGGATCAATTGATTCGTATTGCAGATACAGGTAATATCATGCCACCAAAGACCACATGGTTTGAACCTAAACTGCGTTCAGGATTGGTTATTCACGAATTAAAATAATAATAATTAAACACATAAAGAAATGAACAAAATTCAAATTTTAATCAATGTAATCCTTGTAGCTGCTGTAGCTGCATTGTTTGTAATCTTTTTTTCAAAAAAGGCTCCTGCAGCCACTGAAACCCTTGTTACTGGTACATCTGAAGTAATGCCTGTAGCATACTTGAACGTGGATAGTTTGCTTGCTAACTACACTTTTGCACAAGAAGCTAGCGAGAAACTCATGAGCAAGCAAGAGGATGCGCGTGTGAAAATGAACACTAAACTTCGTACTTTCCAAAACGAAGTTGCTGATTTTCAACGCAAATTAGAGAATAATGCTTTCCTGAGCCGCGAGCGTGCAGAGAAAGAGCAACAACGTTTGGCAAAGAAAGAACAAGAATTGCAAGAATTAGAGGCTAAACTCACTCAAGATATTATGATTGAGAATCAAAAATTGAACCAGCAATTGGCAGACTCTCTCAACAATTTCTTGAAGGAATTCAATGCGGATGGTCGCTACCACATAATTCTTAGCAATACCGCTAAAGACAATGTCTTGATGGCAAACGAGCAATACGACATTACCAATGACGTGGTAAATGGTCTAAATGCACGTTATCAAAAGAAATAACATTTGCTATTAAGCTATGCAACCAATACGTTTAATATACAAACCCTATTGGAGGTATTTCATCATAGATGCTATCACGCTCATTTTGAGTGTGATAGTTGTCTTGTGGTGGTTTCCGCTATCCACACAAATACCATTCCAAAAATATAGTGTGTTTGTTACTATTTTCTCAGTTATATGGTTGCTAAATAGCTACTTATGCCATCGGTATATACCTGTTAAATACATGAAAATGGGTAAAGATATTCGCCGTCTCTTAGCAGCAAGTATCTTTACCTTCATGGTGATGTACGGCTATATGTGGTATCACTCTGGAAATAATTTTTCCATTTGGGTATTGCTTACCATATGGCTGATTATGTTTGGTATGTCGGTGGTTTTCTTGATCTTCAAGCATGCATATCGTTATGCGTTGGATGCTGATGATCAACCTATTAAAGCTCCAAAGCGTGCTGAGCAAGCGGTCCTGAAAGCTCCCGTTCTGTTCGATGATGCTGAGAAGGAATCTTTGCGCAATAGCATGCTGGAGTTTGCCACGCCAGCTGCCTTGGATTACTTAGAGAAGCACGTTACGCTATATTCTAGCAATACCTTCACCCTTCGTTCTTCTGAATTATACAATATCCAGAAGTTGCGTAATTATCGTTATGATACACTAGTGAATTTTATGCCGCTTAACCAAATACGCGGTGTCAACAAGCTCTTCACTACGGTTAATGATAAATTACCCGATGACGGCCTTTGGGTGTGTTGTTATGAACCTCAATCAGTAACCAAACGCAATATTTTGCATCGTTATCCGCCAGTCCTCAATTGGCTATACTACATTGCCTTTTTTCTTTATAAACGAGTACTTCCTAAGATGATTATGACCTCTCGTCTGTACTTTGATATTACAGAAGGCAAAGATCGAGTTCTCAGCAAGGCCGAAGTATTAGGACGCTTGTGTTATTGTGGATTTGAGATTGTGACTGAGCGCAAGATAGGCGATTTAAACTACGTCATTGCTCGTCGTCAGTTCCGTCCACAGCTTACTAATCGACGCTTGTATGGTATATTTGTAAAGCTCAAACGAGTAGGGAAGGGTGGAAAGAAGTTTAATGTCTTCAAATTACGAACGATGCACCCGTATTCCGAGTTTTTGCAAGCATATATCTATAACCGATATTCATTGCAAGAGGGCGGTAAGTTCAACCATGATATCCGTGTGACTACTCTGGGGCGTATAGCCCGTAAATATTGGCTAGACGAACTTCCTATGTTGCTAAATCTTATCAAAGGTGATATGAAATTGGTAGGTGTACGTCCTATCTCGCAACATTATTTCTCCTTGTATAGCCCAGAATTGCAAGCTAAGCGTATTTGCCACAAACCTGGCTTGCTTCCACCTTTCTATGCGGATATGCCTAAAACGCTTGAAGAGATCGAGGATTCGGAGATGCGCTATCTCACCATGTGTGAGGAGAAAGGAACATTCAAGACTGATATTATCTATTTCTGGCGCATTTTCTACACAATTGTATTCAAGCGAGCTCGTAGTCATTAAGTTATGAAGCGTTTTTGCATTGTCATATTCTTGTGTATATTTCCCCATGTAATCACATGGGCGCAAAATATTCCTGTATCACTTTCCTATACGAAGGTATATGATTTCATCGACGAATTGATTATGGATGGTGTTGTCACCAATCAGACGGCTATTCGTCCATATACGCGCAATCAGATTGCCGACATGTTGACGCAAGCTCAGCGTGCTGACTCGCTATTGAGCAATCGTCAGCAAAATGAATTGAAGTTCTACCTCAACGAGTTTGCACTTGAGAACGATCTAATGGTTGACAATTTTGTTCAATATACCGATCGTCGTACTTTTTCTCTTTCGCTTGCAGATCCACAATTTAGTTACAAGTCGCTCAACAATATGTTCAAGATGCGTATCCGTCCTATCTTGGGTGGAGATGTCATGTTGAGCAAAAAAGGTGCTATTGTCCAACGTTGGTGGGGCGCAGAAATCCAAATGGATATCGCAAAGCATCTCAGTATTTGGGGGAGTTTGCGTGACAACTCTTGGAATGGCAATTGGCTGAATACAGACTATTTTCCTTCTGATTATGCGCGAATAAACGGTGCTCGCATTCACTATGGCGCTTCGCAACAAACGCCTGCACTAAGCAATATACCTGGAGTGCAATACAAGGAAGCTACTTATGGCGGGGATTTCTCTGATTCGAAAGGTGGAATCAATTTATATTCATGGTGGGGCAGCATTGGTATTCAACGCGAGAATATTCGTTGGGGTGATTCCTACCATAGTTCTAATATTTTGTCAGGACGTAATCCTGCCGTACCGATGATTACGCTACAACTCACTCCATGCAAGTGGTTCCAGTTCGATTATTTTCATGCCTGGTTAGTTTCCAATGTACTTGACTCTACATACTATTACCTTGAGAATACTACTAATGGCAATGCCTCGTTGAAGAACTACCGTCCATACAACAAATTCATGGCGGCAAATATGTTCACTTTTACTCCCATAAAGCATTTATCTATTTCGTTGGGTAATTCTATCGTATATGCTGAGCAATCGTTGCAAGTGGCATATCTAATTCCTATTGCATTCTACAAATCGCTTGATCACTTGCTGACAAAAGGAGTAAGAACCCAAAACCAAAACTCTCAAGTTTTTGCATCTATTTCGGTGCGTCCTGTCAATCATTTGCAGTTATATGGTTCGTTCTTTCTTGATGAAGTCAAGTTCTCTCGCTTCAAACTTAGTGAACCAGAGAATAACCCAATATCATATCTGGTTGGTTTCAATTGGTCAGGATGGCCTATTGATGGCTTGAGTTTGAAAGGCGAATTTATGCGCTCGTATATTGCTTGTTATACGCATTCTATTGATGTGCTGACATGGGCATCTAATAGCTACAATATGGGGCATTATATGGGTGATAATGCTCAATCCATTTATGCTGAACTAGCATATCGTCCAGTGCGTGGATTGCTCCTTAAACTGAGTTATACCAACGATATGAAGTATAATTCGTACTCGTATCTGCGCGATAATATCTCTGAAACTATTGCTCAAAAGCCATTCGACCATTGTATTTATCGTAACGATGAGATTCGTTTTGACGGTATCTACGAGGCACATCCTAATATGTATCTCCGTTTGTCGATTGGCTACAACAATGCTCAGGGATTCGACAATCTAAAATCAGACCCTCTTCCTAGTGAATATATCGGTACAGCACAGCAATATTTAGATGCTTTTTGTCCGTTGTATTACCAAGGAAAGAACCTCACTATTTCGGGCTCATTCTCGTTTGGTTTTTAACCATCATTTCGCAACCTTTGCGCTACCCAACAACTGCCATTTGAGCCCTAAAAAACGATGCTAATATGACTTGTAGTGTTATCATATTAAATTGGAATGGCGAAGCTATGTTACGTCGCTATCTTCCTTCCGTAATTCAACACACGCAATGCGATGGAGTAGAATTAGTGGTAGCTGACAACGCTTCCACTGATGGCTCAATAGCATATCTACAAACACAACCTGCTATACGAATTATCCAGTTGGAGCAGAATTATGGCTTTGCTGAAGGCTACAATCGTGCCATCAGTCAAGTGAATTCTGAGTATGTGGTATTGCTCAATTCCGACGTGGAAGTTACTGATGGTTGGCTAAACCCTTTATTATCTTACATGCGTACGCACGCGCACGCGGTGGCCGTACAACCTAAGATACTTAGTTGGCAATCTAAGGAAGATGCTATTGCTTCTGGTTCCGACGATGTACTGTTTGAGCATGCGGGTGCAGCAGGGGGCATGATTGATTGCTTGGGTTATCCTTATTGTAGAGGCCGCTTTCTCACGCATCTTGAGGCCGACCATGGGCAATACGATCAGATTACTCCTATTTTTTGGGCTTCGGGTGCTTGCTTGCT
This sequence comes from Paludibacteraceae bacterium, assembly GCA_017457295.1. GTDB lineage: Bacteria > Bacteroidota > Bacteroidia > Bacteroidales > Paludibacteraceae > Colicola. Next base: position 8,360 of record JAFTHS010000038.1, on the reverse strand, counting down.
GATTCGTCGTGAGATATATCTCAAGGAGGGTGGGTTAGATGCCAAATTCTTCGCTCATCAAGAGGAAATAGATTTGTGTTGGCGTCTCAATAGTCGAGGATATTCTGTGGTGGCAGTTCCTCAATCATCGGTTTATCACTTGGGCGGGGGAGCTTTGGGATATGAGAGTCCTCGCAAAACTTTCCTCAATTTCCGCAACAACTTGCTAATGTTGTATAAGAATCTGCCTACTATATCACTAATAGTGGTGTTTGTCGTTCGCTTTTTCATGGATTACGTAGCTGCTTTGCAAATGCTATGTGCTGGTAAATTGTCTAATGCTAAGGCCGTTGTGCAAGCTAGAACTGCTTTCTGGAGAATGAAGCGTGAATACGTTGCTATCAGAAAAAGCAATTTGTCTGCTTCGGTAAATGCTTATCCATCGCTAATCAGCAAACGTAGTATAATTGTTGATTATTATCTCTTACAAAAGCGAAAATAATAAAAAAAGTGAATAAAATCAAAAAAAATAACATTAATTTATATTTTTGAACACTCGTTCGAAAAATAAATTGTACCTTTGTGGCAAATTCATAAATTATTGTTACTATGGAATTGAAACATTACATGGAATATCTCCAAAACACGGTCATCAACAAGTGGTCGGATTTGGCGATGAAAGATTTAGATGGTGCAACTCAATACACTTATGGTGAATTAGCTGTGCAAATTGCTCGTCTGCATACTACTTTCCGCCTTTTGGGTATTCAAGAAGGTGATAAGATTGCGCTCTGCGGACGCAATTGTTCCAACTGGGGTGTCACTTTTTTGGCAATTGAGTCGTATAAGGCAGTAGCTGTCAGTATTTTGCCTGATTTTACTGGCGAAGGTGTTGAGAATTTAGTTAATCACTCAGAGGCAAAGTTGCTTTACACGGGCCCTAACGTATTGAAAAAGATTGATGCTAGTCACATGCCTGCGTTGTCTGCAATCGTATTGATGGACGATTATACGTTGCAGTTTGCTGCTAATGAGGAAATTGCCCAAGCATATACCAAGGTAGATACTGCTTTTGCAGAAGCATATCCTAATGGTTTTAGCAAGGCGGATGTGAATTATCCAACTGATAATATCAACGAATTAGCTTTGCTCAATTATACTTCAGGATCGACAGGAAATCCTAAAGGTGTGATGATTACCCACAAGAACTTGAGTGGAAATATTGACTTCGCAGTAAAGAAGATTCCTCACAATTCAGGTGATAAAGTATTGTCAATGTTGCCAGTTGCGCACATGTTTGGATTGATGTTCGAGTTCTTGTATCAAGTATGTGATGGTGCTGAGGTATATTTCCTCACTAAGGCACCAACTCCATCTATCTTGATGAAGGCTTTTGCGCAAGTACATCCATTCATGATTCTCACTGTTCCATTGGTAATTGAGAAGATTATCAAAGGCAAAGTACTCCCAATCATCAACAAACCGGTGATGAAAGTATTATGGAAGACTCCACTTATCAACAAACTAATCCACAAAAAGGTACGTAATACCTTGTTGCAAGCTTTTGGTGGTCAGTTGCGTTTCTTAATTATCGGTGGTGCTGCGCTCAACGAAGAGGTAGAGAAATGTATGAAGGATATGCATTTCCCATATTGCGTGGGTTATGGTATGACCGAATGTGCACCTTTGGTAACATACGAAGATTGGGATAAATATGTATATCGTTCCTGTGGTAAAGGCATTGTTGGCATGGAAATGCGCATTGATTCCGAAGATCCAACTACGAAAGAGGGTGAGTTACAATTGCGCGGTGTGAACGTGATGATGGGTTATTACAAAAACGAGGAAGCATCGAAAGAAGCATTTACCAAAGATGGTTGGATGCGCACTGGCGATTTGGGTATCATTGACAAGGAGGGCAATCTCTTCTTGCGCGGACGTAGCAAAAATATGTTGCTCAGTCCTAATGGTCAGAATATCTATCCAGAGGAGATAGAGGATAAGCTCAATAGTTTGCCTCTCGTTACTGAGTCTGTCGTAGTAGATCGTGAGCACAAGTTGGTAGCATTGGTATACTCTGATCCATCATTGGCTAAGGCAGAAGTGTTGCAAGGCAATACGGTGGATCAAATTATGAAGGAGAATGTGGTGAAACTCAACAAGATGCTTCCTAATTATAGCCAAGTTACTACTATTGAATTAGTTGAGAAAGAGTTTGAGAAAACGCCTAAACGTAGTATTAAACGCTTTATGTACAAGTAATCAAAAATATATTGTAAAAAAATAGGGTCAGAAATTTCTGACCCTATTTTTTGTTATCATCTGATTATCTATTTTCTCATTATTTCAGCAGAGCCAATTCAATCACCTCTTGAATATCTTTCACATAGTGGAATGATAGTCCTTTTAGGTATTTAGGTGCGATATCCTCCACGTCTTTTTGATTGTCTTGGCACAGTACTAAATCTGTAATTCCTGCACGCTTAGCCGCCAAAATCTTCTCTTTTACGCCTCCGATTGGCAGTACTTTTCCGCGCAGCGTCATCTCGCCTGTCATGGCAATGCGAGGGCGTACTTTGCGACATGTGAAGGCACTAACGAGAGCAGTAGTCATGGTAATACCTGCACTAGGTCCATCTTTAGGTATGGCGCCTTCAGGTACGTGGATATGCACGGAGTGGGTGTCAATCATTTTGCGTGCTATGCCGAATTGGTCAGCATGCGCCTTGATATAGCCCATAGCGATGGTGGCTGATTCTTTCATCACGTCGCCCAAGTTTCCCGTGAGGGTAAGGGTAGGGGTCTTGCTTGGTGAGAGCGAGGTTTCTATAAAAAGTATCTCGCCACCCACTTGTGTCCATGCCAATCCTGTTACTACACCTATATATTTGTTGGTTTCCCACTCATCGCGCGAGTAGCGTTGTTTGCCGAGATATGCTACCAGATCTTCGCTCGTAACAGAAACGTTGTAATCCTCTTCCAATGAGATACGTGTCACTACTTTTCGGCAGATAGCAGCAATCTGACGTTCCAAACTGCGCACACCAGACTCGCGGGTGTACTTATCTATGATCTCTGCTATGATGGCTTTCTTCAGTTTTAGTTGCGATGCCTTCAGTCCGTGGTTATGCAGTTCTTTAGGCAGCAGGTGGCGTTTGGCAATCTCCTCTTTCTCCTCTTGCAAGTAACCCGTCATCTCGATAAGTTCCATACGGTCGAGTAGGGGGCGAGGAATTGTGTCTAGCGAGTTGGCTGTAGCAATAAACAGTACTTTGCTCAAGTCATAATCCACATCAAGGTAGTTGTCGTGGAACGTTCCATTCTGCTCAGGATCAAGCACTTCAAGCAATGCGCTCGTTGGGTCGCCTTTGTAGTCAGAGCCGATTTTGTCTATCTCATCCAAGACAAACACAGGGTTGCTGGTCTTCACTTTTCTGAGGTTCTCAATGATACGTCCTGGCATAGCACCAATATAGGTGCGACGATGACCGCGAATCTCTGATTCGTCATGCAAACCACCGAGACTGATGCGCGCATATTTTCTGCCCAATGCTTCTGCTATAGAGCGACCAAGACTGGTTTTACCTACACCTGGAGGACCGTAGAGACATAGGATAGGAGCTTTCATATCACCGCTTTTGGTGTTAGCTTTCATCTTCAGTACAGCCAGATATTCTATGATACGCTCCTTGACTTTTTCCATGCCATAGTGGTCTTGGTCAAGCACCTTTTGTGCATTGCGTATGTCGTAATTGTCCTCTGAATATTCATTCCAAGGCAAGTCGAGCAATATCTCAAGGTAGTTTTGCAGGGTGGAGTACTCTGGCGAGTGGGTAGGTATGCGACGCAGTTTCTTTAGTTCATTCTCGAAGGTCTTTTGCATCTTCTCACTCCACTTCTTTTGCTTGGCACGTTCGAGCATTGCGTTAGCCATTTGCTCATCTGTATTACCCAACTCACGCTGAATAGTCTCCATCTGACGTTGGAGTAGATATTCGCGTTGCTCTTTGTCGATATCCTCTTTGGTTTTATTTTGGATAACCGCCTTCATATCAAGCATTTGCAGCTCGCTAGTCAATATTTCAAGTAGAGTTACTGCACGCTCTTTCAGTGAGGACATTTCCAACAATCGTTGTTTATCTGGTATGCGCACGCCAAAGTTTCCGCAAATATAGTTTACCAGAGTAGGAGGATTATCTATGCTACGCAAGGTCATGCCTGCTTCAGCAGGTATGTTATCCATGCGTTTGAGTATTTTCTCAGCTTGGTTTTTGAGACTGCTAACAAGGGCGATAAACTCTTTGTCGTTGCGCTTTGGAAAATCCTCTTCCAAAACAGCCACTTTAGCTTTCATATATGGCTTTGTAGCAGTAATTTCTTGTATTTCAATACGTTGAATACCTTCCATTATCACCATCAAACTGCCATCTGGCATGTCGAGTGTACGCATCACGCGTCCTGCGGTGCCAATGGTATAGAGGTCATCAGATGATGGTTCTTGCACATCTTGTACACGTTGACAGCATACGGCAAGCAGTTCATCATTCTTGAAAGCGTTGGTAACAAGTTTCTTGGATTTGGGTCGTGCTACAGTCACTGGTAGCAGCACACCAGGAAAGAGCACCATATTGCGAAGTGGCAACACGCCTAGCACATCGCCATCTTGCAAGTCTGGTTCTTTGGTATCGTCATCAGCAGCCAATGGAATATAATCTACTTCCACTTTCTGATTATCATCAGTGTTTAATAATTCATCAAGGTAGGTCATTTTGATTTATAAATTTTCAATATACAATTTCACAATTTAATTTTACTAGGGTACTTCTCAATAAATTCTATTTTACATAATTGCAATTAGGGAAAACACAATGTCTTTGAATTATATTACCATAAATAGTTATGATTTGATATAACCCAATCAATTTGGGATATTAACCATAATAGACCATACAGCAGTCCAATAATAAGAAACAGTGATCCAAAAATAACTATCTTAATATTATTATTGATTTGTCCATTTTCATCATGTGTCCAATTATAGATGGTAGTTGATTTACGTGACAACAATAATGTTATACCAATAGCTAGAGTCATACCAACAGCAAACACTACCCAAATCATGGTTTCTGTATCCATATTAAACTGCATTGATAGTTGTGTTAACAAATCAACAACGCCATTTCGCATTATTTTATCCATGACTTATCCCTTTTTAGTTTTCATTTTTCATTTCACGGAGATCAATCATCAACTCATCCAGTTGCTTTTGATCCACCAAGCCAGGAGCGCCCAACATCACATCGCGTCCTTGGTTGTTCTTTGGGAATGCGATGCAGTCGCGGATGCTATCCAAGCCAGCAAACAAACTAACGAAACGATCCAAGCCGTATGCCAAACCGCCATGAGGTGGCGCACCGAACTTAAAGGCATTCATCAGGAAGCCGAACTTGAGTTGTGCCTCTTCTGGTGTGAAACCAAGTATCTCGAAGGTGCGTTGTTGCAAAGCTGCATCGTGGATACGGATACTACCGCCACCAACCTCTACACCGTTGATTACCATATCATAAGCGTTAGCGCGTACAGCTGCAGGATCGGTGTCCATCAGTGGAATATCCTCTGGTTTTGGACTGGTAAATGGATGGTGCATAGCCATGAGGCGTTGCTCCTCGTCGCTCCACTCGTACATTGGGAAATCCACAATCCATAGGCATGAGAACTTCTTAGGATCACGCAAACCGAGTTGTTTGCCGACCTCCAGACGCAGCTCGCACAATTGCTTGCGAGTCTTCATGGCATCGTCGCCAGAGAGAATCAGAATCAAGTCACCTGGCTGAGCATTCATCGCCTTAGCCACCTCTTGCAATTGGTCTTGGTTGTAGAATTTATCTACGCTCGATTTCACATTGCCATCTGCCTCTACGCGGGCATAAACCATACCTTTCGCGCCAACCTGTGGGCGTTTCACGTAGTCTGTGAGGGCATCCAATTGCTTGCGGGTGTATGTAGCGCAACCTGTAGCACAGATACCGCCAATGTATGCAGCATTAGCAAATACACTAAACTTCTCTTCTTTCTGTTCCTCGATAGCGTGGAAAAGGTCATGCAGCTCCACGAACTCCATACCAAAGCGTGTATCTGGCTTATCGCTTCCGTAGTATTTCATGGCATCAGCCCATGTCATACGTGGGAAATCTGGCAAGTCAATATTGAGAATGGACTTGAACAGGTGTTTTGACATCCCTTCGAAGAGTTGAAGCACATCTTCTTGCTCCACGAACGACATCTCGCAGTCGATTTGTGTGAACTCTGGTTGGCGGTCTGCACGCAAGTCCTCATCGCGGAAGCACTTTACAATTTGGAAGTAACGGTCGAAACCGCTGACCATAAGCAATTGCTTCAAAATCTGTGGACTTTGTGGCAGTGCGTAGAACTGTCCTGGGTTCATACGGCTTGGCACGATAAAGTCGCGTGCGCCTTCTGGGGTTGAGTTCACGAGTACTGGTGTCTCTACCTCAAGGAAGCCCTTTTCATCCAGGTAACGGCGTACTTCGAACGCCATTTTGTGGCGGAGTTCGAGGTTCTTTCTTACGCAGTTGCGACGAAGATCTAAGTATCTGTATTTCATACGAATATCATCGCCACCATCGGTCTCATCTTCAATGGTAAATGGAGGAGTAACAGCAGCGTTGAGGATATTCATTTGGGCTACTTTAATTTCTATTTCGCCTGTAGGTATTTGCGCGTTTTTGCTTTGACGTTCAATGACTTCGCCAGTTACTTGTAGTACAAACTCGCGCCCTACTCCATTGGCTTGTTCCAGCAAAGCGTCTTGCTCTGCGCTGCCGTCAGATTGGAAAGCAAGTTGTGTGATACCATATCGGTCACGAAGGTCGATGAATGTCATACCGCCCATTTTGCGGATACGTTGTGCCCACCCTGCAAGGGTGACTGTTTTGCCTGCATCGGCGAGGCGAAGCTCGCCACAAGTGTTGGTTCTAAACATAATGTATTGTGTAGTATTGTTAGCAGTTGTGTAGTGTGGTGTATTGTTGCCCCACAAAAAAACGCGCAAAGTTACAACAAAAAATGTAAATACGCAAGTAAAACGAGAAATTATTTGTAAAAAAGATAGATTTGACATCTATCGCAGCCTATCATTTAGCACTCATTCAAGCTTGCTTAGTTGTGAGATGCTAAATGATAGGATGATTAAGTGCTAACTTATTGTTGCAAATGATTGCGAGTGTACTGGAGTATTTACCGCATTTCGCTACTGTAATTTCGAGGTGGGCGAGCGTAGCAAGGTCGGTGTCCTCGAAGGTACAAAAAATTCCGCATATATGCAAATTATAGTGCGATTTTATCGAAAAAGATAGATTTTATCTATCCCATTCTCTCTTATCCTACCAAATGCCTGGTATGAGGCGCCAGCGGACGCGTTGCTGATAATCGGTATATCCGGGCAGTCCTGCCGCCAGCACCTGCTCCTCGTTGTATATGCGTCGGATAATGAGTATGGGATAAACACCAAACACCAACAATGCCCAAGCAGAGCCCAGCACTATTGGCATTGAGAGGAACATGAGCAAGGTGGCTGTGTACATCGGATGGCGCACAATGCCATATAATCCAGTGTCAATCAATTGTTGATGATCTTGCACCTCAATGGTTCTGGATAGGTAGGCATTTTCGCGCAACACTTCGGCGTACAAGGCATACCCTATCAGGAAGACTACCGAGGGAATGACACTCGCCCAAAGGGGCAAACTTGACCACGCGAAACGGTGGTCTAAACCGCAGAGGACAAAGCCGCCGATAAACATCAATCCCGAAAGGGCTACTACATGCTTTTGGGTTTGCTCTTTCTCCTTGTTGTTCAGCCGTTTAGCCAATAGCTCGGGCATGGAGATTAGTAGCCAAATACCCATGCAAGTCATAGGTACAAACAGCAAGGCAAGCAGCAACCACGCCTGCCAATAGTGCCATGTGCCTGCTGGCCAAAAGAGCAGCAAGCCAATCAAGGCCATACCACACAGGAGTTTACATAATCCGCTAATAATCAATTGAGTTGTTTTCATATTTTTATCTATTATTTTGACTATTTAGGTGTAACGGTGTAACAGTGTAACAGTAGTTTTATATAACTATACATGTGTGTGCGGGGGTATATATTATAGAATGAGGTGTTACACCGTTACACTGTTACACACGAATGAGAGGCATTTGTCTGTATTAGTTTGTCTTTGTGTTATTGTCTGCTTTCAGTTTTATAAGCAGTTGTGCAGCGATATAACATTGTAGTTTAACGTACTGTTTTTCGCCTTGTTGAGGATGGTCAAGTTGCTGCTCAAAGAGCGTTTGCCAATATACCAAACGCTCGG
>JAFTHS010000037.1 GCA_017457295.1 Paludibacteraceae bacterium | reverse complement strand
CACAGATGGGAAGAATCCCCAAGGGTCTTTGGTGAAGCGAGAAGATGCATCTGCACGGAAGTTAGCCGTAATCAGATAGCGGTCTGCATACGAATAGAATGCGCGACCCAAGAAAGCCAAACGACGGCTACGACCTACTCCATCGGAAGCAGGCAGGCGATCCTCGGTGGTATTGTTCAAATACCAGTTGCTCTCCACTGGATTGAGGATTTGTGCACCTGAACCGCCGATGCTATAGTAGTTGTACTCTTCCCAAGTCTGACCCACCATGATTGAGAAATTGTGCTTGCCAATTTTCTTCGCGTAGGTGGCAGTCACCTCTTCCAGGAGCGTGCAATAGCGATCCATCGAGGAGGAGAGGAAGTTCTTCTCAGAGTAATTGTAGGATGTATAGGTGTTAGGATATGTGAAGTTGCGATTGCGATTGAGCGAGTAGTCCAACGAGATACTTGGACGGATCACGAGACCTTCTACTGGTTTGATTTCCAGGTATAAGTCGCCTACTACACGCTCGCTTTTGCTGGAAGGTTCGGTATTGAATGCCATTTGGTAAGGATTGGTTACATTCTTGAAGTTGGAACCCGCCGAGTAGTCGCCCGACATATCCTTGCCATCTGCATTGACACTGCCATCAGGATAATATACGGGATCCCATTGTGCCATAGCCATAGCAGCAGAGATAACCGAAGCACCTGCGGAAGAAGAGTTGTGCATCGCGTTACGACCTGATGTAGATACAAAGGACAAGTGCTCGCCAAATGTCAACCATTCGCGTATTTTATAGTCGGAGTTCAAGCGGAGGGTAAAACGATTGTAATTAGATCCGATGATCGTACCCTCTTGACCGAAGTAGGAAGAAGAGAATGCATAGTGACCTTTGTCGCTACCACCATCAATGCTGAGCGTATAATTATGCATGAAGGCATTGGCATTGAATACCTCATCTTGCCAATCGGTTTCCTGATGAGAGTAGTCGAAGTTCATTGGGTAGTAAGGCGATTTACCTAACTTGTACATGCTCAACCATTCGGAGAAGCCGCGTTGATTGTAGAAGGCAATCTCCTCAGCACCATTACGCATGGCACCAATACGCAACTCGGTATCCACCTGTGCGCGAGAATCCATCAAGTCCAACTTCTTCCAGCGATTTTGGATACCCCAATATGCATCAAATGAGATGTTGGCTTTTCCTTGACCACCGGACTTGGTAGTGACAAGAATCACACCATTGGCACCACGAGAACCGTAGATAGCTGTTGCAGATGCATCCTTCAGGATCTCCATGGATTGGATGTCGGCAGGAGCCAAGAATCGAATATCGCCGGTGATGACACCATCTACTACGTACAAAGGGTCGTTGCCGCCGATGGCAGAACCAATACCACGGATACGAATGGTAGCCCATTCGCCTGGCTGACCAGAATTGGTAGTGACTGTCACACCCGCAGCGCGACCTTGCAGCGCTTGGTCAAGACTGGCAACAGGTGCCTTATTGAGATCTTCAGCACTAACGGAAGTGATTGCACCAGTAAGGTCGGAGCGCTTCATAGTTCCATAACCGATGGCCACAACCTCATCGAGCATGACATTATCAGGTTTGAGGGTGATGCGCATAGGGGAATCAATGGCTTTTACTTCTTGAGAGATGTAACCCATATAGGATATTACAAGCACATCCCCGACTTTAGCATCAAGAATAAAATGGCCATCAAAGTCAGTAATAGTACCATTAGAAGTACCCTTTACCATTACGTTGGCTCCGATTACAGGATCGGGCTCGCCTTCTGCCATCACTATACCTGTGATAGTGGTCTGAGCCAAAATAAATAGTGGCATCAGAAGGAGTAACAGAAATAGATTTAAACGTTTCATTGTGGTTGAATTTTAATTTACACATGCAAAGATACAAAAGCTTTCGCACACGCGCAAAAAAATGTGAATATGTTTTACAACATACACACTCACCTTACTCTCACCACACCTACTACTACAATATAATTATATCAATGTGATTATCTGCTATTTATAATTTATATTTATTTCTCAAAACAAATAAACAAATCGCATTACTACGAGAGTTATAGTAGTAATGCGATTATATAAAGGTAGTATGGAATTACATCAATTAAACGCGTGCCTATTGCGTAATAGATTGCTGGATATTGAGAAAATGCAGCTTGAGTGATACAGCAGAATCTACATCCATTTTAGAACGAAGACGATATCGCATCATTTCAACTCCTCTCGTAGATAGATTTAACAATGGAGCGATTTCTTTGGAAGAAAGCCCCATGTGAATATAAACACATAGACGACGTTCTTGTTTGCTCATCCATGGATAAAGTTTTGTCAAGCGAGTAATAAATTGGTTGTTAACAATATCAAAGTTTTCTTCAAACCGCTTCCAGTTGATTGATTTTTCTCCGTTTCTAGCAATACGATTTTGAAGATGCTGCAACTTTCCTTTTGCCTCAGCAATACGATCATTATTGAGGCATTCAATTATACGACGCATCTCATTAAGCACATCTTCGTTCCATTCCTTTCTATTGGCTTCTGAAAGAAGGATATTGCTGAGTTCTTGACTTTTGTTGCGAAGGTCAAATTGTGCTTTTTCGTTTTCGAGTTGAAGAATACGCATTTGTTGTTGAGAGATCTCTTTATTTTTCTTTTCTTCCAACATCATTTTACTGCGTTGTACATTGCGATATATTTTCCATGAAAGAAGCAATAGAAATAAGATACCCAACAAGGCATATAGACCCTTAGCCCACCATGTGAAATAAAATGGGTATTGTAAGTTAATAGGGATGCTACGTGAGACTACGCTGCCATTCTCCGTAGATAACATCTCAACATCTAAACGAAGTTCTCCGCCTAGAGGAAGAGCAATAAAATCACGATAAGATAGTGACTGCCATGGCGTAAAGGCCTCTTCCACAGGATATAAGCGAGTCCTAAATAAAGGTTTGTCTCCAATCGCATTCGATCCACTAAATTCGACATGCAGGGCACGATAAGAAGAAGGGATAGTAATCTCTTCTAGCGAATTATCATTAGGTTCTCCATATATAATTACGGGAGCATCTGTTAGCGACGATATCTTTCGGATGTAGATTGTGTTGTTGGTATTCAATTGGGTATTCGAGTGTTGCATTCTATAAAATCCGTCAACTCCGCCAATAAGGACTCCTCCACTCATGGATGGTGTAAGATTAGAAAAACCACCTATCAACAAAGAAGAGGAATAATATACCACACGTTCGGATTTGTAAGAATGATTAGTGGCATCGTACTCTCGCATTGCCACACGATTATCGTAAATATACCAGACATTCTTATGAATATCCTCGCACACATTCAAATATCTCTTTCCACAGGGCAAGACATCTAGAGCTGTATTTGGACAAAATTCTCCATTCTCATTTACTACAGCAGAATAATCATCGCTCGTAATATACACTAGATTATTCCATTCGGTTAAAGAATATACTCGTTGCGCAGAAGGTTGCTCGATCATTAATTCTGGATAGACTCTTCTATTAGCAATATCAACTATACACTTTTCTATTCCACGCGAAGTAAGTATCCATATATTGCCTCGGGAATCTAAGACATGATAAAGGGCCGTTTCGGAGAATCCGTCTAGATATTGCAAATGCCATTGCCTTCCCTCTCTATAGAGATAGTAAAAACCTATGTAGGTTCCAGCTATGGCAGTAGAATCTGATAAAGGAGTAACTTTCCACACTCCATCGCTACAATCCAATGGTTTCAAACGCATATTATCCACCACAAATAGTCCTCGGTTGTGACAGCAGAAAAGTGTTGATCCCACATTGCAGACACTCCACACCTGTCCGTTGCTACCCGCTACAAATTTAAGGTGGTTTTTAGGATTGTCTTGGAAATAAAGTCCCTGATTGGTACCGATATACAAACCTCCATTGTATTCGTAAGAAGTGTATCCCGCTCCATAATCTACATATTTATCACGATAAAATAGAATGGAATTTGAAGTTTCTGCAACATCAATACCATTGTCTAGTCCCATCCATATATTGCCTTTTTTATCAAACAAGAGACTCAAAATCGTATTATTTTGCAATCCATTCTCACGAGTGATATACTGGCAGTTCTTTCCATCGAGATCCGCTAACACAACACCTCCTTGCACAGTACCTAATGCCAATTTTTGCTCATTCAAAGTCAATGTATATAATTGATTCTCTTTTATATACTCATCAGCATCTGTTCGGAATGGCTTTACACTCTTTCCATCATACAAAAACAAGCCATGAAAGTCAGTAGCAATCATCATTCCCTCTTTACCATAAGGGAATAACCCACATACTACGATATTATGTAACGATTCGGCTCCACGTAAAGCATGTAGTCGTCCGCCACTCTGGACATACAAATCACGAGAAGTGGCTACATATAGATTCCCCTCCCATACCAATGATTCATATATTATAGCTCCTGGGTCTATAACTTCTACACCTTCTCCCTTTTTATAAATAAATATATAGTGACGTGTTTGAATATACAACTTGTCCTTGGCAACCTGCAGACGCCAAACCTCTCCAAAATTGCGATAAGAAGAAGGAACATACATTGATAAATTCTCGTATTTCAATCGTCCTAATCCATCAGCAACAAATACACCAAACTCATCCGTACCTCCCACATATATATTCCCCTCATTATCTAGAGTAACCGAACGAAGTGCAGAGGAATTATTGATTCCGTACAAATTCCAACGGCAACCATCCGTTTCTAAAAGTCCATAGTTGTTGGCAATATACATCCATCCATTTGCCTGCTCAACAATATCCCAGTTTTGGGTACCTGCTTCGTAGTTTTTGGGAGTATAATGATGAATAATTGGAGTCCAATTAGCAGACAATAAAGAAGATAGAGAAATACTAATTAATAGTAGTAAATATCGTTTCCAAGTATTTTTATATACATTATCCATATTAATGATAGGAATTAGTGTGCTTGTTTTCTATGATATACTGCGAGATATTCTTGCTCTGGTTGACCCGCAGTAGGATGCCATTCTGCTTTATCAAGTAATCCTACGATAGCTAAATCCATGATTGTGCTATACCCACTACGAACTATAATCTTATTTGCCTGTAATATAATGGGCAATAGTTGTTCATCGCTCATATAAGGAATAAGGGTAATTGGACCTATCTGAGTGGTTATCGAAGGATATCCTATTTTACCACGAACAATTAAAACAGATGTATCACCTTCGCGAAAACGATTAATTAGTGTTTCCTCAAAAAGAGTACGTTGCGGTTCTAATCCCGACAAAATCGCAACTACCGAATATTGACTAGACTTGCTTTGGTATCTTTTTGATATCTCCTTAGAAAATATATCAAAACGTGACAAAGGGCCAATATATTTTACGCGATGATCAAACTTTCCACCATGTGCTAATGCCCCTGCAAGATTGTTGGAGCAATCAGCATAATCAGGCACCCAAACTTCATCATACCTCTTATATATACACGCGTGCAACGCACGAGCAAGTGGCTGAAATAATTTCAATCGCTTGGGCAATAACATATATAATTGATGCGTGATATATATACAACGCGTTTGACGAGAAAATAAACCAAAGCGATTATCCGAAATAACTATATCGAAATGCTCTATGGCCAATTGTTGACGCAAATAATAGTGATCTGCTATAGTGAAACGTATTAATGCGGGAATAGCACGTATGTAAAAACCACGTTGAGCATTATTATACGTATAGCGCAGTTCTAAAGATGGCAAATTTATGACTCGCAAATTAGGAAAAGTGCAATGCAGCAAAGCAAGACTATCACCATCGCCGGCAAGCACCACCTCATGACCCGCCGTAAGATATTGACGGATAAGAGGAATAGAACGGGTAGCATGACCCAATCCCCAATTGAGTGGTGCAATCAAAATTTTCATGCGCTGACAATCACATTGATACCTTTTTTGCGCAATGGTGCTGCTATCGCTTCCATTTCGGGGGCAGGTATCTTGGATAAAGTTTGAAGAGGAGTAGCACGATCAATCACATAAATCATCACATGCTTTGGTTGCAAGCGTTGAACCATAGCATACCATGCGGAAAGTTCTTCGGAAGTAGTATTATCGATTATTTGACCATTATACTCACCACGCAAGAAGCAAGTTTGAAGAGTGAAATCACCTTCAAAAACTGAAAGCCATTGTGTAATTTGTTCAACGGAAAGATTGGGATTTACCGGTTGATCTATGAGATGCATAGTAGCATCAATAGCCGAATCCAATTTCAATATTCGATTGTCGCAAAGACGCAAAGCCTCAACTACATCGGGACGTCCAAGTTGCGTAGAGTTGCTGAGTACAGATATTTTAGCTCGTGGGCTGTGCTGATCACGTAACGCGCAAGTGTCCTGAATAATCCCTAAAAAATCGGGATGCAATGTTGGTTCGCCATTGCCACTAAAAGTGATGACGTCGAGTTGAGAACTTTGGGAAGAGAGTTTTAGGCTTAATGCCTCGCGTACTTGTTCGCGAGTGGGGAGTAGCGGATGCGATACCGGTTGATTCCATCCACATTCGCAATACACACAATCAAAAGTGCACAATTTAGCTATAGTAGGCATAAGATTGATTCCTAATGAAACACCTAAACGGCGGGAATGGATAGGACCATATACGATAGTATCGAAGAGCATAATATATATCAATTTTATTTGTTAAGAAAATCCTTTAAGTGAAACCTTAGAACATTATCCTACAACAACACGATTGCCAAGTGCACGACACAACTGCTGGCGTATCTTCATAAGTTGTGGATGTTGTTCAAGAATGGTAGTAATAAGTGCTTCATCACCACGCTTCTGCGCATCATTCAATAGTTCTTGCATATCATCAATACGCTGATTGACCACAGTATATTTGATTTCCAACAAAAGGCGTTGCACTAATTCGGGCAAAAAATCCGCTTCATCGTATTGTACCTCTTGTACCACATTTTCGGAGATTGCTTTTTTGCTATAGATACGACTCAGCTGATACTTATCTGCGATTAATTCGACAGAAAATTGACTGATAGCCATATCGGGATGATGCTGGAAGAATGTGGATGACACAAAACCCTCTTGCAAATAATTGTCCATGAATTCATCCATAATACGCTTGTAGATTGGATTCTCCACTTCGATGCTATCATTACGCAATTCGTTGACAATATACTCTCCAGCACAAATGGTTCGATCGCCTTCTTGATAGATCACCTTTTCCCCATGGCGAACAATCACTTGCAACAAATTGATGATATTACGCTCTTTGTGAATGGTATATTTAGTAGCTTTGGATGGTAGGATATCATCACTAGTAGTGGCACTAGCAGTTGAAGTTGGAATAGCGGTCTGAGATGTCTGAGATGGATTTTCGGTTGAAGCATTAGTGGATTGTAATTGATTTCCATTACGCTTTTTGCGCTCTTCTGCCTCTTTCTTGCGTAATTCCACCACCTTACGTACTAACACATCTTCTGGCATGCCAAGCAAGGATGCTGTGTCCTTGATATATACCTGTCGTTTGATAATATCTCGAATTACCGCGATTGATTGCACAATTTGCAAAATCATATCGGATCGCTTGGTAGGATCATTTTGCGCGTCCTCACTCAAGAGTTGTGTCTTGAAACGTATAAAATCTTGGTGGTTGGTTTCCAAGAAAGCCTGCAAATCGGATGCATTTCTACTCTTGGCAAAACTATCGGGATCTTCGCCTTCTGGCAAAAGAATGATACGCACGTTAAGTCCCTCCTCAAGCATCATATCAATACCACGCAATGCCGCCTTGATGCCTGCTTTGTCGCCATCATAAAGTAAGGTAATATTTTCGGTGAAGCGGTGAATGAGTCGTATCTGATTGATAGTAAGAGCAGTTCCTCCAGATGCTACCACATTTTCTATACCCGATTGCACCAATTGAATAACATCCATCTGCCCTTCCACAAGGTAGCAACTATTGTTTTTGGATATGGCTTGCTTTGCCTGATACAAACCAAATAGTTCGTTGTGCTTTTCGTAGATGAGTGAAGTAGGAGAATTGACGTATTTTCCTACCCTATCATTTTTAACCATCAAACGGCCAGAGAAACCAACCACTTTACCGCTGACCGATAAAAACGGAAACATTATGCGTCCACGGAAACGATCATAGAGTTTGCCATTCTCGCTTTTGCCACAAACGCCTGTGCCGATATATGGAGGATTCTCTGAATCATTTAACAAGTACTTCTCTATAAACCCTTTACCCTTGGCTACAGACCAGAGTGTGGATTTTTCTGGCGAATAGCCGATTTGGAATTTGCGTATAGTATCTTCGCGCAGTCCTCGCTGGCGCAGATAGCTCATAGCAACTGCTTTACCCTCAGATGTTTCCCACAACTGTTCATGGAACCATTTGTTGGCAAACTCATTGACTACGAACATAGATTCACGGTCATCCTGTTTTTGCTTCTCTTCGGCGGTAAGTTCGCGTTCTTCAATCTCAATATGATATCGTTTTGCCAACTGACGCAAAGCCTCGACATAGGAACATTGCTCAATCTCCATCACAAATCCCACAGCATGCCCGGCCTTTCCACAACCAAAACACTTGTAAATTCCTTTGCTGGGAGAGACAGTAAACGATCCTGTTTTCTCATCGTGGAAAGGACACAAGCCGATAAGATTGGCACCTCGCTTTTTGAGCGACACATAATCACCCACCACATCTTCGATGCGGGCAGCAGAGAAAATCCTATCTATCGTTTCGCGTGGAATCATTGTTGTTTGCGATTTACAAATTTAACTATGGAGCAAGCGCAAAGGTAGCGCAAGGGTAACAAAAAATATGAATGATAACAGAATAGTAACGTGCCTATCTGCTCCAGAGATAGATACCCAACTTGATTTGCCATTGGTCGAATCGACCACGGGTATAAGGATTATACGTTTCACTCACACTAAACACCTGCGACTGGTAAGGATTGATGATACCAAAATCATACCCTCCGCGCAAAAAGTAACGCTCGTATTGGAAACCAGCCCCCAGGCCCCATGTGACGTTTAGTCGCTTGAGAGCATAAGCCCCTTCAGCATCGTATCGGTCATCGATTGTTGTGATAATTTCTCCATTAGGCTCATTCTGAGTGTTCCACTTATTACTGAATGACAAACCACATTGCAAAGTAGGTCCCGTATAGAGCATCAACCATGTATCTTTAGCAATTTCAAACTTGTATTGCCAATCTACAGGAATCTCCACTTGATGGTAAATACCTTGAGAATACTTGCGAGGATAGGTTAGATTACCAATCTGATTCCAATCAGTACGATTGGCACCAAAGGTGTAGTTGAGTCCGATAACATAGCCAAAACCCGCAACGATGGTAGCATCGTATATTACACCTACTTTCAATCCATTATAAGTGGTAGGATTGAGCGTAGTTTCCTTGCCTGGCACAGGTGAATTTAATCGGGTGATTGGTTGAGTAAAACCAACTTGCAGGCCCAAAGACTGTTTTCCTTGTGCTTGTACACATGCTATGCTACAGCACAAAAACAAAGCATATAAAAAAATCTTCTTCATAGTTTATCTATTATTTCTCATTTGGTTGTTTCTTCGTTTGTTGCCACTAGTAATAGCGGGTAGTTCCTCTTCTTCCTCATCGTCCGCTGAAGCCGATATAGCCACAGCAGAAGGACGTTCGGTACGAGGAGGATAGAGAAAAATATCAGCAGGACGGAGGGGGCGTTCCGCTTCTGCCCAGAAAAATCCAGAAAGTTTTGTTTCTTCGGGCAATGCCTGATCGATTGGTATCATTACCCCCGTAGTAGCAGTAGTGAAAACAACATGATCAATTTGGCGATTCTGCATATACATTTTCACAAAACTGCTTTGCGTGCGATTGACTCCCACATACGATCCATCGTCTTCTCGAGGATAGAAAATGGTTTCGGCATTACCTTTAACATCCACCAAATAGACATCTCCATCCTTGACATATGCCAACATCTCCTTTCCCGCCAACTGATTGAACTCGCTGAATCCTTCGCGCTTAACAGCAAGAGCATTGCCCACTCCATGCATGTAATCTACAGTTTCGTTTTTAAAATAGATATCTATTTGGTCGGCAGACATTTGATTATCTTCGTTCCAACAAATAGGCATGCCAAAGAGCGTAAGGAGCGAATCACGACCATGATAACGAGCAGAGTCACAAACCGCTTGAATATCGTTACGGAACACACGTACATGCCAGAAAGCACGCAGTTGCTGGTAAGTGGTATCTCTCCATATTGTATCAGGATTCTGAGCCACCATAACAGAATCAACCAATAGACTATCACGCATCTTTAATGTAAAAATAGGATACGAAATTTCCTCCGTCCAGAGCGTATCCGCATGCATATATGTGAAGGCCGTAGAATCAGACCAATCAAGCAACATGGCACTGTCTGTGACATATCCTCTTCCCCCATCTTCCCAGACCTCGCTCACATTACCGTAGAGCGTCATGTGATTGGTGGAATCGGTAGATTCGATATTACCTAACGAACGACCATATCCGTTGGCCTTGTCATAATATATTGTATCGCCTGTGAGAGTAATACCATCCACATGAATAATACGCGATCGATCAAGCAACATTGATAACTCGGTCTGAGTATTGTACCAACCATTCGTGGAAAGAATAGTAGTTTCTTCATCATACAAGATAGTAGTAGGACCAACAATATCAGACCGGTAAGTCTCGGTGTTGTACCCCAGTGTATCGGCAGTTAGGACAAACTTGGGATTTACCAACTTGACCTCATCTCGAAAGATAGCTTGGTGATTATCTGGAGTATATTGCCCCCAACGAGACGTAAGAGTATTAAGACTATCCTCAATCATTCCCCCAGAAAAATAATAAGCGATATTTTTCTTTCGATCGTAATTGAGACTATCTGTGGTTAAGGTTGTCTTTTGATGTATTAGGCGCACATGACGACGCAAACGCGCCAACTTGGTATTGCCATTATAGAACAACACATCACCAAAACCCTCAAGGGTGTCCCCTTGAACCATATGAACATGTCCGAAAGCATGAAGTGAATTTTCTTTCTCAAAGAAATAAGCAGAATCACAATACATGATCACAGAATCGTGGCGAAAACGCACATCTCCACGCAAGATTTGCGCATCAGGCAGACGTTGCTCATCAAAAGAGAGCGTTTGAGAATGCTCAAGATAAACCAAAGAGGTCTTGGTGGAATCTTGTGCCGCCGCTCCAAGAGCAACAAAGCATAGCATCAATATGAGAAACCCTTTACCGTGCAATGTCGAAAGTTATTTTACCCAATTAGGATATTGAAAGTCACACCCCTGCCATGCAGGATCGATGCTAACATATATCTCCTGTTGCTTGCTTCGTATCCATTGCTCGATGGTTTCCGCATTCAACTTTTGAATGAGCATGTTACGAATCACTTGGAAGTCATCTTCAAGATTTGCCTTGTGCGCATCGCGCTTGTTTTTTAGTTTGACAATAGCACAAACCTCCTTGTTTTTAGCACGATCAATCATAGTGAAAGGCATGCTGACATCCCCCTCTTTCATTGTGTAGATTTGGCGTGCGATTTCAGCAGGTAGGTCTTGATATTCAAACTTGCTTGCACCTGTATTAGGGTTGGTCATCAAACCTCCACTCATGACAGTGTTTTTATCTTGCGAGTAACGAGCAACTGCCGCTTCGAACACAAGACTATCTGCTTGAATCAAAGCACGAATGGAATCAAGCCGAGCAATAGCCGTTTGCTTATCATCGTAAGAGACACGAGGCTTAAGCAAAATATGGCGGCAATTGATTCGCTCGCCCTTCTTTTCAATGAGCTGAATGATATGGTAACCATACTCTGTTTGCACGATACGCGAAACACGTTTAGGGTCGCTTAGATTGAATGCTACATCAGCAAACTCACTGACCAATTGTCCTCTACCCACGAAACCTAATTCGCCTCCTCGTTTAGCAGACTCAGTATCTTCGGAGTATAGGCGAGCCAACATGCTAAAATCAGCATTACCCGACATTACACGCTCGGTAAACTCGCGCAATTGACTCTTGATTCGTTCCGTTTCCTCTACTGGTACAGGAGGTTCAAAACTCAATATCTGCACCTCTACTTGAGCAGGTACCATAGGCAAGGAGTCAGCACTCAGCGCATTATAGTAGCGACGCACTTCAGCAGGAGTAGGCTGGATATCCTCGGTCAACTTGCTCTGCATCTGCTGAATAATCATCTGATTGCGAACAGAATTCATCATTTCTTCGCGTATCTCGCTACTGGTCTTGCGGAAATACTCTTCCATCTTCTCCTTGCTACCAATCTGCGAGATATAATAGTTCATACGCATGTCCACCTGATGGCTTACCGAAGACTCATTGGCCTCAATAGAATCTAACTCCGCTTGGTGCAAAAAGAGCTTTTGAATAGCCAATTGCTCAGGAATAACACAATATGGGTCACCCGGTATTGGTTGTCCCTCGTATTGTGCGCGCAAACGCTCCTCTTCTACTTCGCTGCGCAAAATAGCCTCATCACCCACAATCCAAATTACCTCGTCAATAATGTTATCCTGTGCTGCTACCCACGAGGAAAGAAGTAGCAGTAGCATACAAATTTTATTCTTCATATCGTTTTAATATACCTTCTTTAATCGCTTTTTCGTATAAACCTATACGCTCTTGTTGAATGAAATTGACTTGACGCTGAGCAAGCATGATTTTTTCTATTTCTGGACGAGCATATTCTATAGGCATCGGTTGATTTGCTTGATACAAGTCGGTAACTTGCAATAAATAAGTATTAATAGAGTCTTGCAATTCGATTTGACGTGTGGCCTTAAGTTGCTTGTTTAGATCATCTTTCTCAAAAGGCATACGCAATATGATTTGACTAACCGTTTTCCAATCATCTAAAAACAATTCATAACCCGCGGCATATTGATAAGCAAACTTCTCTATCCATTCAATGTTTTCCTCTTCTTCAGGATGCTGAATATTCTTTCGCAGTAAATCCATATTTGGAGCCCCGTTAGGCACAACCAATAGCACTCCCTTGACAATTGCTTCGCGCAACACAAAATGATGGCTATGTAAATCATAAAACTCTTTGATGATTGTATCTTCCACCTCTTTAGACATACGCTGTGCAATAAGATACTGCTCATATTCATGAATATACAATGAACGACGATAGTCCTCTACCATTCGCTCAATGTCCTTGTTAAGTTTGTCTTTAGCAACATCGTACTCCAGCAAGTTGATAGCCCATTGGTAGATATACTGCTCTGCAACACGTGCACTATCCTCGGTGGACATTCCTATAGTTTGCCTCTGCACTTCCTCGTATGTGAGCGTCTTGCCTTTATATTCAGCCACAACACCACTATGGCGTTTCTGCTCAAAGAGAGAACAGCCATAGAGCACACACACCAGAGTAGTCAAGATGATATACTTCTTCATAAAACAATAATATTACCAACAATTAACCTGCAAAGGTACAATAAATTTTGCATACATGCAAATATTTTATTTGAAAGTTATCAAAGAGGACTATTTTCCATCAGATTCTGTCTGCGCAACAAACTCAATTTGCTGCGTAGGCAAAATATGAGACGAAACGATTTGTAGGTCATTAGCACTACCTAATCCAGCAGGAACAACCACCTTGAGTGTATCTTGTGGCAACAAGCCACGCAACGAGGTGGATGATTGAATATCACCAACAGCAAAATATGCATCACGATAAATCGGAGCTATACCATCATTTGTCACACTTAAACGGGTTTCTTGCCCATTGGTAATACATTTCAACACTCGAAATTGATATCCCGTAGCCATACTCGCTTCTTTAAAGCGATCTACTGTACCATAAACTCCGCCTGGAGCATCGTTGGAAATCATAAAAGTGATATGATATTTGGATGCTGCAGCCTCCCATGTCCAACCATACATGCCATTAGGGTTGAGGAAATTGCGCTGATCAAAATTGGTGTAATAACTGACTTCTCCACCACATACACCGCGTTGCCAACGGGTATCTTGACCTATTTTATTCCAGCATCTTTCATTGTAGCCATCGCCTTGCTTAATCTCGTGATGCTCGTGCATAAACGAATCGTCGAATAAACCGAAAGACAATGCCATCAACGATTCATCAGCTACGATAGGCGTATATCCTGCATCAGCAGCATCAATAGAGATTGCCCATGGAATAGTCAATACTTGACTAACATGCGTAAGAAACTCTTTTTGATAGTCTTTCGATGGAAAATTCTCACCCAACACCAATCGCGTACCATAGATATGATACTCTGACCAATGACCAAACCCTAATTCTACAAAGCCAATACGAGGATCATTGTTATAACGCTCCGCGAAATCGGTATAAAACTGCTTGGTAAACCACTGTAACTCAGCATTGGTCCAATCAGCATAGTAGGTAGGGCCATCGCCACCAGCATTTTTATTGAAAGTCTCGTTGTAGCCTTCCATATCTTTGATATATTTCGGCACTGCAGTACTGCCTGCCGTACCATCTACCATCGTATTGTTGGGATACTCGTAACGGAAACGAATGATGGCTTGATGATTACGAGATTGGATGTCATTAAGAATAGTTTCCAAATATGACCAATCATATTGAATCTTACCATCCACTTTGCCAGTCACTACACGACATGGCAAACAATACTGGAACTCTAGCGAAATAGAAGGAGCATACTTAAGTCGTTGAGAATGAGTAGGCCACATCACCAACCCCGTCATAGGTTGTACTCCCGTAAGAGAACTATTCAACGCTATGGCTTCAAATCCTTCTTCTGAAAAGAAAGGGTCTTCTACACGACATCCAAAAAGGATGATAAATAAAAATAAAAATGTAATAATCTTTTTCATACCACCTAAATTTTATTTGACAATTAACTCCATTAAAGTGTATATTTCGTTGTTGAGAATGATGACAATTTGTCCGTTGGGCAATCACCTGGTAGCCTTGTAGTATTATCAATAATGGACATTATCAACAGAAGTGAAGTATTACCCACTGATGGTTGCGAAAAGCAACATCACCAATATATCCTCAAAATTTGTTCACGCAATGTCGTGCTACATATATTTGATGTCCATCAATCATTATCGGCTTAGTAGTTTTGGGATAAACAGGAGCTGGGACACCTTCGATAACAGAAGTGGAATCCGACTTCAGTAGTTGATTACTCACCTCAACATGTACCTCATCATATATGCCCGTATCTAATATATGCTGCAGCAATGTAGCACCTCCTTCTACTAATACAGAATGAATATTTCGAGTAGCCAAATCATTGAGAATAAAAGACCAATTCGTATTTTCACGATAGACTATCGTAGGTGCATCATCAGAGAAAATATGACTATCAAGAGGAATCACATTATGGCGATCTAAAGTAATCCGCACAGGGTGATGACCACTCCAGTGAGTAGTCAAGAGCTTAGGATTATCCAACAACACCGTACGGGTGCCTACCATAATCGCCATGTTCTCAGCCCGCTGCTGGTGAACAAGTTGCTTGATTAGTGGTGTAGAAATAACAATAGGCTTTCCCTCTGTACGTACAACATCAATAAATCCATCGGCAGTTTGCGCCCACTTAAGGATAACATAGGGACGATGGTGCTCGTGCAAACAGAAAAATCGTCTATTCAGCGAACGACATTCTTCTTCCAGCACACCGACAATCACATCTACACCTGCATCCCGCATCATCTTCACACCTCTACCTGCCACTTGTGGATTAGGGTCGAGAGATCCAATAACCACGCGCCCTATCCCTTTACGAATGATAAGTTCTGCACAAGGAGGTGTCTTACCATAATGACTACAAGGCTCAAGATTCACATACAATGTACAAGATTTATAATCTATTCCCTGCGGGTGGGTGGCCTCAGCATTACGCAAACAATTAGGTTCAGCATGCGGTCCTCCATACTGCTGATGCCATCCCTCTCCAAGAATTAACTCGGTTTTTTCAGGCACTTCAGAAGAAAACAACTTAGGCCTATCATAAACCAATACTGCCCCGACCATGGGGTTAGGTGCTACATAATACTCCCCCAATTGCGCTAATTGGAGGCAACGATACATATATGATTCAAATTTGGCCATATGAATTGCGTGCAAAGATAGTATAATTTTCTGAAATATGCAAATATTTTTTACTTTGTGTTTGTTCAATCAAAAAAAATATAGTAATTTTGCAAGCGGGTACTACAAAATCGGCAATGGATGAGAAAACAAATTGATTATATCATCACGCAATTGCGAGGATACTATCCTGAAGAAGAATTGCGCGAGTTGGCATATTGGATTGTGGAAGAAACCATGGGACTTTCACGTACGCAGATATTGATGCAAACGCACTCTCAAGTTATACCCAATCTAGAAGCAATATTGCAACGATTACGTAAGCAAGAACCCATACAATACATTTTTGGACATACAGAGTGGATGGGGTTAGATTTACGCGTAAATACTGACACACTAATACCTCGTCCAGAAACATCCGAATTAGTAGAATGGATAATTGCAGAAAACGACAACAATGCTCCGTTGCACATCATAGACATAGGTACTGGAAGCGGCTGCATAGCTATTGCGTTGAAAAAACGTTGCCCCACATGGCAAGTAGTAGGTGTAGATATAAGTAGTACCGCCTTGGAAGTGGCAAAAGAGAATGCACGAAGAAACAATGTAGAGGTAGCTTGGGAAGAAATGGACATTTTGTCCAAAACGCCCGATTTCAACGATATAATCGTAAGTAATCCTCCCTATATCTGCAACAAAGAGAAATCCGAAATGGATAGTAGAGTGACAAAATATGAACCCCATAGTGCATTGTTTGTACCAGATGATGATCCACTATTATTCTACAGACGAATTTCCTCGATGAAATCGAGCAAAATGCTCTACTTTGAGATTAACGAAGCATACGGAAACGAAGTTTGCAAAATGATGAAACAATTGGGCTACAAAGATGTACAACTCAAATACGATATATATGGAAAAGCCCGAATGGTCAGTGGACGACTTAATGCGTAAGGCCGAACGCTATTGCGCGACGGCAGAACACTGCTGCTATGATGTAAGGATAAAATTGCGGCAATGGGGTGCTACACCACAACAAGTAGAGCCGATTATTGTCCATCTATGTAAGTCGCAATTTATAGATGAAGCACGCTACTGTCATGCTTTCGCACATGATAAACTGCTATATCAAGGTTGGGGAAGAATGAAGATACAAGCGAATCTAATAGCCAAACATTTACCTGATACACTGATTGATGAAGCATTACATAGTATAGATGAACAAGAATATGCTCGTATTCTAGAGCATTTAATCCATCAGCGCAAAAACGATAGCAAGGAGCGCCTAATTCGGTTTTGTATGCAACGCGGATTTACTTACGAAGAGATCAACAAACATATGCAGTAAAATAAACACAGCCCTTGAATGGGCTGTATTTATTTTATTTTGTTTTGTGTCCGCACGCATATGCGCGCGGACATATTTTTTCTTTATTACTTCGAAGCTTTCTTTGCTTTGCGACGATCCAAAGCCTCTTGGATATCGTATGCCAAAGGAGTAGCTACGCAGAGTGAAGAGTATGTACCTACAACCACACCAATAATCAACGCAAATACGAAGCCACGGATTGTCTCACCACCGAAGCAGAAGATAGCAATCAATACAACCAAGGTGGACATAGAGGTTGAGAAGGTACGGCTCAATGTTTGGTTCAATGCATCGTTGATGTTTTGCTTACGAGCACGTTTTGGATACAATCCAGTGTATTCACGTACACGGTCGAAGATAACCACAGTATCGTTGATAGAGTAACCGATGACGGTCAAGATAGCAGCGATAAATGATTGGTCAATCTCCATGGAGAATGGCATCACTTTCCAGAGGAGAGCGTAAGCACCGAGTACAATCAAGGTATTGTGTGCCAAACCTGCCAACGCACCTACAGAGAAAGAGAAGTTGCGGAAGCGGAGCAATACATACAAGAAGATACCTAACAGCGCAGCTAAGACTGCCCAAACAGCAGATTGGGTAATGTCATCAGCAATAGCAGGACCTACTTTTTGTGATTGCATAATACCAATCTCAGGGTTAATGTCGGTCGAAGTGAACTCTTTCAAGGTAACATTCTCTGGCAAGAATTGTTTGCAACCCTCATAGAGCAATGCCTCGATCTCGTCATCCAATGTCTCAGAGTTGTCATTGATGCGATAGTTAGTAGAAACGCGTACCTGGTTTGCATCACCGATAGTGATAACATTCAATGCAAATGTCTCCTCATCAGCCAACTCAGATTTTGCTGCCATAAACACATTATCAAGAGCAGCGTTCACCTCCTCAGTATTCACTGGCTCAGCAAAACGAATGATATAGTTGCGACCACCAGAGAAGTCAATACCAAGGTTGAGTTTACCCATGATATGTGGGTTCACACCCAAGATACCGATTACTACCAATACGCCAGATACGATATAAGTTACCTTGCGCGCACCGATGAAGTTAGCAGCGGTGTTTTGCAAGAAGTTTTGCATCAGTTTAGTGGTGAAGTTCAATTCTTTTGCGTTCTCCTTCTTAGCATATGCCTCCAACAACAGACGGCAAATGAACACTGCAGTCAAGAACGAAGAAATGATACCAATCATATAGGTTACAGCGAAGCCCTTGATAGGACCTGTACCGAAGATTGCCAAGATAGCACCAGTCAAGAACGAGGTAACGTTGGAGTCAATAATCGCAGAGATAGCGTTGCTGAAACCGTCCTCGATAGCTTTGCGCAAGTTCTTTCCTGCACGACGCTCCTCGCGGATACGCTCGTAGATAAGCACGTTAGCATCCACAGCCATACCCATAGTGAGCACGATACCGGCGATACCAGGCAAGGTCAATACGGCAGAGAAAGAGGACAAGATACCTGCCAACAGGAAGACGTTGCAGAGCAATGCAAAGTCAGCAATCAGACCAGGAATCAAGCCATAGTACATAATCATGTACAGAAGAATGAGGATGAAACCAATCACGAAGCTCCAAAGACCATCGTGAATAGCCTCTTGACCCAATGATGGACCTACAACGTCCTCTTGGATAATGCGAGCAGGAGCAGGCATCTTACCAGAGTTGAGGGTGTTAGCCAAGTCTTTAGCCTCTTCTACGGTGAAGTTACCAGTGATTTGTGAACTACCACCCGCAATCTCGTTTTGTACGGTTGGGAAGCTATATACATAGCCGTCAAGTACGATAGCGATTGATTTGCCAATGTTGTCGCGAGTGATACGTTGCCAATCGCGTGCGCCTTCAGCATTCATGGTCATCGATACATTTGCATACGCAGATGTTTGACCGAAGTCAGCGCGAGCATCTGTGATTACATCACCTTCCAATGATGGACGACCATTGGTTTGTGATTTCAGTGCTACCAATTGATAGAACGACTCTGCCTCATCGATTGCTTTCACAGTCCAGCACAAACGCAACTCGCGTGGAAGAACAGTCTTAGCCACTTGAGAGTTGAGCATTGCCATCACCTTAGCGGTATCGGTATAGTGAACAGTACCTACCACTGGACCTTGATATGGCTGACCTGATGGGCTAACAGAAGGATTCAGCACTGCGAACAATGGGTTGGCTTTCTTGTACTCTTCCAAAGCAGCCTCTTGATCTGCCTCGGCTTGAGCCAAGCTGTCTGCTGCCAAGTCTTCTACCAATGCGTCCAACTCATCCTCTACCTCAGCCTCAGCTTTAGCCTCCTCTTTAGCAGGAGCCACCTCTGCTTGAGCAGCCTCAGTACTTGCATTTTGAGCAGCGAACTCATTGTTTACTTGTGCCAATGCCGACATGATTTCTGCCAATTCGTAGGTCTCCCAGAACTCAAGGTTAGCAGAACCTTGGAGCAGTTTACGAACGCGCTCAGGCTCTTTGATACCTGGCAACTCAATGAGGATACGACCTGTTTGGCTCAGTTTTTGGATATTTGGTTGTACCACACCAAAGCGGTCAATACGAGTACGCAACACGTTGAATGAGTTATCAATTGCGCCTTGTACCTCTTCGCGAACCACGCTCTCCACTTCTTGGTTGGTAGAGTTCAAACTCACTTTCTCGCGGAGTTCGAAGGTAGAGAACACTGATGCCAACTGAGCATTAGGGTCAATCTCGTAGAATGATTCGAAGAATAGGGTCAAGAAATCTGCACCCGATGTTTTTTGTTTCTCTTGTGCCAAAGCGATGGCGTTGTTGAAGTTCTCGGTGGTGTTGTATCCGCTCAATGCGCGAATAATGTCTGGAACCGATACTTCCATGGTTACGTTCATACCACCCTTGAGGTCAAGACCAAGGTTGATCTCTTTCTCGCGGCACTCTTTCAGCGTGTAGCCAAACCACACTTTCTCACCAGCAATCGAGTCCAAGTATTGGTACTCTTTTGCATCATCACCCTGAGCATACTCTGCGGCTTTGTTGTCGTAGTGATTTGTCACTACTGAGAATGACAAATAGAACGCGCTTACCAAAGCAAGGCAGACTGCCAATGTGATAACTAGTCCTTTGTTTTGCATAATTTGAATTAAGTTTTATTGTTATTATTATTTTGTTCTTTCATTTCTATTCTGCTCCGTCCCACCACACAAGGTATTTGGAAGCGGTTCGCGCTACCGCGCTGCCGCGCTCTCGCGTGCACGAGGATATAATCAGCACAAATTAGCGTGCAAAGGTACTACAAAAAAAGCATATACGCAAGAAAATTCGCAGAAATTTTACTTTTATAAGCTAATTACCCCTCATTTTGTTGTATTTTGAGACAATAATTTCGTATCTTAAAGAGTTGTTCAATATGTCCGCTACGGATCATCTCTTGAGTAGGGAGATGGTGCATGGTGGGCGAGTCAATGAGCGCAATCGTGTCGCAGAGCGACTGGGCAATATCCAATTCGTGAGTGGAGAAAATGATGCACTTGTTGTCCTGATGCGCTAAATCGGCCAGCAAATGGCATAATTCATATCGGTTGGGCATGTCCAAAAACGACGTGGGTTCATCGAGCAAGATGATAGGCGTCTGTTGCGCCAATGCGCGGGCAATCATTACGCGCTGACACTCGCCATCCGACATCTTGTCCATGGTACGTAAGGCGTAAGAAGCCATGCCCACTTTCTCCAAAGATTGCATAACAATCGCCTCATCTTCTGCTTGCATACGACCTATCCAATTGGTGTAAGGAGCTCTGCCAAGAGCCACCACATCGCGGCATGCCAAATTGGATATACGGATACGCTCGGTAGTCACGAAAGCCACCTGCTGCGCCAGTTGCTGCGGAGTAATCTGCTGAATATCGGTGCCATTGATGAGAATAGCACCCTGTTTGAGCGGTTCGGAGCCAATGATAGCGCGCAGCAATGTGGATTTGCCTGTGCCATTGCGACCGATGAGCGCAGTGGTTGTGCCACAAGTGAAAGTGGTGGATACATTGTCTAATAGCAGGTGATGAGCGTTGTATCCGAGGGATATGTTTTGGAGTTGAATCATATTCTATGAGGCGATTAGGCGATAAGGTGATGAGGCGATGGGGCTTGATTATACTATGGATTTGTTGCGGACGACTACCCAAATGACAACAGGGATGCCGAGCAAGGCAGTGACCGTATTGATAGGCAGTGTGAGCCATTTAGAGATAATATCACAGCCGAGCAAGACCACAGCTCCACATAAGGCAGTGGCAGGCAGTAGGATACGATGGTCGGCATTGCAGAAGAGCATACGAGCAATATGGGGAATAGCCAATCCCACAAAGCCGATAGGACCACAGAAAGCCGTCACAGTACCTGCCAACAAGGTGGTGGAGAGAAATATCAGATAGCGCGAACGGCGGACATTCAGTCCCATGGTGCGGGCATATTGATCACCGAGAAGGAGGAGGTTTAGCGGTTTGATAACTGCCACCGAAACAACCAAACCTATCAATACCGCAGGCAAGAGCAGCATGAGTTGGCTACTGGTAACATCGCCCAACGAACCCATTGTCCAGATAACAAAGGACTTGAGTGCTTCCTCGTTGCTCAGATATTGCAGTATCTGTACCACCGCACTCACGCCAGAAGAAATCATCATACCCAGAATGAGGATGACCATGATGTCTTTGATTCGGGTACTGACCGAGGCAATAAAAGCAAGAATCAATGCTGCGCCTAACCACGCTGCACCAGCAGTACCGATAGAGGAGATGGTGCTGTTGGTAGCCACTCCCAACAGGGGTATACCCAAAATGAAGATAGCTACGCCCAGACTGGCACCCGAACTGATACCCAATACATAGGGGCCTGCCAAGGGGTTGCGGAAAAGCGTCTGCATCTGCAAACCGCTGACCGATAGTGCTATGCCCGCCAATACTGCCACAATAGCTTTGATGAGGCGAATATCCAGCACGATGAGGCGCGTGGCAGCGTCCACATCTCCGCCAAAGAGGGCACCCAAAATATCACGGAGCGGGATATAAACAGAACCGATAAGCAGGTCAAGCACAAACAGGATGACCAGCAGGAGAGATAGGGCGATGAATAAGGTGGTAGAACGGGATTTCATATTACTCTATTTTTCGATAATAGACAAATTCTTCGGATACTAATTCGGGGTGAAAAATCTTGATTAAATCTCGCAAAATGACATCTGGATGCACTACGCCCGACTCCCAATAGTCGTTGCCTCCACCGAGTACTCTGCGTTTGTCGCAATTATACACTTCGCCGCGTTGCACACAAGGCATCTGGGCGAACTTGGGCAATTGACGGCGCAGATCATCAAGGGAATTGATATTCTCCACATGCAACCATATATCTGCCTGAGTGGTCAGCAGGGCGGCCTGTTCTAAATCTATCGGCAGGGAGTGATTGGAGGTATTCTTCTTATAGATATAATCGCCCCCCGCGTCCGCAATCAGTCGTGCGATATAACTGGTGGCGGATGGCATAAACCACGAGTCGGCGTATGGTGTGTTGAGCATTACTCTGGGAGCAGGAGTTTGGGCTGAAGCGGCTAAAGACTTAAGATGCTCGTAGCGTTGAGGAAGTTCGGAGAAATAGGTTTGCCCCTGTTGGCGGAGCCCAACTATTTCGGCAAGTGCGATAAGCCATTCTGCTTTGCCCAGCGGGTCTTCCTCTACATATTCGCCAACATAAATATACGGAATGCCCAATTCATCGAGTTTGGACTCCATCGTACATGCACCCGTGACACCATAGAGCAGCACGATATCGGGTTGCTGCGCTATGAGCAATTCGAAATTCATATTGCCGTCATATCCCACATCGGCGATAGTGCGTTGATTAGCCACAACATAGGGATTGGTGATGAAGTTCTTGCCCGATACGCCCACCACGCTCTCTACGGCCCCTATGGCATCAAGCATGGCGATATGGCTGGAAGACATACACACTACTCGCTTGGCATCGCCTTGCAGCACTTGACCACGGAAACCATTGGGGGCTTTCTCGCCTCCACGAGCGATAAAGAGCATCGTTTCTACTTCGTCGGCACTTTGCCACGGATTAGTTACTCGGATGATAGTGCTCTGTTTGCCCTCTGCACCGACAATGTGAAAACCTGTGGCGTATGTAGGGGTGTAAACCGCCATATTATAATCATCAATATTGCCAGATGAAGTACATGAACATGTGCACCAAAGTATGGCGCAGAGAATCAAAATATGTGTTAATTGCTTCATCATTAGTATTCTTCAATATTCAAATCGCGCGCATGGGAGACCTCGGTGGAAATCTCGCCTATCCATCCGCATTGTTGTTGTACGCCCGTATAGATACGCACGAAGTCGGCACAGGGCAAGTTGGCTGGTTTGCCGTCGGCAGTAACCGCCCACTCTATATCAAACGAACAACGGCTGATACTGTCGTTGGGGTGATTGTCGGCATAACCAAAGTCGTATGGCTGGAGTACCCACATATTGCCTTTGCCATTTTTGTCCACAGCATTATTGGGCAAGCGAGTGCCCAAGAAAGTGAGCGTAGAGTCGGTGAGCCAAAGTGGGAAGTAGTCTTGCGTATGGAAAGTGTTCTTATACATATACCCTTGCTCGCCTTGGTTGTTGTGCCACAAAATATAGGTGGTGTCGGTGAGGGAGTTCTTTATGTCGGGCTGCGGCGTGTGAATGGCAGGGGTGCGGTGGTAGGTAAGGGAGTATTGGTGTATGGTGGCAGAGTGGGTGTATTCGCTGCCTGCAAGTTCGTAGAAGGGATCATCGGGCAGACCGTTCTGGTTGATATCTACACTGACCATCACAATACCTGGTTCGCTACTGCCATTGCGGTTGCCTGCTGATGCATAGAAAGCGTTGCCTTCTACGGTGAAATCGGGCAGATTAGGGGCATTCACAACGGAATGGTCGAAAGCAAAAGTTACATATCCTCCCCAACCACCGAGCGATATTAGACTGCGATTAGTGCCTGCGATGGCGTCTTCTGCCTTACGAAGCATGGTTTGATAATTGTCGCCCTCTTCGTATTCAGGCATGGTGTTGATAAACTGTCCTGGAGCAGGATTATACTCTAACACCTTAGAAATATACGGTGAATACGCCACTTCTTCGTCGAAAACCTTCACCACAAAGTGGTGTGAGAGAGTCGGGCAAAGCCCTTGTAGATCGGCTGCGCCTGTAGATCGCCCTTGGGGCTGTAGATCGCTTTGCTGTAGTTTAGAGGAATAGAGGTCAAAGCGTAGGTAGTATGTTCCTGTATCTGCAGCGCAGAAAATCAGGTCGCGTTCGGTACTAATGACCTTATCCCCCATTCGCCATGCATAGTGCTCACCCTCATACTCAGGATGAAGGATAAGCGTGCGCATACGCTCAATGGTATAGGTGTCATCTATACCAAGGCCTACCATGGGTATTTCGGGTTGCTCGCAACTAACGATAGACAAAGCACATATGAGCAGGGATATCACCCGTGCGCACAGACCATTTGCGTTTGCCTTCGCGTGAGTAGCAATGTAATTGACCACTTGAGACATAGTTTTTAGCATCTGTAATATATATATCGCCATTATAAGGATTGACTTGTATGCCATATGGAATCTTGATGTTTTTCTCGGTTTCATCGGTGATGAGAGGACGGATATTGGATATTGGGTATTGGGTATTGGGTATCGGATATTGGATATTGAGGACTCCATACGTGATGGTGTTGGACATTGTCTGCTCGTTCCAATGCGAACCATAGTAGTACATACTATCGCCACAAATCACCATTTCGCTTACTGCTGGAGCATTGGCTATGGGCAATTGGCTATTGGTCGCGGGCGATAAACATATTAGTTCGGGTTGAACATCTTTGTGATTACCGCGGGAAGTAATCCAAAGGCGATTGTACTGGTCTTTGCGCAAGCGATGGGGATTGAGGCAAACGGGAACCTTCTGCACTTGACGGAAGTCTTTGAGGGAGATAACCGACATCGTAGAATCGTAGTCTGGACCCCTATATCCGCCCGAATTCACCACATAAATATGCTCATCATGAACCACCAACTCTTCGGGCTGATAACCCACAGTCACTTTGCGAGTGATTGCTAATGTAGCAGTATCCACTTCGAAGATAGCCCCCAATTGTGCGTTAGGGTCGATACTAATAGGACCTACATACGAACTGACATATGCTTTTCCCGCGTGGAAACAGATATATCGGCAATTAGGTATATCCACTTGACCGATACGGCGACAGGTACGGGCATCCATCACCTCTACTTTGTGCGAGCAGTTGATGACTGCATAAAGGCGGTTGCCATATATCTGAATGTCATTGCCTACATCGCCTAACTCCTTTATCACATTCGGATTGCGTTCGCCATAGATATTGCGAATATAACAACCGTTGCAGAAATCAAGGTAGTCAATAGTAGCTTTATTGCTACCCATATTACCTTCGTTGAGCAGGTACATACCAATGGGCTCGTTGGGCGCAAAACTGCTCAAATCTCTCGGTTCCATCGGCAAAACCTCATACTCCGCAGGGAAGGTAATTTCATCGCTACGACAGGAGGTCAGCAGCAAAACAGCAGATGCTATCATGCATAGCAACAAACTACGCTTGATACTTTTATCAAGCATATACGCATTTGCGTACCTACAATCATATGGAAAACAGTTTGTCATGTCTAAGCCCTATTCCTCGAGAGCGTTCAACTTCGGGGTCCCCGACGAGCCTCGTGGGCGAGTGGGGATGCCCTTATGCATGCAGCAGGTCTTCTGACTTATTGCTCGTTTGCTTAGCCTTCCCAGCTTGTCAGT
>JAFTHS010000036.1 GCA_017457295.1 Paludibacteraceae bacterium | reverse complement strand
TACCTGATGCAAAATAGTCTTCAACAACTTGTTGTTTGAATGACTGAGAGTAATAATTTACTGTTCGCTTCATAAAACTTGAATCTTAATAATTGATACTTTTTGTTCATTTTATGAGTAAACCTATTTCAGTATAAGACAGCATTTTATTAAGATTGCCCAAAATCTCTAAACACTAAACAATAGCGCCTTACGGAGTCCCCGAAAACGCTTTCATAGCGTTTTCGGGTGTTAGTGGCGCGTTCCCTAAACAAAAAATCACCTTATCCCCCTTAAAACTATTAAAACTCCTAAAACTTTTTTCACTCAAAATTTGCAAATACGCAAAATTTGTTATACCTTTGCACACGAAAGTCCAACGTATAAATTTAGAGGATGAGGGTGTCCCCTCTTAGAAAGCTTTTTTGAAATAAAGAATCAATTAAACAATAAACGGAAGCAGCCGAAAATCCGATGAAGAGTAGGCAGAAAAAAAATATAATAAAATGAAAAAGATTAATTTGTTTTTTGCATTTGTGCTTATGACGAGTGCATGTTTAATCTCAAGTTGTAAGGATGGTGATGACCCTACTGGCGGTTTATTGGACGATCCTAAAGGTACGATGGATGTTTTGTCACCTGATGAGCAAAAAGACGTTCTCGTAGATGTTGGTGAAGAATTGATAAACACATTCAATCCTAATGACCAAAAAGAAGCCGTAGAATTAGCAGATGAGTTGTACTACAAATACAAAAACTACGATTGGGATGCTATAGGTGAAGAGTTCGAAGATGAATTAGATAATATTTATTCTACTGAATTCGAATCGTTCTTTGGTATGCCACGTCGCATGATTGCTGCCATTAATGGTAAAAAGAAAGTCTCTTTGGAAGACAAAGAGATTTTGCTCACACTTTCAAAGTTTGGTCGTGTAATTGAATTTGATGATAAGACTAAAACTGTGAAAATTACAAAGACAGATGACCCTGCAATTATTGCCAAGTTCTCTGATTCAGAAGGTGCCAAATGCGAGCTCAAAGTATGGGGTGAGGGCAAAGAAATAGAAGGTTCTTATACCTATGAGGACGGTTATTGGGATTGGGGATATGATGAATATGGAAACTATTATGAAAATGGTTGGGTTTCCGAAGGTAAACGCACTATTCGTGTAAAGGTTCCAAGAACTATCAAAATGCACCTCAAACACGGTTCTAATTCATTGATTTCGTTTACTTTTAACTGGGACTCTAATATTAAAGACTATGTAAACACTTCCATGAATCTACAAGTAATTAATTTGGTGTTTGCAGAAGAAACAAAAGTAAGCACTACAGAAGCATCGGCAGTATTCTCCTTCAGCTATGGAGATAAAGGCTTGATTGCTGCCGCAGTAAATTTGCCTAAGTATGAGTTGATTGATTGGGAAGGTGGCAAAGATATTACTGAAGAAGAAGGCGAAAATTGGCTCGAAGAATATGATGACAAATATAAATCTATGCTTGGAAAAGTTGGCAAAGGAGAAGTAAAATTAGATATTCTCGGAAAAGTTCAACTTAGAGGTGGTGTTACAGATGGCGCAGCACTTGTGGATGCCTACTACAATTGGGAGGATAAATACTATGATTATAACTGGGAAGATTATAATCGAACCTATACATATACTTGGGTAAGTGAATATTGGGATAGTTGGTACGATGAGTATGGCAATTGGCAGGAAGGATACAAAACAGAATATTATGAACAAGAAGGATCTTATGATGCTTGGTGGGAAAGACCATACTACACATTAAATGCAAAACAAGAGCAATGCAATTTCTTAAATAAATATGCTTATCTGTCAGTATATTACAAAAACACGACCACAGAACAGGCAAAAGTGCTAATGGATACATACGAAGAAAATGACACATATGATCCTGTTAGTTGGATGCGGGGAGATGATTCTTATACCAATCTTCCTGATCCTATTCATTATACTTGCTATAATATAGAACCAGTAATGTACTTCCCACAAGAAGAAACGAGTATCGCTATTGCGACCTACTTTAACTCTTCGAAGTTCCTTGGACTCATTGATTTAGTTGAAGATTTGGCTAATAGTTACATTGCATTGGACAAGCACAATCTCATTTTTGGTGATGATTTCGAAGTTGAAATCGATTACTAATTCTATTTGGTGAACAGGCTGATAATTCCAATCTTTTTATTACTAGGTCACTTGTCCTTATTGGGGCAAGTGACCTATAATGATAGTGTAGTTACTTTTAATAGAGAATTAGAGGAAGTTACTGTTGTTCAAAAAAAGACACAAACTATTGTAGAGCAACGTGGCAATAAAATGGTAGTCGATATGTCTGCCATTAGTCAAATGCCTAAGTTCTTAGGGGTTAGCGATCCGATTCGTTATCTGCAATCATTAGCAGGAATCTCTACTAACAATGAAACCTCTGCTGGCATACATATCCAAGGTTGTGATGATTACCAAACACTGACAAGTATTAATGGAGCACCCATTTATTATCCTAATCACTTGTTGGGCTTGTACTCCACTTTCATAGCACCTCACTTTTCTACAATGACGGTAGAACAAGCAGAACACAGAGGTACTATGGAAAATCGTGTTGGAGGATTGGTAAATGTAGAAACACAACACCAACAACCTCAACGATTTGGTGTGGAAGGTAATGTTGGTTTAATAAGTAGTGATGCTACATTAACGATTCCTTGTGGCAAAAAAACTGCGTTGTGGTTATCAGGACGAGCTTCGTATGTGAATATGCTATATGGCAAGTGGTTACAAATACAAGGAGTTAGTTTGGGCTACAATTTTTGGGATACTAATCTCACATATGCAATTCATCTTACGGAAAATGATGAGATTGTAGTGACAGGATTCTTTAGTCGTGACAAGATAAATGTAGCAGATACTTCGTTGTTTGGTGTCGGTATTCATTGGCATAATATTGTGGGTGCTGCCTACTGGAATCATCGCCTTAATGGAGGCAATTGGCGAACCTCCATTAGTTATTCAGGGTTTGATAATCATATTTCTGTAAACGCACTTGCCACCGATGTGTATACAGATGCTGGCTGGTCATCTTTGGATATAAAAAACAGATTAAGTAAGCGTTTGCGTCATGATATAATGCTAAACGTAAGCGCAGATTATACACATTATTTCTATCAACCATTGCAATTCTCCTCTACAGGAGGTATAGGTGTAATGGAATTGCCGAAACCTAAACTTCTACGACATGGAGATGAAGCGTCAGTAGGAGTTGATTTGAGACATGGGGTAAATGAATGGTTTGCATATAATGCGGGGGTACATGGGAGTATCTTTCATAGCAATCAACTCTTTTGGGGATGTGATCCACGTATTACGTTTCAATTCACTCCTGCAGAAAATCACGAAATAAGTTTGCATGCGGGAAGTTACACACAATTTTTCCACAAAGCAGGATTAACGGGTGGTGGATTGCCCACCGACTTTTTTATGTTAGCCGATTCTACTTTGCAAGCGGAACGTGCAGTAGGAACAAGTTTACGTTACTCTGCTTCTTTCTTTAATAAGAAATGGACGTTGCAAGCAGAAGGGTATTTTAAGCAATTATATGGTGTTGTAGAATCATTGGGAAATATTGTTCAATTGATAAATCAAGGATTTGATTACGAAAAATATCTAATTACTGGTGCAGGACGCAATTATGGATTAAATCTGATGCTACAACGCAACAAAGGTATCATCACTGGATATATATCCTACTCACTAGGTTGGGCAAAACGAAAACTGCCCGCATTAGATGGAAG
This sequence comes from Paludibacteraceae bacterium, assembly GCA_017457295.1. Lineage (GTDB taxonomy): Bacteria > Bacteroidota > Bacteroidia > Bacteroidales > Paludibacteraceae > Colicola. The sequence continues at coordinate 13,271 of JAFTHS010000036.1, read as the reverse complement.
TCAAGAATATATCTATTCCGCAAGCCACGAAAGAAGACATGACTTAAATATCGTATTGAATGCTCGTTTTGCCAAACGCTGGACCGTGGGCGGACAATTTGTTTTGGCAAGTGGACTACCATATACCAAAGCTGAAGAAGCATATATATTGAATGGGAATATGATTTGTAGGTATTCCACATTTAATGGAGCACATATGCCCTTATATAATAGATTAGATTTGAGTTGCTCGTGTGATATTATTAAAACGCAAGACCACGAATTGGGTATTAATCTATCGTTGTATAATGTGTATTGCCACAAAAATGCACAATTTGTTGTTTATCGTGAGAACCTAAAACCAATTATGGGAACAACTTTGAGTATAATTATTCCATCAATTAGCATCTATGGTAAATTCTAACTATTCTCATATTATTTGCATTCTCCTACTGTCGTTATGTTTAATCGGCTGTGGGCATGAAGATCTTGACCATACCAAAATGGTTGTTGAAGGGTGGATAGATGCAGGTAAGCATCCTATTGTGATGTTACATACAAGTTATTCATTAGATGCTTCTTCTGATCCTAATAATACGCAGTTGTTAGATGTGTTGGAAGAACACATGGTGCTTTTTGGAAAAGTTGTATTGTTTGATGGTGAAGATTCTGTTATACTAACAGGTAGAGTGGATACGAATTATTTACCTCCTTATATATACACTACAACAAAGATGCGAGGAGAAGTAGGAAAATCATACAGTTTACATGCAACTTATAAAAATTTCTCTGCTAAATCAAAAACCATTATCCCAGAAAAGGCAATATTTGATTCTATTCGAACAAATATAAACAATCGAAAAGTAAATGTAATCGGATATGCCAATCAATTGGAAATAGGCGAGCCATACATTATTATGGCACGAACTACAAATGACAAGCAATACAAGATTTGTCCAATGGGGGCATTCCGAGCCTCTCAAAAACAATTGAAATTGACCATTAACAATCCAATCAATTTTACAGGAGAGGGTATGATGCTACAAACCTTATTCCCGCAAACAGATAGCATTGATATTGCTATCAAGTTCGCGAAGGTAGGTGAAGCAGAATATCTGTTCTGGGATAGTTACATTGCTCAGAACCTTACTCAAGGGTTATTTTTTATGGAAACGCATAGCAATATCATTAGTAATATCCAAGATGGAAATGGTTATTGGTGTGGTATGGGAGCTTCTGAATATACCATTACGTTAAGCCAAGATAGTGTCTATACATTTGATAATTGAATTGGTTTGCTTACAAATAAGGCACATTTAGGCAACAGATATGATACAGTGGTCGCGAAATGGTCGCGTAGCCCGCAGTCAACTTAAACGTGACCTAAGAGCCACCGAAAGCCCACCAATCTCCCACAGATCTCCTATCGTGGTCGCGAAGTGGTCGCCAAGCCCGCAGGTAACCTTCTACACACTCAACCTTTTTTCAATAAAATACACTCACGCGGGATAGTCATTAAGCATTTGACTTCCCGCGTGTGGTATATACAAAGTGATTATGTGATTATCCTAACTTCTCCAAAGCTGTTCTTACGCGGCGGAGGGTTTCCTCTTTGCCCAGCACATCGGTGATATTCCAAATATGTGGACCACGAGCAGCACCTACGAGGCAGATACGGAACGCATTCATCACGATACCTACGCCGTACTCCTTCTCTGCAATCCAAGGCATCACAAGATTATCCAAGCCCTCTGCTGACCAATCATCGTGTGCCTCCAGCAAGGTGAGCATCTCGGTCATATGCTTAGGAGAGTCCTCTTTCCAGCGCTTCTTGAGCGACTTCTCATCATACTCCGTTGGAGCCACGAAGAAGAAGTTCACTTGCTCCCAGAGTTCAGATACGAAATTCACGCGGTCTTTTGTCAAGCCAATGACTTTCGCCACTTTTGCCTTATCTATCACCAATTGCCCATCGCCAATTGCCTTCTCCAAATATGGCATGAACTGATCAGCAAGCTCCTCGTTGCTACGGAGTTGCAGATATTGGTGGTTGAACCATTTGCCTTTCTCGTAGTCGAACTTCGCACCCGACTTGCTGACGCGCTCCAAAGAGAACTGCTCAATGAGTTCTTGCATGGTGTACATCTCTTGGTCGCCTGTAGCGTGCCAACCAAGCAAGGCAAGGAAGTTAATCACTGCCTCTGGATAGTAGCCCTCCTCGCGATAACCCGATGATACAGAACCGTCTTTCTGGTTGTGGAACTCCAATGGGAACACAGGGAAACCAAGACGGTCGCCATCTCGTTTGGATAGTTTACCATTGCCGTCTGGCTTGAGCAAGAGTGGCAAGTGCGCAAACTCAGGCATACTATCTTCCCAACCGAAGGCCTTATACAATAGCACATGAAGCGGTGCACTTGGCAACCACTCTTCGCCACGAATCACATGGCTAATCTCCATTAGATGGTCATCCACGATATTAGCAAGGTGGTAAGTAGGCAGGTCGTCTGCGGACTTATAGAGCACCTTATCATCGAGGATATTCGAGTTAATCACCACTTCACCGCGGATGAGGTCGTGCACATGCACATCAATATTTGGCTCTACCTTGAAGCGAACCACATACTTCTCACCATTGGCGATGCGTGCGTCTACATCCTCCTTGCTGAGTGTGAGCGAATTAACCATCTGCTCACGGGTGCGAGCATCGTATTGGAAATTGGCAATCTCTACGCGCTTCGCCTCCAGTTGCTCTGGGGTATCGAAAGCAATATAGGCATTGCCCGAAGCCAATAATTGATCTACATACTTATGGTAAATCTCGCGGCGCTCACTTTGGCGATATGGACCATGATTGCCCTTGCCATTAGGCGCATCTTGACAGATACCCTCATCAATCTCAATACCGAGCCATGCAAGGGCTTCGGTGATATATTCTTCGGCTCCTGGCACAAAGCGTGTGGAGTCGGTATCCTCAATACGGAGAAGCATATCGCCGCCATGTTGGCGAGCGAAAAGGTAGTTAAACAAGGCAGTACGCACACCGCCGATATGCAACGCGCCAGTTGGACTAGGCGCAAAACGAACACGAACTTTTCTATTCATATTGTTTTATCAAGGGTTAAAAGTTCTAAAAGTTTTTATTAGGTTAATTATTAATCAATTTTATTGTTGTCTGACCATTTTCTTGTACAACATACAAGCCATTTTCCAGCATAGGCATTTCGCTTCCCGTATATACCATTCTACCCATAATATCCCAAATGGCTATTGGCAATGGACTACTAGTCACCGGAGATTGTACATCCGTATGCACATATCCTAGTCTCTTATCCATCCATTCTACTCGTTTGGAGATATAATCCTTGAGATAAGCTACTTCCGCAGCAAAACTACCACGCGCTACAGGATTCATATGTTCTTGGCGATTGAGGATATCCCAACGCATAAAGGTGAACGTTTGCGAACGATCAATCTCTTCTGCTATACTATCTATCCACATGCATAGACTAGCAGAATCAATACCATTGCAACGAGCCACAGCCCATATCTCACGCAGTTCAGGTATCGTTTGAGCATCTTGTAGCACGACACGGCGCACAAACTGCCCCATACTACCTGCCGTCGAACCGCCATTGAAGCATACGAATTCCGATTTGTTATTCAGCGGATAGGTGCGATAATCATTGTCGAAAGCGATATCAAAATCCCATACTGGACCCGTATATGCTTTGTCCTCACCGCGTTTCTTATATTGATATACGCTCCAGTACGTGTCGGTATTGCCCGACAGTTCACCTATCAAGAAATGCTTAAGGAAAGTCTCAGCATCCAATATTGAGCGCCAACCATAATCCTTATTATCAAAATACGTGGCATATACCGTCTCCTCCATCTTATTGAAGAAATCTGCCACATACTTGCTTTGTTCCGGCGTTATATCTTCTTCATCAGGCGACTTGATGGTAACAGGGATATTGTGATTAGAATTAAACCAACTGACTTCTTGATCAGCATATGCATCTATCTCCCACAAGTAGCCACCCGTTAGTGCTTCACCGGATATATCAGACGTTTCCATTTCATCGATATTAACACGATTCTTGTTTACCTCTATCTGGTCACAAAGTTGATAGCATCCCTTGTATTCACCATTAAGTATCACATCCACAGACCTTCCATAAGGAGTGTATGGCATACCTATTACTTCACTAATATGGAATGCAAGCAAGTTACGCATCAATGTTTTATCACCATAATTACTGATGAGTGTCCACTTCTTAGCTTTAGCAGGTGCATCTAGTGGACGTTGTTTGCTCTCAAACTTGATACGATAGGGCTTTTTGGCAAAATTCAGCGAGGCATTGCCACGCAAACGCGTGGTGGCAGTATCTATCACATAGCTATTGTCGGTGTCAATAATGCGCACATAACTAGGGATATTGTGCTCCTTATCGTATGGCTCCTCGGCATTTACTGTACTCATGATTACTACTGGTATTCCGCTAGGTAAATAGAATTTCGAGTCATCACCTTCACCTGCATGACCATAGAACTCTAGTTCGGCAATATTGCATCGTTTGTCATGAGGGCCTACGTAGCGTACATAGCGGAAACCTTTGCTTACTATAATATCAGCATAGTGCATTTCGCCTATCACACCCTTTTGGTCAATCAAATAAAGCGGAACTGCATCTAAGAAATCGCTACGGTTGGCGCCTTCTATCATTCCTAATACCACACGTTCTGGTCCTACTCCGTCATTGCGAGGAGACCATCCTACGCGAGTAATCACATGCGGCGTACCTAAATCCAATCCCACCCATGTGTATGAACGGCCATATGAAGCATAAAAGGTATTTAAATCTCCATCAAACGCTGCTGATGGTTGATTGACTGTGGTAGAAGCAGAGTTATTCGAATAATCAACCGAAGGAGAAGACCCTATAGGAGTTCCTGTCAACAATTGTGACTCTACAGCAGTAAGCGGCAGAGTAAGAATCAACAACAATAATAGGAAAATGTTTCGCATACGTATGTCTCAACTAAATTCCGCGCAAAGGTAATAAAAATTTTTCACATGTGCAAAATTCATGTTAAAAACTAAAAACAAAAAAATAGAAATTTGAAAACACTGATACCTACAAATACAAATCAGGGCATAACCTCCGCTATATTGTGGGGATAAAAAAGGGATAGAAAAAATTTGCATATATCGAAAAAAAGTAGTACCTTTGTCGCCGAAAGTAAAACTATCGGCACAGCCGAGAAGAACAACAGAAAATGGATACAAAAGAACTACAAAAACTAATAGCCATCTGGTTTGAAGAAGATATTCGCGATGGCGACCACACATCACTCAGTTGCATCCCCGAAACAGAAATGGGTTGTCAACAACTGATTGTAAAAGAAGAAGGTATCATCGCAGGCATTGAAGTAGCCAAACAAATCATCGCATACTTCGATCCCGAATGTCGTATGGAGCAATTCATAGAAGATGGCACGCACGTCAAGCCTGGAGATATTGCTTTTCGCGTATATGGCAAGGAATTGAGTTTGCTACAAATAGAGCGCACCATGCTGAATGTGATGCAACGCATGTCGGGTGTAGCCACTACTGCACACAAATATCAATCGCTCATCGAAGGTACAGGTTGCCATGTGCTTGATACTCGTAAGACGACTCCTGGATTGCGATATTTAGAGAAAGAGGCTGTACTCATCGGCGGCGGTATGAACCATCGCATTGGTCTTTTTGACATGATCCTGCTGAAAGACAATCACGTGGATTTCTCTGGTGGAATCACCGCAGCCCTCACACGAGCTAAAAACTACTGCGCAGAAAAAGGCAAAAACCTTCGCATTGAGATTGAAACCCGCAACGAAGACGAGATTCGCGAAGCATTGGCCACCAATATTCCAGATCGCATTATGCTTGATAATTTCAGTCCAGAGCGCACCAAAGGTGCTGTAGAGATTATCCGTGCGTGGGAAAAAGAAAATGGCAAACATATCGAGATAGAATCAAGCGGCGGCATCACCATTGATACCATCCGTAGTTATGCAGAGACAGGTGTGGACTTTGTAAGCGTGGGAGCACTAACCCATTCTATCAAAAGTCTTGACATGTCATTCAAAGCTGTAAAATAAGCGTGAACATCGAAAATTAAGATTAATATATGAATATAGTTGATAGACTTGTTGCGCTACGCACGCTGATGCAAAAGCATGGAGTAAATGCTTGCATCGTACCAGGCACAGACCCACATGCTAGCGAATACATGGCTGAGCATTGGACAGAAATGTCGTGGATAACTGGTTTCCTTGGCGAAACAGGAACAGCAGTGATTACAATGGACGAAGCCCTGCTATGGACAGATAGTCGCTACTATCTGCAAGCCGAAGCCGAACTACAAGGCACCACTGTGAAGTTGATGCGCGAAAGCGATATAGACTGTCCTACCATTCCACAATGGTTGTGCCAACACACAGAAGGTTCTGTAGCAGTAAATCCAGAAATGTATAGCGTAAACGGCTATCGCGAACTGAAAGCGATACTAGAAGAAGGTGGATTGACACTCAAGTCTATTGACCTCATCTCTCCGCTATGGCAAGAGGGACGTCCTGCTATACCTACTTCGCTACTATATGAATACGAAGAAAAATACACAGGAGAAAGTGTTGAGAGCAAACTGCAACGCGTGCGTCAAGCCATGACAGAAAGGCGCTGTCAAGCATTGGTTATTTCCGCGTTGGATGAGATAGGATGGTTGCTAAATATTCGCGGAAAAGATGTGGATTATACGCCATGCCTAATCAGTTACGTAGTATTAGAGATAGATAAATGTACTATCTTCGTTGCACCAAATAAATTAGATGCAGCAGCTCATGCTTATCTCAACCGTGTAGGTATTAGCATATGCGATTATGAGCAAGTATTCACTTATTTGCAAACCCTTCAAGCAGAAGGTATTATGTATGATGGTGGCAAAGTGAATGAAGCGCTCTATGAGGCAATCAATCCCGCTATTACACGCCGCGTGAACGTGAGCCCAAGTCCAGTATTGAAGATGCAGAGTGTAAAAAATGCTACTGAGCTCGCAGGCGAGCGCATCGCTATGCGCAAGGATGCAGTAGCATTGACCCGTTTCTTCTATTGGTTGGAAAAGGAGGCCCTCAAGACACCTCAAACGGAAATCACCCTCGCTGCCAAACTCGGCGAGTTCCGCGCAATGGGCGAAAACTATACCGATGACAGTTTCTGCACTATCGCAGGCTGGAAGGGAAACGGTGCAATTGTGCACTATCATGCCACACCAGAGGAATGTGCTAAGATAGAAGGCGATGGCGTACTGCTACTTGATTCGGGAGGACAATACTTTGATGGTACTACCGACATCACACGCACCGTATGGGTGGGTGACCCAACACAAATTCCCGCAGCAGCAAAACGCGATTATACTTTAGTACTAAAAGGACATATAGCATTGGCATGTGCTCGCTTTCCAAAAGGAACACGTGGCAATCAGTTGGATATTTTGGCCCGCCAATTCTTATGGGCAGAGGGTATGACATATGGTCATGGTACAGGTCACGGAGTGGGACATTTCATGGGCTGCCACGAGGGACCACAAAATATTCGCACAGATAACAACCCGACCCCAATGCAAGTGGGCAATATCTGCTCCGATGAGCCAGGTATATATCGCACTAATGAGTATGGCATTCGCATTGAAAACCTTATCGCAGTGCGCGAGAGCAACAATTTGGGAGCACATACCACGGGAGAAACATTCCTTGAGTTTGAGACGCTTACCCTATGCTATTATGACACTCATATGATTGACCTCAGCCGTATGACTGCCGAGGAAATAGCATGGCTCAACAATTATCACGCATGGGTATATACAGAAATAGCTCCATTACTTTCTGCTGAAGAAGCAGAATTCTTAAAGGAAAAATGTAAAGCATTGTAAAAATAAGACACGAATAAATATGAAATTAGAAGAGATACTGATTCCTAAAGTACAAGAAATAGTAAAGAATTTATACGAAGTAGATATCACACCTGCTCAAGTGCAGTTTCAGAAAACTCGCGCAGAATTTGAAGGCGACATTACCCTTGTAGTTTTCCCATTCGTAAAAGCTGCGCGAAAAGCACCAGCCATGGTAGCACAAGAAGTGGGCGAAGCACTACAGGGTGGAATCATCGAAAAGTTCAATGCGGTACAAGGTTTCTTGAACCTGAGCATCGCACAATCTTATTGGATAGAGCAACTTCAAACTATTGCTGCAACTGAAGCCTACGGACAGCTCACACGCGGTGAAGGCGAGAAGCCCCTCATGATGGTAGAATACTCTTCGCCTAATACCAACAAGCCTTTGCACCTTGGACACGTACGCAATAACCTGCTCGGTTATTCCATCGCTAAGATTCAAGAGGCAAACGGATGGAACGTAGTCAAGACCAATATAGTCAACGACCGCGGCATTCATATCTGCAAATCCATGCTCGCATGGCTAAAGTTTGGCAACGGCGAGACACCAGAGACCAGAGGCAAGAAAGGCGACCACCTCATTGGCGACTACTATGTGCGCTTTGACGTGGAGTACAAAGCCCAAATCAAAGAACTCATGGCTCAGGGTATGGACGAGGAGACCGCCAAGAAAGAGGCACCACTCATCAAAGAGGCACAAGCCATGCTTGTTAAGTGGGAACAAAACGACCCAGAGGTGCGCGCACTCTGGCAAAAAATGAACGAATGGGTGTATGCTGGTTTTGATGAGACATACAAACAAATGGGCGTAGGTTTCGATAAGATTTACTACGAAAGCGACACTTATCTTGTGGGCAAAGGCGAAGTGGAACGTGGACTGGCAAAAGGTGACTTCTACCGCCGCGAAGATGGTTCCGTATGGGCAGACTTGGCACAAAACGGCTTGGATGAAAAACTGCTACTTCGTGCAGATGGCACATCCGTATATATGACTCAAGATATTGGTACAGCGAAGCTACGTTTCGAGGACTACCCTATTGACAAGATGGTGTATGTCGTTGGTAATGAACAGGAATACCATTTCAAGGTACTCAGTATCTTGCTTGATCGTCTCGGTTTTCCATTCGGCAAAGAGTTGGTGCACTTCAGTTACGGTATGGTAGAACTCCCTAATGGAAAGATGAAAAGTCGTGAAGGTACAGTAGTAGATGCGGATGACCTCATGGCACAAATGATTGCAGATGCAAAAGAGATTTCGAAAGATAAAGTCAATACCCTACCCGACATCACCGAAGAGGAAGCCAACGAAATTGCTCGTGTAGTAGGTTTGGGTGCGCTCAAGTACTTCATTCTGAAAGTCGATCCTCGTAAGAACATGCTCTTCAATCCAGAAGAGAGTATTGACTTCAATGGCAATACTGGTCCATTTATCCAATACACCTACGCACGTATTCAAAGCGTGCTGCGCAAGGCAGGCGACCAGCTCACCTTATCGCCTAATGGCCTAACAGCCTTATCGCCTAAAGAACTAGCTCTTATTCAACGCCTTGTGGATTATCCTGCGGCAGTGCGTCAAGCGGGGGATGAATTCTCGCCTGCGGTAATTGCTAATTATGCATATGCTTTGGCATGCGACTTCAACAGCTTCTACCACGACCACAGCATTCTCAACGAGGTTGATGCCGACAAATGCGCGCTGCGCCTTGTCTTAGCTCAAACAGTGGCTAAAGTTATTAAGAGTGCCATGGCATTACTCGGTATTGAGGTGCCAAACCGCATGTAAAATAAAGAGAAAAGAAGAGAAAGAAAAAATAGGATTGCCATTGGCAATCCTATTTTTAATATTATACTGTGGCTTCTATATTCCACATGAAAGCCCGAACACCTACTTCCTCGTTGCGTTTATCAAGTTTCTTGACCGCTTCGAGTAATACAGGTACTTTTTCGTCAGGTACAATAGTGATCACACATGAGTTCATCTCTGGCCATGCGTGGGTACCACGGCGTGGCTCACCATTCTTACTACCACGACCCTGTACCTCCTCGAAGAAAGTAAAACCGCGTATTTCTAACATATCAAGCATATACTCTACACGCTCGGTGTTGGCTTGATTGAATATGATCATTACAGATTTCATAATTACATTTGGATTAAGGAGCCAGGAACCAAGAATCAAGACAATCAGTCTTGGCTCTTGGCTCTTGGTTCTTGATTCTTATTTTTCTTTTTCTTCGCAGTCCTCCACTTTGATATCCATGAAGATGAAGTTCTCGCGCACTTTCTTAAGTTTGTCGCGTTCGCCCTTCTTAGACATTGCACCATAAATGACAGGTACAATGTATAGAGTCAAGAAGGTACTAACGGTCAAACCACCGATAACGACGATACCCAATGGTTGCCACATCTCGGCACCTTCACCTTGGCTCACTGCCATTGGCACCATACCGAGGATAGTGGTGAACGCAGTCATCAATACAGGGCGCAGACGGCTCTCGCCTGACATCTGGATAGCCTCGTTGAGGTCGTGTCCACGTTCGCGCATGAGGTTGATATAGTCCACAAGCACGATACCATTCTTCACCACGATACCCACAAGGAGTACCAGACCTAGTGCGCCAATCATATCCAGAGAAGTATTGGTGAGCCATAGGGCTATAATCACACCCGAGAGCGCAAATGGTACGGAGAACATGATGATAGCAGGTTTGCTGAACGACTCGAACTGCGATGCCATCACGATATACACAAGCAGGATAATCAGCATACCCAGCATACCCATCTTGCCGAATGTCTCTTGTTGATCTTCGTAGTCACCAGCGATACGCATAGTGTATCCAGCAGGGGCATCTACTTGAGGAAGCACTTGTGCATCAATGGCTTGTGCCAATTCGCCCAATGTGGTCTCGAATGGTGTTACCTTGACGGTCACAATACGCTGACGACTCTTACGCGCGATAGTAGGTGGAGCCCAATACTCGTCCACCGAGCAGATCTCCGATAGTTTGATAGTTTGTCCTGTTGGAGTTGGGATAGAGAAGTCAAGCACATCGCTGATAGAGTTGCGGTCATCCTCTTGCAAACGCACGAGGATATCATACTCCGAACCATCCTCTTTGAGGAAACCCACAGCCATACCATTCACGCGGTTACGCAGGTAGGAAGATATGGTAGCAGAAGTCAATCCAAGACGACTTGCTTTCTCTTTGTCCACTACTATCTTTATCTCAGGACGGTCATCATCGCGGTCGGCATAGACGTCACGTGCACCTGGCAGTTCCTTGGTCAGTGCCATGACTTGTTGCGCCATTTGATTGGTAATATCAAAGTCGTAGCCATAGATTTCGATATCTACAGTATTGCCACCACCAGGACCACCACCGCTGGTAGATGCTTGATACTCAATGATTTCAGGATATTGAGCCATCTCCTGACGGAGCACTTCGGCAATCTGCCAAATAGTGCGCTCGCGTTCCCACTTTTTGTTCAAACGCACGGTCATAGAGATGGTATTGTTCATTGTAGTGGAGAAGATAGCACCCGTACCGTCATCATCGTTGGAACCCGCAGAGGTAGCAATCATCTCAATCTCAGGAACGAGTACCATGAAGCGTTCTTCCAATTTGCGTGCAGTCTTGAGGGTCTCCTCAATACGTGTACCGCGTTGTAACTCAATGGTTACGCTCAAGCGAGCATTGTCCTGTTGTTGCATAAAGTCGGTTCCCACTTTGCCAAAAATGAATGGCAAGAGTGAAGCTCCGAAGAACGCAAATAGAATAACAATAGTCAATGCCTTGTGGCGCAAGCACCATGCAAGCGATTTGCCGTAAACTTTGTCTACCTTGTCAAGGAAAGCTACGATAGTGCGGTCGTACCACGATTTCTTGTCGCTATCATCAATAAGTTTGCCGTTCTCCACGCGTACTTTTCGTGCTTTGAGCAGTTTGGAGCAGAGCATAGGGGTCAGCGTGATAGCAATCACGGTAGAAGTACAGCATACTACGGTAACAATCCAACCCAATGACTCAAACATAATACCAGCCATACCATCCATCATTGTCAGTGGTACAAATACGGCACAGAGCACAAGGGTGGTGGCGATAACGCTGACCCATACCTCGTTGGTGGCGTAGATAGATGCCTCACGTGGACTCTCGCCACGTTCGATATGGCGCGTGATATTCTCGAGCACCACAATCGCGTCGTCCACCACCATACCGATAGCGATAGTCAGCGAACAGAGCGAGATGATGTTGATGCTAGAGTCTGCCATCTTCAGGTAGATAAATGCCACAATCAGTGAGATAGGAATGGTGAGCGAGATGATGAGTGTCGCACGCCATTTGCCGAGGAAGAAGAGCACCACGAGCACCACGAACAGCAATGCGTAGAGCACTGACTCCTCAAGCGAGTTGATAGAGTTGCGGATGTTGTCTGCCGAGTTGTAGATCTCTTGTATCTTCACGTCGGTAGGCATTTGCTTTTGGATTTTCTTTAATGCTTTGTCCACATCCTCGCAGACTTGCACGGTGTTGGAGCCCGATTGCTTAGCCACAATCAGACGCACTGCCTCACGACCGTTGGTCTTCTCGTCCAATGAGAGGTCCTTGATAGTATCGCGCACAGTAGCAATATCGCGCACGAATACTTGTTGACCTTGTGGGGTCATGGTCACCATCAGATCCTCAATCTCGCTACTCTCGATGAACTCAGAGCGCACCTGCATTTGGTATTGCTCCTTCTCCATCTTTACCGTACCCGATGAGAGGTTGAGGTTGTTGGCGGAAATCACTTGTCCCACTTGCTCCAGCGAGATGCCAAAAGCGTCGAGTTTCTGTTGGTCAATATCCACATACACATAGCGGTCTGGCGCACCTGCTACAGACAGGTTACCGATACCATTGATTTGGTTCAATTGTGGAATCACCTCATCGTTGAGGATTTTGTCGAGCGCAGGATACGACTCGTCTGCCGTGATAGCATATTGGCAGATTGGCATGGTGCTCGATGAGAACTTGAACACCATAGGCGACGAACAACCGTCAGGCAACTGGTTCTTAGCCATGTCACAGAACGATCGTATGTCGTTGACGGCTTCCGTAATGTCGGACCCCCATTCCAATTCGAGTACTACAAGACTGACGTTATCTTTACTAGTAGAGTTGATATACTTCAAGTTATCCACCGAAGTCAAACTATTCTCCATGATTTTCGAGACGTTGGTCTCTATCTCGGACGCCGACGCACCTGGATAGGTAGTCATCACCATCACATATGGTGGGTCCATCTCAGGGAAT
>JAFTHS010000035.1 GCA_017457295.1 Paludibacteraceae bacterium | reverse complement strand
CAAACCCCACTCCTCACGGTTAAGAATGGAACCGCCATTCTCCTTGAGAAGGTTCTCGAATTTGTCAACCGCTTCCTTCATCTGTGGTTCAGACAAAACGGGAGTCAACACGAAAGCGGCTTCGTAATGATTTAACATACAATTAGTTAATTTAATTTAGTTAATAATTATTGTTTATTTCTTCCTCGCAATACGCGAAAAAGCATGCAAAGGTACTGCTTTTTTCTGAAATACACAAATTTTTCTTGCATTTTGTGTAAAAAAAATATAGTTGGTTTTATAGAAGGGGTGGTTTGTTGTGGATATAGGGTGGAGTGAAAAGGTTATGAGGTGCTGTTTTGCACAAGCACGACAAAAGGGGACTACCTATTGGTAGCCCCCACGATATTGTGGTTTTAAGAATAAGCCTTAGAGGCTATTGGTATGCAATGCAAGGCCAGACTTCAAGTTAGCAGCCTTGTTGCGGTGGATGATGTTGCGTTTTGCCAATTTATCCAACATAGAGCTTACCTTAGGAAGGAGTTGCTCAGCAGCAGCTTTGTCGGTAGTAGCGCGCAAAGCATGAACGGCGTTGCGAGCAGTTTTTGCATAATAATGGTTGTGAGCCTTACGAGTGGCTGTTTGGCGAATACGCTTCAAAGATGATTTATGATTTGCCATCTTGTTGTTGTAATAATTAAGTTGTTATAAGTTTGTTGTTATCTTGTAGTGCCACGGGGAATCGAACCCCGCTTTAGAGAATGAAAATCTCTTGTCCTAACCGATAGACGATGGCACCTTCGTCGGAATGCGCTTGTCGCGATGACTGCCGCTCTGCGGCATTGGGCGACCGCGATTCCTCCTCTATCCTCGAAGCCACGAGCTTCTCGGATGTTTTTTTAGAAAGACTTCTTTCAATGAACATGCGCTTGTCGCGATGACTGCCGCTCTGCGGCATTAGGCGACCGCGATTCCTCCTCTATCCTCGAAGCCACGAGCTTCTCGGATGTTTTTTAGAAAGACTTCTTTCAATGAACGTTCGCTTGTCGCGATGACTGCCGCTCTGCGGCATTGGGCGACCGCGATTCCTCCTCTATCCTCGAAGCCACGAGCTTCTCGGATGTTTTTTAGAAAGACTTCTTTCAATGAACGTTCGCTTGTCGCAATAATTGTCACATTGCGGTGCACTTTGAGCGAAATCGGCTGCAAAGGTACTACCTTTTTTTGAATTGTGCAAATTTTTTGTAAGAAAAAGCAGTTTTTTTGTTAAAAAATTGCATATTTGCCAATAAAGTAGTACCTTTGCATGCGAAAATGAGGCGTTATATTGGCTTTTTTGTGAAAATTATATAGATTATGAATAAATTGTATATACTATTCGTTTTTTGTTTTCTTGGGTTAGGAATGTCGTTGTATGCTCAGGAGTCTTCTGCTCGCACGCAACCCGATTTGCAGACGACTGAGTTTTTTGACCCTACTAAGGAGAAAGAAGTGGAGCCATATGTGTTTTCGACTGATTGGCGCCTTGAGGTGGGGTATGCTCAATTGGAAGAGCAGATGTATGATACTACGACACACTTTCAGCATGGAATGAGAGTGGGTGCGACTATCGACTTTAATCTGCCTCATCGTTTTAGCATTCAAACAGGTGCTTTGGCAACTTTCACCTATGGAGTGAATGATCAACATTGGCGTTCGATGTCGCAAGAAACTACGCAAGTGGAGGTGATAAATAATCATATATTGCAACTGCAATTGACTATACCCGTGCGCGCGTATTATAATATAAAGTTGTGGAAGAAGCTGAATATGTTCTTCTATGCAGGTCCTCAATTGCAAATTGGATTGACCAACTATGACATTGTAGAGAACAACACTTCAGCCGAAGTGACTGAATGGCTGAATCAGAATAATATTGCTACCGAAAATCATGAACGATACTTGTCGCACGAGCTATATCGCACGAATATTCAGTTTGGTTTGGGTGGCGGTATGGAATGGGATCGTTATCGCGTGCAAGCGGGTTATGATTTTGGATTAAACAACCTGCTTCGTACTCCCGTCTTGTCGCAACAGAAGTTGCATGAATGGGGTTGGATGGCGACCTTTGCTTATCGATTGTAGAAATCAACAGGCCTTTGCCTGAATAGTAAACATAATTATTAACATTTTGGGGTGCCTCACGTTGTCAATTGGCATACAGATTGACAATTGATAATTCGGCTGAGATCATACCCATTGAACCTGCACAGGTAATTCTGTAGAGGGAACAAATGAAAAAAACATTCTTTTTGGCGGCTTACGTAGCTGCTTTTGGTGTTGCATCTGCCAATACCGACACACTTACTTTCGTTCGCGAGCTTGACGAAGTAGTAGTAAATGCGCCAGTGGCGCAAGTCACGAACAATCATGTTGCGCTCTCCAATGAGCAACTGAATCAAAGCAATACGGGACAGAATCTGCCGTTCTTGCTTTCTTCGACTCCTGCGCTGGTGGCTACCAGCGATGATGGTTTGGGAGTGGGGTACACGTATTTTCGTATTCGTGGTACGGATCATACCCGTATCAACATGACTCTGAATGATGTTCCGCTGAATGATAGCGAGAGTCAAACCGTGTTTTGGGTGAATATGACCGATATGGCGAGCAGTATGAGCAGTCTGAACGTGCAACGAGGAGTAGGCACATCCACTAATGGTAGTGCTTCGTTCGGGGCAAGCATTAATATGCAGACGGGTAACGTCTCGCAGAGCGGTGGTGCCCCTGCGGGAGGCTATGGCTCTTTGAGCGATGAGGAAAGTCATGCTACCATATCTTTCAACGGCGGCATGTATAACACATTCCGCGAAATGGTGAGTGCGTATATCGTACTGCCTAACCAATGGCGGGCTAATGCACGGTTCTCGAAGGTGAATTCTGACGGCTTTTT
Organism: Paludibacteraceae bacterium; assembly: GCA_017457295.1. Classification (GTDB taxonomy): domain Bacteria; phylum Bacteroidota; class Bacteroidia; order Bacteroidales; family Paludibacteraceae; genus Colicola. Next base: position 15,527 of record JAFTHS010000035.1, on the reverse strand, counting down.
GTATCGTACGGGTTCGGATTTGTATTCGTACTATGGTGATTTGGGTTGGTATGGCGGCAAAACGCAAGTGGTGGCTCGCTTTTTTGGAGGTAGCGAAAAGACAGGTATGGGTTGGGATGGTGTGGATTATAACACCGCCTACGGCATAGATGGTGCAGATCGTCGCTATAACCCAGCTGGTGAATATACCACAACAGCCATAGGCGGAGCCGACTATGTAGCCGGTTCGGATTCTGTGGCCTACTATCCAAACCAAACGGATAACTATGCACAACAGCATGCGCAATTATCCGTTAATCACCGTTTTACTCAACAATGGTCGCTGACAGCAACGGCTCACTATACCCATGGTGCGGGGTACTATGAACAATACAAAAGAAAGAAACTATCGTATTGGGGACTTCCGTTTGACCACAAAGCATATGGCATGTATCGTAAGCATTTGGATAACCATTTCTTTGGAGGAGTGGCGGCTGCGAAATATATGTCCGAAGCGATTGATATTCAGTTGGGTGGGGCAGGTAACTATTATTTGGGTGATCACTTTGGCACGCTGCATTATGTAGAAGATAGTATCGTGTTGCCAATAGGTTATGAATATTATCGCAACGATGCGAAGAAGACGGATGCCAATGTATATGCCAAAGCGAATTGGCGCATTGTGAATCGTGCTCAAGAGAAACTGAGCTTGTATGCCGACCTACAATACCGCTACGTCCGCTATGAGCGCAATGGTATGAATGATGAGGATATGACGGCTTGGCCGCTAGAAGTGGATTTCCATTTCTTTAATCCCAAAGCTGGTTTGACCTACCAAAATCGTGGGCACTTGCTCTATGGATCGTTTGCCGTAGCCAACAGAGAACCAAGTAGAAATAACTACAAAGAAAACGTGGTGTATGATGCCGCTACGGGCGAATATACAGGGCTTCCCCATGCCGAACGTCTGTACGATTATGAGTTGGGATATACCTACTCTCATCCTCGTTTTGCGGTGGGCGCGAACCTATACATGATGGATTATGATAATCAATTGGTGCTGACGGGCGAATATAATGACGTGGGAGCGTATAAGACAAAGAATGTGAAAGATTCGTATCGCATGGGAGCGGAAGTGACTGTAGGTGTGAAGATTACGGATTGGTTGCGTTGGGACGGCAATGTGGTGGCTTCACGCAATAAGATATTGAATTATCATCAGTATATAGATCTGTATGATGACCAGGACAATTGGAATTGGATTGGTCAAGACTCGGTGGTGGGAACCACTACGATTGCGTTCTCTCCAAGCATAACAGCCGCATCGTTGTTTACGTTGGATTTTTCAGCGATTGACCCCGAACTGGCGGCATTGGTTGCGACAATACAAACTAACGTGGTCAGCAAACAATATCTGGACAATACAGAAGATGAGAATGCGGCACTGCGTGCGTATTCAACAACGAATGTGAACCTGCAATATCAGTTGCCTATGCAACGATGGTGCAAAAAGAAAAATGCTCCAAGTATTCGTTTGCTATGCCAGATTAACAATATCTTTAATGCGAAGTACGCAAATAACGGAGGAGCAGAAGCGAGCCGCTTTGAAGACGGTAGTCGCTGCTGCTGGTACTATGCACAAGCAGGAATTAATGTGCACGCAGGATTTAATGTAACGTTCTGATTATAAGGATTCCAGAAGAATCTTTTCCATAACTTCGTATCCAGCAATGATGGGGTGTACTCCATCGTTGCTGTATTTTTTTGGCAATGCGCCAGCCTCGTCTGCGAGCGACGAATAGTAGTCGATATATTTGATTTTATTCTTCTTCGCATAGGCTTTGATCATCTGGTTTAGGCGTTTGATGTCCTCCGCTGGTGTGAGGTTTGGACGCCATTTGAATTGGTCGGCAGGAAGGCAAGAGCATAGTACAGGTTTGATGTGATTGTGCTTTGCTAACTCGCACATTGACTGTATGTTCTGAAGGATATGCTCGTGCGATATGTATCCGTTGTTCATGGCGATGTCGTTGGTTCCAGCCATGATGATAACCATCTTGGGTTTGAGGGCAATAACGTCCGCATAAAAACGACATAGCATTTGTGAAGTGGTTTGGCCGCTAATACCCCGTCCGACGAAATTGTTTTCGGTGAAGAATTCAGGATGGAGCTTCGCCCAATTGTCGGTGATAGAATTGCCCATTAAGACAGCAGTTGGGCGTTTGGTGATGGAGTCGTTTTGTGCGGCATAACGATTGTGTTGTGCCCAGTCTTTTTCTGCACAAATAAAGGATGATGCAAGTAATGCGAAAGTGAATAAAATGATGCGATTCATGATGAATGAGTTTTTAGATTGCATGCAAAGGTACAATATTTTTTGGAAATATGCAAGAGAAAAGTAGAAAAGTAGAGAGATAATAGGTGTATCATAGGTTAAAGGTAGGGTAATCACTAATTAATCACTAATTAATCACTAATTAATCACTAATTAATCACTAATTAAAGACAGCAAATGAATAGGATAAGGTGAAAATTGAAAAGTGAAGGGTGGAAGTAGAAAAATGGAAGAGTGCAAATCGAAAGGAGGCAGCGGGGAAGGTAGCTACCCCCGTGGGGCTTGATAGGTGGTCTTTAAGGGGTGGATGATAGCGTTTAGAGGGTGTATAGCACTTTTTTTAGCAAAAAAACGCGCGCGTGCTTGCGTATGTGAGAAAAAAATAGTAACTTTGCCCGATTTTTGTATTAATCAATAATCTGGTATATGAAGATTTTAAGAGAATTAACAGCTGTTAGGTTGTTGCAGATGCGAGCAATCAAGTTCCAACCCCATAATCCATTTGTATGGGGAAATGGTTGGAATGCCCCTATGTATTGTGATGATAGAAAAGTGTTGTCATATCCAAAGATGCGCGATTTTGTGCGTTTGGAATTGGCTCGCGTGATATCTGAGATGTATCCCGATGCCGATGTGGTGGCCGGCGTAGCGATCAATGCTATAGCTCATGGCGTGCTGGTGGCAGAGCAGTTGAGTTTGCCGTTTGTATATGTGCATCCTATACCCAAAGATCATGGTCTTGAGAACCAAATTGAAGGAGACCTGCGTCCAAGACAGAGCGTAGTAGTGGTTGAGAATCAGGTGAATACGGGTGAGAATATACTGAAAGTGGTAGAAGCACTTCGTCGTAATGGTTGCAAAGTGCTGGGCGTGGTGACAATATTTGATTATGCCTTCCCAGAAACCCGTGAGAAACTGGAAGATATGGATGTGATTTTGACTCCGTTGACGAATTTTGAAACCGTATTGCGCCACGCGAAAGCAATGGATATCGTGAGCGACGAAGAATGCGAAGTGATAGAGAAATGGCAGGCTAACCCGTCAAAATGGAAAAAATAAGCTATGGCAGACGCAAAATACGAAAGTAAAATAGGACAAATAACATGCGATAGCGCAAGCGTGTTTGCAGTATTGAGCAACTTGGAAAACTTGCAGCGCTTTAGCGATGCTATTCCTAAAGACAAGGTGAAAGAACTGGAAATCAGTTCGGATTGCATTCGCATAAAAGTGGATGGTTTGGCGCAGAAATTCGCTATTCGCATCGTGGAGAAAGAAGAAAATATGACTATAAAATTTGGTGTGGATAACCTGCCGATGGCAGCGAATATGTGGATTCAACTGAAAGAAATGGCAGAAGATGATACGCGTATCAAGCTGACAATCAAGGCAGATATACCGATGATGTTCCGAATGATGTTTGAAAAGAAATTACAACAAGGTATAGACCAAGCCGTGGATATGCTTTGTCAAGTACCATACAAAAACTGGTTATAATGGGACGTAAGAGAAAAAGAAAAGTGCGGATACATCGCGAAGGGCGTGGCCTGATAGCCACCTTGACGTTGCTGATTTTTGCAATCAATGTGCCGATGTTTATGTATATGCCCAACTGGGCAGGGGCAATCACATTGCTGCTGAGTGGCGCGTTGCTGGTGTTTGTGACGTACTTCTTTCGCAACCCTACACGTATGGTGGAAGTGGGAGATGAAAATCTGTTGGTGGCTCCAGCCGATGGACGAATCGTGGTGATTGAACCAACAGAAGAACATGAGTATTTTCATGAAAAACGCTTGCAAGTGAGCATATTTATGTCGCCATTTAATGTGCACGCGAACTGGTATCCTGTGGAGGGGACTGTACTGGTGTCGGAGCACCAAAACGGTAGGCATCAAGGAGCATGGTTGCCCAAATCAAGTACAGAAAATGAACGTTCGCTGGTGGTGATTGAGACCGCTTCGAAGACTCAACTGGCTGTGCGTCAGATAGCTGGAGCAATGGCGCGCCGAATTGTAACTTACGCGAAAGCAGGACATAGGGCTCAACGTAATGAACACTTGGGCTTTATCAAGTTTGGCTCGCGCGTGGATTTATATTTGCCTTTGGATACGGAGATATATGTGTCGATGGGCGAAGCTGTGACAGGCAATGAAACAATCATTGGAAGATTGAATAAATAGAACACAACAATAAAATGAGATAAGTATGGACAAGTTTGAAACTCTATTTGCTACATATCCTTGCACATTGACCGATGAGTCGGTGAAGCAAAAAACTGCTGAATTGTTAGCACAACATATGGCGGAAAATAACAAGCGCGAAGTGTGGATGCAATGCCTGAATCAGATAGATTTGACAACGCTGAACGGCGATGACACCACAGAAAAAGTGGCAACGATGGCACAACGTGTGAATGACTTTGATGGACATTTCCCTGGCGTACCTAACGTGGCTGCCATGTGCGTGTATCCCGCGCTGGTGGAGACCGCAAAAGATGTGCTGACAGAGCCAATAGGTATTGCCGCTGTGGCTGGAGGATTCCCCGCTTCGCAGACATTCATAGAGGTGAAAGTGGCAGAAGCCGCAATGGCTGTGGCTGCTGGTGCTACGGAGATAGATATAGTGATATCTATAGGTAAGTTCTTGGAAGGAAATTATCAAGATGTGTATGATGAGATATCAGAAATCAAAGCTGCTATTCGCGATGCACACCTGAAAGTGATCTTGGAGACTGGCGCACTGAAGACCGCAGAGAATATCTATAAAGCGTCTATCTTGGCAATGGCTGCAGGTGCAGATTTTATCAAGACCTCAACGGGAAAAATTGCCGTGAATGCGACCCCAGAGGCCACATACGTGATGTGCACCGCAATCAAAGATTGGCACGAAAAGACCGGAAAAAAAGTATGCTACAAGCCTGCAGGCGGTGTGAGCACAACGGATGAAGCTGTGCAACATTATACCCTAGTAAAAGAGATATTGGGCGAAGAATGGCTGAACAATAAATCGTTCCGTTTTGGAGCAAGCCGCTTGGCTAATAACTTGCTAACAAGCATTATAGGTGAAGAAGTGAAGTATTTTTAATCCGATAGTGGGTTGATTGTGTTTCGTTATGCCTAGGATTTTATCAAAGAGGTTTTTCTCGGATAATGTGGCGGAGATTGTAGTGGAAGCTCCGCTGATTGCTCGTAGCCGTCGTGCTGGGCACTTTGTGATGGTGCGCGTGGATGAACGAAGCGAGCGCATGCCTTTGACCATAGCCGATGCAGATGTGGATCAAGGCTCGATAACCTTGGTAGTACAACGTGTGGGAGTGAGCAGCTCGAAATTGGTGGCGATGAACGTTGGAGATGAACTGAATAGCGTGGTAGGCCCCTTGGGCAAAGCAACGAATATTCGTCGATTCGGGACGGTAGTGTGTGCTTGTGGTGGAGTGGGGGCTGCGCCGATGTTGCCAATTGCAAGAGCATTGAAAGATGCAGGCAATAGGGTGGTAACAGTGTTGGCAGCACGTAACGCGGAGTTGGTGATACTGCAAGAACAATTGGCAGCAGCGTCGGATGAATTGATAATCATGACGGATGATGGTTCGCTGGGACAGAAAGGACTGGTGACAATGGGAGTAGAACAAGTGATACAACGAGAGCATGTGGACAGATGTATCACAATAGGTCCCGCTATCATGATGAAGTTTGTAGCACTGACAACAAAAAAATATGAGATTCCAACCGAGGCCAGTCTGAATACCATCATGGTGGACGGCACGGGCATGTGTGGAGCATGTCGCGTAACGGTGGGTGGAAAGACAAAATTCGTATGCGTAGATGGTCCTGAATTTGACGCGCATGCCGTGGATTTTGATGAGATGTTATCTCGTTTGCGCCAATATAAAGAAGAAGAAGTGGTGGCATATGAGGACTACCTAAAAGGAACAACGAATGCGATTCAAAGTCAAGTTGCGAAAAAAATAGCATCAAATGCTGCTGAATATCTAGCAGAAAATGTGGCACCTTTTGAGGGAAAAGCCAAGGATCGTGTGGCTATTCCGCGTGTGAAAATGCCAGAACTGACTCCAGAAGAGCGCGTGCAATCGCTATATAAAGAGGTGAATCAAGGATTAAGCTTTGAACAAGCTATCACGGAAGCTCATCGTTGTTTGGATTGCAAGAACCCAACTTGTGTGAAGGGATGTCCTGTGAATATCAATATTCCCGGTTTTATTAAACGAGTAGAAGTGGGAGATGTGGATGGTGCCGCACAAGTGATACAAGAGAGTAGTACATTGCCTGCAGTATGCGGACGTGTTTGCCCACAAGAAAAGCAGTGTGAGGCACAATGTATTCATCTGAAGATGGGACATGAAGCCGTTGCGATAGGGTATTTAGAGCGCTTTGTGGCGGATAATAGTCAAATAGAAAGCACGAAACCAGAGGTGAGCAATGGAAAGAAAGTGGCTGTGGTAGGTTCTGGTCCCGCAGGATTGGCATTCGCTGGAGATATGGCGAAGTACGGATATCAAGTGACTGTTTTTGAGGCATTGCATGAGATAGGAGGCGTGTTGAAATATGGTATACCAGAGTTCCGTTTGCCTAATGCAGTGGTGGATCATGAGATAGACGGTTTGCGTAAGTTAGGCGTACACTTTCAATGCAATACAATAATAGGCAAAACATTGACCATTAGCGATTTGCAGAATGATGGATTTGCAGGTGTGTTTGTGGGAAGTGGGGCAGGATTACCTCGTTTTATGAATATACCAGGCGAGAATTTGAATGGTGTGCTGTCATGCAATGAGTATCTAACGCGTGTAAACCTAATGAATGCAGCTTCGGAGAAAACCAACACACCTCTGTTGCATGCCAAGAATGTGGCAGTGATAGGTGGTGGTAATACAGCCATGGATGCGGTGCGTACGGCTAAACGTTTAGGCGCTGAGCGTGCGATGATTATCTATCGTCGCAGTGAGGATGAGATGCCAGCTCGTATAGAAGAAGTGCGTCATGCTAAGGAAGAGGGGATAGAATTTTTGACTCTACATAATCCGATAGAATATCGTGCAGATGAGCAGGGAAGAGTATGCGAGGCGGTACTACAAGTAATGGAATTGGGCGAACCAGATGAGTCGGGTCGCCGTAGTCCAATACCAGTAGAAGGGAAAACTGTGACAATATCAGTTGATATGGTAATCGTGAGTGTGGGCGTGAGTCCTAATCCGTTGATACCGAATACCGTAGAAGGTTTAGAAATATCGAAAAAAGGAACAATTGTGGTGAACGAACAAATGCAATCCTCGTTGCCAATATTGTTTGCTGGAGGCGATATTGTACGTGGTGGCGCAACTGTCATTTTGGCAATGTCGGATGGCAGAAAAGCAGCACAAGCAATGCATGAATATTTAGAAAACAAAACAAACTAAAATAAAAACTTTGCCAAGTCAGAAAAGGGTTCTACTGATTTAGTGAAGGCGGTAATAATAATGGACCCACAACTTAACCCCGATGCCAACGGGTAATAATGGCAGTAATATTATGAAGACAAGAAATTTGGTAATGTCTTTGGTTGTAATGATGTTTTTAGCATCTTGTGGAGCAACACAAAATTCTGTGGTTACAACAGGATCAACAGCAAGAATTTTGGAACCAGAGACACCAGAATTGGTTGCTGATTTGGAGGTTGCTAACATGAAGGTGACTGGCGAATTTAAGTATGAGTGCCCAACAGACCAATCAGTAAACGAACAAGAGTTTAAAGACAATGCTGTTTACAATGCTCTTAAGACCATGAAAGCAGACGTGTTGGTGGCTCCTCAATACCATGTAGTAAAAGAGGTTAGCTCAAAGAAGTATTACACAGTTACAGTGACTGGTTATCCTGCCTTCTATCGCAACTTCCGTCCTGTACCAGTAGAGCGCGTTACAAATATTGAATTCAAAGAAGTTGGTGGTTTGGTATTCTTGGTAACTAAAAACAACTTTGACGAGGCAGTTGGTTATCAAATCGTTGTTCCAAGTGATAAGAAAGCTAAAACTATGGATGTAGATCAAACCTTGTTGGATAATCTTTCTTTGGATCAAGTGGCTTTGGATCAAGTAATCTTGAAAGCAAGAGAAGGTTATGTAGGTGCAAAAGTAACAACCAATGCAACCAAGGAAGAGAAAAAAGAAGGTGGTTTGCTATCAAAGGTAGTGAAGGCTGCAAACAAGAAAGCAAAGAAGAATAGCAAGACTAAAAAATAATAAATTTTGGTGATGAAAAAAAGGTGTATCGCTGATACACCTTTTTTTATATGAATATGTGTGATGGATGTATTAAACGAAGTGGCATTATCTGCTAACCCTAATATATAAGACTATACCAATTGCCAAAAAGATGAAATTAGGTAGCCATACACTCATAAATGGTGACATGACTCCATTTACAGAGAATGTGGTAGATACGGTAGAGAAAAGGATATATAATGCACTGAGTGTTAGTCCAAAGCCTAAATTCTTACCCATACCTCCACGTACTTTCTTGGAACTCATGGTTACGCCTAGGAGTGTCATGATAAATGCTCCAATAGGGCTTGCCCAACGTTTCCACCATTCGGTTTCAAAGGCTTGTACGTTGCCAGAGCCACGTTTGCGTTGTGTGTTGATATATTCTTTTAACTCTGGATTGGGCATCATTTGAGCATTTTCTGCTGTGTAGAAAAGTTCTTTAGGAAGAACAGGGATAATAGTATCTAAACGCGTACCTCGCGTGAGTGTTTCACGCATACCATCAAAATCACGACGAACGTATTTGTCGAAGTGCCAATTGTAGGCGGAGTCGTAGTGGATACGATCTGCGGTGATACGCATAGTCAGTTTTTTACCATCAAAATGCTCCAAAGAAGCCCTATAACCCATCTCGGTGCGTTTCTGAAAACTTTCAATATATAGAATAGTGCCTGGTTCTACTTCCATTTGCACATTGCGGGCATTCTCACGGCTGAAGTGTTGGATATATTTATCCTGGAAAGTTAGCATTTTTTCAGAGGCAGGCGGAATTACATAGCCTGTCATCCAAAACGAAAAGATGAAAAGCAATAATGCACTGACAAAATAAGGCAACATTAATCGATGGTAACTTACTCCACTTGCCAAAATAGCAATAATCTCGCTATCTCCCGCAAGTTTTGAAGTGAAGAATATTACAGAAATGAAAATGAATAGCGGGCTAAACATATTCATGAAGTAAGGAATGAAGTTGAGATAGTAATCGAAAACAATTTCTTGTATGGAAACTTGATTCTCGAAAAAATCATCTAACTTTTCCGTAAGGTCGAATACGACAGCGATACTCATAATTAGCACAATTGAAAAGAAGAATGTGCCTAAAAACTTTCCGATAATATATCTATCTAGTCGTTTCATCGTTTTTGGAGATCGAATGGTTACATTCGTTGCATGAGACGTGGAGTGATTTCATCTTTCCATGTCTTGAAGTCGCCAGCAAGAATATGTTTGCGTGCTTCGCCTACTAACCATAAGTAGAAAGCGAGGTTGTGGATACTGAGAATTTCCAAACCCAACATCTCTTGTGCGTGGATGAGGTGGCGGACATAAGCACGAGTATAGTGATGGTCCACAAAACTGGTACCGCAGGGGTCAAGTTCGGTAAAGTCATCTTCCCACTTCTTGTTACGGAGATTCATTACGCCATTTTGCGTAAAAATCATACCATTTCGGCCATTGCGCGTAGGCATGACACAATCGAACATATCTACACCGCGTTCGATACCCTCAAGGATATTCCACGGAGTACCCACTCCCATGAGATAGCGCGGTTTATTTTGCGGCAGGATATCATTCACCACCTCAATCATGGCATACATGTCTTCGGTTGGTTCTCCTACTGCTAGTCCGCCTATGGCGTATCCATCACGGTCAAGGTCGCGCAAGCGTTTGGCTGCCTCTTGGCGAAGGTCGGGATATACACAGCCCTGCACGATAGGAAAGAGATGTTGTTTGTAGCCATAAAGGTCGGGGGTGGTATCAAATCGTTGGATACAACGGTCGAGCCAACGATGGGTGCGCTCCATCGATTTTTGGGCATATGTGCGGTCTGCCGTACCTGGACAGCATTCATCAAAAGCCATCATGATGTCGGCTCCAATCTCGCGTTGAATATCCATGACATTCTCGGGTGTGAACATCAGTTTGCGTCCGTCGATATGGGAAGAGAATTGTACGCCTTCTTCGGTCATTTTGCGAATGTCCGTAAGTGAAAAGACTTGAAATCCTCCCGAATCAGTCAAAATAGGACGTTTCCATCCTTCAAAGCGATGCAAACCGCCCGCTTTGTGCAGGATTTCAGTGCCTGGTCGCAGATAGAGGTGATAGGTGTTGCCTAAGATGATTTGTGCATTGATATCTTCTTCAAGGAAGGTGCGTTGCACACCCTTCACAGTGCCTACAGTACCTACAGGCATAAAAATGGGGGTTTGAATATCCCCATGGTCAGTATGTACGACACCTGCACGCGCGCACGAGTGCGTGTCCGTATGTATAAGGTCAAAAAATGCCATTAAGCGAGATGATTGTTATTAGGGAAAATGATAGCGGGTTTGAAGGTCTTTACCTCTTCTTCGGTCATTAGACCATATGCCATGATAATAACCGTATCGCCCACATGTACAAGGTGCGCCGCAGCACCATTAATACAGATGCAACCGCTACCGCGTTTGCCAGGAATGACGTATGTCTCAAGACGTGCACCATTTGTGTTATCTACCACTTGCACCTTCTCTCCTGCATAGATGTTGGCAGCATTCATCAGGTCTTCGTCAATAGTTATGCTACCAATATAATCTAGGTTGGCTTCGGTCACCGTTACGCGGTGTATCTTGGATTTGAGTACTTGTAACAACATTTTTGTATAAATTTTGCACAAATTTGCTGCAAAATTACTATATTTTTTGCATATTGGCAAGAATTTTCGCTAAAAATTTGTGTATTTGAAAAAAAAGCAGTACTTTTGCACCCGATTTCGAGGAGAGATGGCAGAGTGGTCGATTGCGGCGGTCTTGAAAACCGTTGAACTGAGAGGTTCCGGGGGTTCGAATCCCTCTCTCTCCGCCAAAAACAAAAAGGAGTCCTAAATGTGGACTCCTTTTTGTTTTTAATGAGAAGGCAAGGTTTTTTCACACTCTCGGATGGGGGACTCTTATCTCTACCTAAAGGTTTTGAACGGTACAAGCAAATAAATTGCGCTAACGAATCCCTCTTTCCGCAACACAAAAAGGGAGTTGCTATGTAGATGAAAAGTAATATTTTTTTGCACATGTATAATATTTTTTGTATCTTTGCAGCATAATTGAAGAAGTATGGATAAAGAATTTCAAATGTTGGCTAAGACCTTCAAGGGGCTGGAGGATGTATTGGCGAGAGAATTGATAGAATTAGGAGCTAATAATGTACAGACACAACGCAGAGCGGTAGCTTTTACAGGAGATAAGCGCATGCTTTATGCTGCTAATTTTTGTTTACGTACTGCTTCACGCGTATTGGTGCCTATTGCTACATTTAGGGCCAAGAAGACCGATGAAATATATGAGCAAGTCAAGCAGGTGGATTGGGCAAGGTACATGACTGCTAAGACCACTTTTCAGATAGATGCAACGGTGTATTCTGACCTTTTTCGTCATTCACAGTTTGTCACTTATCGTGTAAAAGATGCAATAGTGGATTGGTGGATGGAGCATGGAGGGGTGCGCCCAAGCGTACAACTGACAAATCCAGATTTGTATTTGAATGTGCATATCGCGGGGGACGTGATAACATTATCACTAGATAGTTCGGGCGAGAGTTTGCACAAACGAGGCTATCGTGTGGCAAATACGCAAGCTCCTATTAACGAGGTGCTTGCAGCGGGTATGTTGTTGCAGGCAGGTTGGCATGGGCAAAGTGATTTTTATGATCCAATGTGTGGTTCTGGAACGCTATTGATAGAGGCTGCTTTGATTGCTCGCAATATTGCCCCAGGGATTTATCGTAAAGGATTTGCTTTTGAGAAATGGGCGAATTTTGATGCTGATTTATTTGAAGATGTGTATAATGACGATAGCCGTGAGCGTGATTTTAGTCATAAGATTTATGGTTCTGATGCAGGATTCTATGCAGTACAAACGGCTACTAAAAACATACAATCGGCTAATCTGCAACGAGATATAGAGGTGAGGCAAATTCGTGTCGAAGAATTGCGTCTTGCAGATAAAGATACCAAAGGTGCACTTGTGATGATGAATCCCCCATACGGCGAGCGATTGTCGCAGGATAAGGATGTGTTGCGATTGTATCAGGATATAGGTACTGCCTTGAAACATCAATTTAGTGGGGCAACGGCTTGGATTATTTCGAGTAATGAAGATGCGTTGAAGTGTGTAGGGCTGCGCCCTGCAAAACGCATTCATTTGATGAATGGTGACTTGGAATGCTTGTTTAATCAGTATGTACTATTTAGTGGAGATAGAAAGACATGGAAGAAATCCTTATAGAAGATTATAATTACCCCTTACCTGACGAGCGGATAGCTAAGTATCCGTTGGCGGAGCGAGATCAAAGCAAGTTGTTGGTCTATCAAGATGGCAGGGTTAGTGAAAGTCGCTTTTGCCATGTAGGAGATTACTTGCCAAACAATTCTCTCCTTATATATAATAATACGCGCGTAATACAAGCGCGGCTGGAGTTTCATAAGTGTTCTGAAGCGGGCGTACAAGGTGCTCGTATTGAGATATTCTGCCTTGAGCCATTAGAGCCAAACGATTATCAATTGGCTTTAGGTGCTACGCATGGATGTACTTGGAAATGCATGATAGGCAATGCTAAGAAATGGAAGACTGGGGCATTGTCTTTACACGTAGTATTGACTTCGGGAGAAGAAGTAATTCTTTATGCAGAAAAGGGTGAACAAACGGGTAACACGTTTGCTGTGCATTTTTCGTGGAAATCAACTTCAGAGGGTAAGGGAATAAATATCAGCTTTGCTGAGATTCTTGATGCTGTAGGTGAGTTGCCTATCCCACCATACTTGAATCGTAAAACGGAAGAGAGCGACAAAACGACTTATCAGACTGTATATTCGCGTGTTAAAGGCTCAGTAGCAGCTCCTACTGCGGGGTTGCATTTTACGAACAAGGTACTGAATGATTTGCGTGGGCGAGGCATACAGACTGCCGAGGTGACATTGCATGTAGGTGCAGGTACTTTCCAGCCGGTTAAGACTGCCGATGCCAATCAGCATACGATGCACACTGAAATCATCGCAGTGCCACGTGATACTATTGAGATATTGATAGCCAATATTGGGCATATTGTGGCGGTGGGTACCACAAGTATGCGTACCTTAGAGAGTCTCTATTTTATTGGCGAAGACTTGCTGTTGTCTTCCGTTTCATCGGCTATGCCTACAGATATACCGTATTCTGTAGGGCAATTTACTCCATATAAAAAAGAGCATACAGTATCTACGAAGGAGGCATTGCAGGCGATAGTAGATTATTTAGAAAGTACACAGCAAGATGTATTGCATGCGGCTACGCAGATTATGATAAAGCCGGGCTATACATTCCATCTGGTGGATCAGTTAATTACCAATTTTCACCAACCTAAATCCACATTGCTGCTTCTTGTAAGTGCCTTTGTTGGTGGTGATTGGCATACAATTTATGATTATGCTCTATCGCATGATTTTCGTTTTCTTAGTTATGGCGATAGCAGTCTCCTCACACGCAGTTACTAACGTGAGTGAAGCTATCCATTTTACGTGAAACCACTCACGCGAAGCCATTCGAGTGGGGATAATGAATAGAAAATATGATTGATACCCATTGCCACATAGACGATCCGCAGTATGCGGAAGAATTAGCAGCTTTTTTGGCTGATCAACAAATTAATGGCGTTGAGGCCATAATGGTGCCAGGTGTGGATGCTACGTCTATAAAAGATGTGTTGGAGGTGTGTGACCGATATCCGAACTATCTTTTCCCTGCTCTAGGGCTGCATCCCGAGAATGTAAAGGAAGATTGGCGAGAGCAATTGCACATGTTAGAAAGTGCTGTAAATGAACGTATGCAGTCGGATAACCCATTGATTGCCATAGGTGAAATAGGTTTGGACTATCATTGGGATACTACTTTCCGTGAGCAGCAGCATGAGGCAATGCGTGAGCAAATGCGATGGGCAGAGAAATGGCATCTGCCAGTTATGATTCACAGCCGCGATGCAACGGAAGACACGCTGAAGATACTGGGTGAATATCCGACTGTCAAAGGAGTAATGCATTGCTTTAGTGGTAGCCATGAGGTGGCTCAACAAGTAGTGAATATGGGATATTACTTAGGTATTGGAGGTGTAATTACTTTCAAGAATTGTAAGTTGGCAGACCATCTAGTAGGTATTCCGTTAGAGCGTTTGGTGCTAGAAACGGATGCGCCATATATGGCTCCTGTACCTCATCGTGGGAAACGGAATGAGAGCAAGTGGATGTGGCATGTGGCAGAGCGTTTGGCTGAGGTGTATAACTGCTCAGTGGAGCACATAAATGAGGTGACGACGGCCAATGCGAAGACCCTTTTTGTTGCGAAATTGTGAAAAAAACAAAAAAAATCGCAAAGTATTGTGCATATGTCAAATATTTTTTGTACCTTTGCGGGTCGAAAGGTGTATTGTGTCAAATTGTGAGCAGTATTATCCTTGCGAGACTAGTGTTCTTGCACATGTAAATTGCGTTTGCTAATGCGAAGGAGAGATGCTCGAGTGGTTGAAGAGGCACGCCTGGAAAGCGTGTAAACTCCAAAAGGGTTTCGGGGGTTCGAATCCCCCTCTCTCCGCAAAAGACTTTTACGAACAATCGAATTTGAGCTTGCTCAAGTGAGATTGAGAGTAAAAGGATTTGCACAGGATGCCGTCGGCAGACTGTGGAGATTACGCAGAAATCCCTCTCTCTCCGCAAGGATGCTATACCAAAGGTATACCAAGGGTATACGAATGGTAGGTGAGAAAATCATGGAAGACAGCGAAACAAAACAAATAAATAAACAATTTAATACACAAAAAACAAATCGTATGAAAAAAATTTTTGCAACCCTAACGGTGTTGGCAATGTTTTCTTTCGGAAGCGTTGCAGTAATGGCTCAAGACGCAGCTGAGGCTGCTCCTGTAGCTGAGGAAGTAACTGTAGATTCTGCAGCTGT
>JAFTHS010000034.1 GCA_017457295.1 Paludibacteraceae bacterium | reverse complement strand
ACTTGCTTATCATAACCATAAGTGTAATCCTCTAAGAAATCACTCTCCTGCAACGAATATACACCAACGAGGTTATCTCCATAAAAGTTAAAAGAGAAACGATAGGTATCATGCTCCAACTTCACTAACCAGTTGGCTGGAGTGATGATTGTTTCGCCAGTTCGGCGACTAACCGTAGTATCTGCAGGTGTGTAAATAGGATCTCCATCAAAGGCATCAAAGTTTACCTCTATCACCTCTTGTCCATAGGTGGCGAGTGCTAAAAAAAACGCACAAATAAATAGAACGAATTGCTTCATAATCGTAAATCATTATTGATTAATTATTATTCCTAATGCGTTGTATTTAATGCCTTTGTAGATGATCACAACCTGACCATTTTCGATTACCTTTTCCGGAACTGCGTTAGAATGGATATTATCAAGACCAGTATTTACTTCTTCTGCTGTCGTTGCATGGATATTATACCATACATGGTCTGAAGCAAGAATACCAATCGCAGCGGATTTATTTGTGTCTGCTTCTAAAACTTTAAGATTACCACGCAAGATAGTTAGCTTTTGTCCCGCTACTTTGACATAGGATCCATAAGAGAAACAACTCTCATCCACTCCATTGAGCCAGTTGCCATTAGGCACTTGGATCTTGATTTCGATAGCATCATTCTTTCCTGATACCGTATTGAATCCACTCATCTTACCGATATAAGCTTTGTAGATGGTATATTCTACTGTGTCATTAGGAACGATGTTTGCAGGATCCACGTATGGTGCACCCGTCAGCGTGAGAGCAAGGGTATCGCTTTCATATACAAATGAAGCCACGAACTTGGCCAGCTCTCCCTCTTGAGAAAAAACAGCAGAAGTGTTTTCAACTAAGGATACTGAAGTATTGTTGATAGTAGCAAAAAGGGCATCCGCAGAATAGGTGGCATATTGCTTTTGCATACCACCAAAGAGTGATATTTCGAAGGCGTAGCCTCGTGCATGGGCGGTTAGTTTAAGATCGTTTGGTTCCCAAAAATCTGGAGCCACTTCCATGTTATCGCTTACAATCTCTATGGTAGTTGCTTTCTTGGGGCCTACTTGTACATTCAGCTGATAGTCATATAGATATCCCAACATCTTGCCAGTAATAGTGATAAGGTCTTGATTTTTAGTAATCATCAATCCTTCGTCACAAAAAGCGGTTTCTTCGCCTGCCAACTGCAAGTTGCCAGCATATCCCGCAGCGGCACCTCCCGTATTATCCCAGCCATAAACAATCAAGGTAAGTGAGCCCTGATAGCCGACTTCTTCGGCAGAAAGGCCAGTAACTGTAAGAATCTCGCCAGTAGTGTAACTTGCGTTAGCACCAGCAGTAACAACAGCGGTGGTTTTAGCAGCAAAACCCATCGTAGAGAAAAGTAAAGCAGCAAGTAAAAGTGTAAAAATCTTTTTCATACTATGTTTGTTTTTAGTTGTAATACTCCATGCCTTTCATTATTAGCAAAAATATAAATAGCCCACAAAGGTAGTAAAAAATTGTCAAACTTGCAAATTTTTGAAATGAAAAAAGTTTTTCTCCTGCACCTCTTTATCAAATACTATGAGATTACTATGTGATTCCGCCTATACTCCCACCTCGCGCTCCGCGCGACATCATCTTACTAATAATGGCTTTGTATCCAATAAGTCATAAAAATGTCATATACGGAATAGACCCCTTGCTCTAATGTAACAAAGTCTTTTTCTAATAACCCACGAATAGCAGATTGTACCGAACTCGCAGATTGGAGTTTATACTGATTGACAAACGCAGATGATGTGATTGCTTTTGTAGCCCCATTCTTTGCCAGCGCAATAAGCACCATTTTTTGTTTTTCTGGAAGTCGGAAAAGCATCTCTTCGTAGTTATACGATTGAGTTTTTAGTACATAATTTAAAGCATCATTCACATGGTTAGGTTCGCACGATTCATTCTCTGCTGTATTAGCAAATAGTGTATTAAATAATTTTTGTGTGTACCATGTTACGCCACGACTGATTGCATAAACTGCTTCTGTTACTCCATGTGCTAATGTTCTGTTTCTTTCGGAAAATAGTGATTTGGCAAAAGCGTCATACGTGTTCATATCAATGGCATCAAGATGCATAATAGATACACTTTGATAGAAAGGTCTAGAGGCATTCATAAACATAGCACTCATGGTATGTCGCTGACTTCCAGAGAATATGAATTGTGCATTATGACTATGCTGTACGTATGTGCGCAATTTGGCTTCAATGTTTTTTTCAGGGAAGGTGCTAATTTGTTGAAACTCATCTATAGCCACAATACATGGTTTGTCAGCAGTTTCAAGATACTGAAAAATTTCCTCCAGCGTTGCTTCGCTCTCTCGAATATCTCCTATCTGCACGTTGAAGCTAGGTTCTCCCATTGGCGAGAAAGTAATACCTGGTTGCAACGAACGCATCGTTTCCCAAAAACGCTGCAAAGCACGTGTGCCATAAGGTTTTAAGCGCATAAGAATTTCTCGACTTAATTTTTGCACTAACTCACGCAAAGATTGCGTGTCATATATATCAATAAAGAAGGTGTAATATTGTTCTCGTATCTGAGGAAGAGCAAAATAGTGTTGGATCAAGCCACTTTTTCCCATACGGCGCGTGGCTACAAGCGCAACATTGTTGCCATTGGCTATTTCTCGTTCTAATTGAGCTGTTTCTTCCGCTCTGTCGCAAAAATAATGTGCACCTTCATATCCACTGATAATAAATGGGTTACTTTGAGTTCTCATACTTTTATTATTTTGCAATTATTATAAAGCAATAAAATAAATTTCGGCTGCAAAGATACTACTTATTTTTGAATTGTGCAAGAAAAAATCGCTTAAAGGCGATTTTTTTGTTTAGAGGACGCCTCTTTGAGGCTATAGGACGGTGCACAGCACCTATGGGACGCGGCAGAGCCGCTATAGGTTATGGGACGCCCTGAAGGGCTATGGGCCATAGGGTCCATTACCCTATAGGCGGTACGCCGTCCCCCCCAAAAAAACAGGGCTCCCACAGATGAGGAAGCCCAATTTTGGTATGTATTAGTCCGCCTTCTATTGTCTAACAGCGTAGCAGTCTATAGTGACTGTAATTCAGATAAAATGTTCTCCACAATGTACTGATCGCTCATCAGTTGTAGTCCCATAGCGGGGTCTGCTAATTGTTGAGCAGTCTGGGTGGAGTAATAAAGATCAAGCGCACGGTCGGTGTCTATTTGCAAAGTTTTAGCCAATAGCATGATGATGTTAGCTTGTTTGCGCCATAATACGTTATCTCTCATAATATCCTCTCAATACGATTTTATAAAAGTGAGATATTGATCAATCACTTCTTGATTTAGAATGCATATTTGGTGATTAACTTTTTTGTATTGCAACTGCCCTAACGCTTGCTCCGCGGTGATAATACCTTTTTCATAATCTTCAACAGTGTCAATCACATTATCGTTGGCAACACCACCTTCAACCACGTCAAACTTGGCATACACATTCTTTCCTTTGCGACAATCCACCACATACTCTAACCACTCGGTGTTATAGGAGTCAAAAATTTTGAATATAACACCATCTTCGATAGCTTTGTCTTTATCGAAATGATATACACTTACAATTCCCTTTGCATCACGCCCTTTGCGCATTGCAATGATATTTGCCCAATCTGCGGCTTGTTTGCGTAAAGATGTGAGATAAAACCCTCTTCCAAAGTCAAGGTTGTTTCTTCCTATCTTTGCTAAAGGAGCAGAAACAACTACATTTGAGCCATGATATAACGTAATCATTTTGCGTATTTCCTTCCTTCCTTTTCCCAATTGTTGAGCGTTTCAATAGTGTCTTCTACAACCCAATCAAGACTTTGGGTATGAAGTGCTTCGTAGTGTCGCAACAATCGTTGGCGTATCAAGTCTTGTGCTTTAAGACGCTGATACATCACTTCTCCTGAGACTTTTTGCTTTTTAGCAGTAGCTTCAATAACCATCACAGCAAAATGTAACTTGCGATATTGATTAGAATGCACTTTCATATATTATTTTTCTCTTGCCGCTGCAAAATTAGTAAAAATATACTGAATATGCAAGAAAAAATCGCTTAAAGGCGATTTTTTTGTTTAGAGGACGCCTCTTTGAGGCTATAGGACGCTCCGTTGGGGCTATAGGACGCCGCAAGCGGCTATAGGTTATAGGTGAGTATTTCTTCCTACTTGAGGGGGAGAGGAGGGGGACAAAAAAAATGGGCTCCCTCAGATGAGGAAGCCCAATTTTAGTACCGAATGGCGGAACGCCGTCCATTATCCATTATCCAATAGGCGGTACGCCGTCCCATAGCCCGTAGGGCGTCCTGTAGTGCTTACTTTACCACAGCACCTTGAGCGTTGTATTGAACGCCGTTCTTGATGATAACGAGTTGACCGTTGTTGATCATCTTCACTGGAGCTACAGTAGCGTTAAGGTTATCAACAGCGGTAGTAAGATTATCTGGCAATGTACCAGAGATGGTTACATGGTATACGTCACCAGTACCCATGCATTCAAATGTACCAGTAATAGTTACGATACCTCCACTTACAGTTGCTTCGACAGTTCCTTCTGCTTGGTCACCATCGTTCGCTATGCCACCGTCAATGAAGAAGTTAGCCCAAATATTATCAGCTGTTAGCTCGTCGCATACCTCTACTTTGATAGTGTGTCCATCCCACTCGCCGGTCATATCAATGTAGTAGCCAGAAGTGTTTTCTGTAACAGTAGCGTTAGTGATGACAACGTCGTACTCAGCAGCAACAGGTTCTTCGTTGTATAGGGTGGCCCATACTTTCAATGTTCCGTCTCCAGATGTGAGATCAGCATACAAGACATCTGTTCCTGCCCAATCTGCGTACTCAACAGTAACTGTACCATACATGTCGTAATACTCAACTGTCTCATCACCATAATATACGTTTGCTACCTCATAAGTACTATGACCAGTATAGTTCTCAATGTAAAGCTCCAAGAACCATGACAAATCACTTGCAGCATAGCTAATAGACAATGTGCCTTCTTCTTCGGTAAAGAGGACAGAACCTTCCCATTCTTTGTATTCTGGCTCTACCACAGGATTATCACCTGTAAGAGTGATGTTGTAGATAGCACCTTCAGAATCTGTCGCAGTAGCAGTAAATGTGAATGTACCATCGCTGTTGTCAGCATAAACACCTTCAGAAGTTGGAGTTAACTCAGCAGCACCCAAGAAAATAGGAGCATAGTCTTCAGCAGCATAGGTACCAAATCCTTGGGTAGCACCACCTTGCCAAAGCATGACAGTCAGTGCTTTTTCCTCCCAACTACCTGAGAGAACGATGTTTTGACCTTGTGTAGAAACAGTGGCGGTGGTAGTAACGTCGTAGGTAGGAGTTGGGTAAGTCACTACCAAAGTTTTAGTAGCGTATGTGTATGTAAACACATAGTCACCAGCGAGGTCGGTAGTGATTTTACCATCGCCACCAGTATCTTCTGCAAATAAAGCAGAATTTTTGTCTTTCGTAATATTAACGTCGTCACCGCCTACCCACAGACCGTCAACGGTAAGTTTGAGTTGATATGCCTTGTTGGCATCTAATGAGAAAGTAATAGAAGCAGATAAGTAGTCATCGGATACAGTCATTTTGTCTGTACCATCCCAGTTATTAACACCCATTACAACAACTTGTGGGAGAAACTCTTTAAAGTTTTTAGTTACATCAGTAGTGGTGTGCTGATCTGCAGATTGTATGTCACCAACTGTAATAATAAAATTAACACCTTTTGTCTCATCTACATCTTTCAATGTATAAGCATAAGTATTCGCCGTAGCAGTAGCTACCATGTCAGGTCTTGCCTCCCAATCGGAATCTGCTAATTTGTCGCCAGCATCCCACCAGTAAATCTTTGGAGTAGCATTAGCTACAACAGTAATGGTGATGTCCTTATATGTTTTTTCTGCTGGTAAAGGCCAAATAGACCATGTACCACCACCTTTGTCCCAAGTACCATCCTTAACCGTATAGTGGTTGAGGGTGCCATCGTAGGTAAGGTCTGAAGTTTGGTTCCATTTGTTATCCCAGTTGTTAGTTGAAGTACCAGGATTCATACGGCAGAAGATAACATTGGCAGGTGATTTCCCTGCTGGAGAAGTAACCTCATAGAGGTTGGTTTCACCCGCCACTTTGGTCATACTTACCCACGTTTCGCCGTCGCCAAAGAAATAGGCTGCGAAACGTGCATTGTCTTTATTCCAGTTTGCATTAGGGGTCAAGTACAACTTGGTCCCTGCTGGAATGTTTACCGCACTCACTGACAACACCATTGTCAATGCCGCGAATAACGTAAAGATTTTTTTCATAATAATAATGATTTTTAAGTTAGTAATAAAGTTAATTAAAAAAGTTAATTGTTTTGTTGATTATATATCTTAATGTTTTTTACTATATATGTTTCGTTGTTCGTGAAAGACATAGTTTTTAAATGCCTTGTGGGTTTGTTATATAATTTCTCG